>JBKEBU010000043.1:0-25975 GCA_047973325.1 Propioniciclava sp. | reverse complement strand
CGGCGTCAGGTGGGTTCTGGGCAAGACGGGGATCCGGAATCGATGCCGGGGTATCGGTGAGGGTCCACGGCGCAGCCCAGGACTCACCTGGGGTCGCGAATACAAAAGATCAGCTGCGACAGGCTACTAGTCGCCACACTCAGCGGGTTCGCCCATGCAACCCGGACAGCGATGACAGACTACGAACAGACCGATGGCAGCGTCGCCGCAATCCTGACCGAGCTCGGAACGCAAGCCCAGCGAGACCTCTGATGGACCCCGTCAACACCGAAATCCCGGGCTCAGCCGCCGCTATCGAATCAGCGGCCCTATGGCTGCGTGAGAACCTGGCGCCAGAAATCGCGGCTGCGGCTGACACCGTGAACAGGGCCATGCAAGATACTGAGGGGGCATGGGATTCCGAAGCCGGTCAGGCGTTTGCCGAACGCCTTCGCCAGGCCCGCGTTCAGAGTGACGGTATCGCCACCGAACTCCTCTCCATGGCCACCACTCTGGACCTGTTCGCTGGCCGGCTCCGACGGTGCCAAACAGACATGAGCGCCGCCCGATCAGATGCGACGAGCCATGACCTCAGCGTGACTGGATACTGGATCCTGCCACCAGCGGGAGACCCACAACCGGCACCGATCCTACTCGGACAGCTCGGCGATTTCGGTACAGACTCTTCCGAGCGAATCGAGCGCTACCATGCCGAACAGGCAGCCTTCGTCGCCTATCAGGCAAAGCTCACTGCTTTTCTGCGGGTGCGGGGTGAATCAATGCGGGCATACCGTGCCCATGAGAACGCTATTGAGAAACTCCGGGAAGCGTTTTCAACGCTGACCTTGATCACCCTGCTGCTCAAGCTGGGGGATGTGTTGGGGAAAGTAGCTCTCGCGCATTCGGCCATACTATTCAGCAAGAGTCAGTTTGCTGCGAGCCTTGGCGCCGCAAATTTTCAGCAAGCTAGCGAAGTACTGGCCGAATCCCGAGCTAGCGGGCGTTCAGGCGCAGGCTTGAACCGTGGGAGCAAGCGTACAATTCGACACCTCACTGCTGCTGATGAAAGATACACTGCAGCTCGTGGCTATCAGGATCAAGGGATGCGATTCCAGCGACTAGCCACAGCCGGCAAAGTCTTGGGCTTGGCCGGTGCAGGATTGGGCATCTACTCCGACTGGCGCGACGGTGAGCCCACCGAGCAGATAATCGCCTCCCAAGGCGGCGCCATTGTAGCAGGCATGGCAGCGGGTGCACTCTTTGGCACCCTCGTTCCTGTTCCGATTGGTGGAACACTTATTGGCGTGGCTATTGGCGCGCTGGCGGGGGCCACTGTCGCGATTTTTACCGATGGTGCTATCGATTCACTCTTCGAAAATGGCCCTGATGTCGAACGAGCATTCTTGGAAGGTGGTCGAGCACTCGCAGAAACCGGAGATACGATACGTGCAACGCCAGCAGCTATCGCCGGAGCCTTTACTGGAGGGCGTTAGCCCATGGACATGTCGAGAACTCACATCATCCTCCCCAGAAGTGTCATTATTCTGCCCAGAAACCCCATCCTGTGGTGGGGCATGGCCATCTTCAATTTCTTCCTCTCGGTAGGATTCATTGCCCTTGGATGGCTACTCACCCTAGAAGCCACCCTCACCTACGAAGACCTTATCGTGCCAACCGTACTCCTCATGCTCGGGTCGTCAACACTGCTGGCTGTGATCGGGCATGTTTGGTTGCGGCTATGCCCTCCCCCAGAAACACCTCCCACCACCACGCACCTCCAAGGCACAAGCGCACTCCAGTACGCGCGAGCCCGGAGGATCGATTGGCCACTAGGAGCAGTAATGGTGTTCCTAGTAGGGGCATGGTTTGCTGGTATCGGAGCAATAGGATGGATATCGTACCCGACTGCGATGTCGGGAATCTTCGCCTTACCAGCCATCACTTTCGGCCTATGGTCTATAGGCACACTTTTTCCTTTACTAGATCCGGATGGGCCGGGCGCTTTGTGGCTCACCCCCATCAGCCTCGTGGACGAGAGCGCGGGTTTCCGCGTCGAACTCCGCTATGCCGACATAAATTCAATCCATCCAGTCCCCCACATGACCCGGGTCATCGTGATCACAAACCCAGGAGCCCCACGACCGTACCACCGCCGCTGGTCGCTCTACTCCCAATTCCCCTACCCACATGGCGTCACCATCGTACGCACCGAGGGAATGCCCGGCGGCGCCATCGGCATGGCCAGCACCATCGCCGCACGAGCCGCCGAACACCAAAATATCGAACACTTCGAGCACGAATGAACATCCGCACAGCTGCCACAACAACTGCGGACCACAGGGGTCACCGCTTCCGCCAACAAGCCAACCAGAGGTATACCCGGCGGACGACAGCAGCAATGGTTCACAGCCACCTCCTTCTCAATGGGATGCTAGGGAGATGGACTTTTGGAATGTCTACGACCAGGGCTTCGCACGGGTCGCCACCGCTACCACTCCGGTGCGCCTGGTCGATCCCGACCACAACGCGGCGACGATTCTGGCCCAGGCTCAAGAACTCAGCTCTCAGGGTGTGGGCATCGCGGTGTTCCCCGAACTGGGTCTGAGCGGATACTCCATCGACGACTTGATGCTCCAAGACACGCTCTTGGACGCTGTCGAGGCCGCAGTCGGCTCACTGAGCGCCGCCACGACAGAGTTGGGGTGTGTTCTCGTGGTCGGTGCACCGCTACGCAGCCGGCACCGGGTCTACAACTGTGCGGTTGTTATCCATCGCGGTCAGATCCTCGGCGTGGTACCGAAGGTATATCTACCCACCTATCGGGAGTTCTACGAAGCCCGTCAGATCGGATCAGGGCGGGAGGTGCCAACGACCCTCACCATCGACGGGGATGAAGTTCCCTTCGGCGCCAACCTGCTTTTCGACGCCGTCGACGTACCCAATCTGGTGCTCTCCATCGAGATCTGTGAGGATCTCTGGGTACCGATCCCCCCAGCCGCCGAGGCCGCGCTGGCCGGAGCTACCGTGATCGCGAACCTCTCCAGCTCACCGATCACCATCGCCAAGGCTGTGGATAGGCACTTGCTCTGCGAATCAGCCAGCTCCCGGTACCTAGCTGCCTACCTCTATGCGGCCGCAGGAGAGGGTGAATCCACCACTGATCTGGCGTGGGATGGCCAGACCATGATCTACGAGAACGGCACTCTGTTGGCCGAGTCGGAGCGGTTTCCCGAGGGCCCTCGATCTGCCATCGCCGATATCGACTTGACCCGGCTCCATCAGGAGCGCATTCGGCAAGGCACTTTCGATGACAATCGGGCCGTCCACAGCACCCGGGTCTCGGCCTACCGGACAATCCCGTTCACCCTGGGTCGCCCGAGCGGCGATCTGGGACTGCGTCGTGAATTGGCCCGGTTCCCGTTCGTGCCTGCCGACCCCGAACGACTCGCGTTAGACTGCTATGAAGCCTTCAGCATCCAAGTCTCTGGACTCGAGCAACGGTTGCGCGCGATCGGCAATCCCCAGATAGTCATCGGGGTCTCGGGTGGGCTGGATTCCACCCATGCACTGCTCGTGGCGGCCCGAGCGATGGATCGGCTCCAGCGGCCCCGGAGCGACATCTTGGCCTTCACTCTGCCCGGCTTCGCAACCGGGGAGCACACCCGGACCAACGCGACTGACCTGTCCCGGGCGCTGGGGGTGTCCTTTGAGGAGCTCGACATCACCGGGGCCTGCCGGGAACTGCTCACCCAGATCGGACACCCCTTCGCGGACGGCGAGCCGGTTTATGACGTCACCTTCGAAAACGTGCAGGCCGGCATGCGCACCGACTTCCTATTCCGGATCGCCAACCAACGCGATGGCATTGTGCTCGGCACTGGAGATCTGTCCGAACTGGCGCTGGGCTGGTGCACCTACGGTGTCGGCGATCAGATGAGTCACTACAACGTCAACGCCGGGATTCCCAAGACGCTGATCCAACACCTGATCCGCTGGGTCATCGCCGACGGCCAGGTGAACGAGCAAGCCGGCTTCGTGTTGCAGTCGATCCTGGACACCGAGATCACTCCCGAGCTGATCCCGGCCGACGCAGGTGGCGGGGTCCAGTCGACCGAGGCCAGCATCGGGCCCTACAACCTGCAGGACTTCTCGCTGTTCCACCTGTTGCGTCACGGGATGGTTCCCAGCCGAATCGCCTTTCTGGCGTGGCACGCCTGGGCCGATGCTGCTGTGGGAGCGTGGCCACCCGGGTATCCCGTTGACGAACGAGTTTCCTACGACCTCCCCACAATCAAGCGTTGGCTCGAGGTGTTCTGTCAGCGGTTCTTCGGGTTCTCCCAGTTCAAGCGGTCCGCGCTGCCCAATGGGCCCAAGGTGCTGCGCGGCGGAGCCTTATCCCCCCGCGGCGACTGGCGCGCGCCCAGCGACAGCTCCGCCGAGCTGTGGCTGAGCGAGCTGCGTGAGAATATCCCCGACGCCTAGTGCCCCACTGGAACGGTCAGCCCTTCAGGGCTACCTCGAGCGGCCATCCTGACACCATCCCGGCCGGACGGGCTGGCTCCCGATAGTGTTCTGTGCCCATCCAGGCGGCGAACGCCGCCTGCGGCAATGAGAGCATCCCAGCAGCATCCTCCTGGCTGGAATGGCAGCCAAGCGCTGCCCGCTTCAGGTCGAGGAACTCCGAAACATCCACCGCCCAGGAAAGTTCGGCCTCCGGAGTCCCGACCGGGTTTCCGTCGGCCTGTGGGGCATCAATGTCCCACTCTTCTCCCGAAGGAAGCAGCCCGGCCGCGCTCGCCCTGGCGATCATCTCCCGCATCCGATCCCGGTTCATTGTGGCCTCCAGGTAGCGGAGCGGCTTGCGAGCCCGCTCGGCAGCGGCCCGGGCAATCCGGTGCACCATCACATGATCTGGGTGACCATAGCCACCGTGCCAGTCATAGCCGACGATCACATCCGCAGCTTCCTGATCGAGAATCTTGGTGACCTGATGTATCGCCGGGGGCAGGTCCGCGATCCAGAGGGCTCCAGCCGATCCGTTGGACTCCCAGCCGTGCATACCGGAATCAAGATAGCCCAGCCATTCCACCCGATGGGTGCCAATCACCTCTGCAGCCGCCTCGGCTTCCTGCCGCCGCAATTCGGCCAACGAGCCATCACCCAGGGCTGCCGGTCGAGTGCCGTGCTCACCACCGGTGGCATAGACACAGACGACGCGATGACCCTCGGCGACCGCGCGGGCCATCATTCCAGAAGTCTGGCTGGCCTCATCATCAGGATGAGCGTGAACAAAGACTATCGTTGACATGGGCCTCAGGGTCGGAGCGGACGGCCGTACCGGTCCCGAGGGTTACCGGCCAAGATAACAATGCCATCGATCAGTGGCCACAGCCCACCGAAACCGAACGTCAAGAAAGTCACGATCAACTGGGCGACACCAATCCCGCCATCGCCGAGATAGAACCGGCCAGCGCCAAAGCCACCCAGGAAAATCTGCAGCACCCCCGCCACGACCTTGCTCTTATTCGAATATGGAATCCCCGTCTGCGGATGAATCCCATAGGGAGCGTCTGGAGATGCCCCGTACGGCGCGACCGGATACCCAGCAGCCGGCGGCACATAGGGGAACGGCTCGGGTCCCGAGAGCGGCACCGGACTTGCGTCGAACGGCTGTGGATACGAGACGGTGGCCTCTGCCCCCGGGTAGGGATGGTGTGCGAACGGCTCCGGCGGAGGCGTGGGACGGTCGAGGGCGTCGGTCACGGCCTGATAGGGGGATTCGGGGGCGACATAGGGAGTCTGCGGGAAAGGCGGGCCGGAATCGGGTTCAAGCTGCGACTGCCGCAGTTCCCCAGCCGAGGGGTCCTGAAATTGGGGCCCGGGGTCTTCCTGGCTCATTGGTCGCCTCCTTCCAGCCGATGCATCCTCCCAGTGTAGGAGGCGGCCCCCAATCCTTCCGAACCTGACCGTCCCGCGTCGAGGTAGGGCCGATTCCGTCAGCTGGGGGCTGCGATTGTGCGGGCATGGAATCCTTGAGCCGTGACAGTTGCCACGCTCTCCCCCGCCGATGAACACCGGCAGCTTCGGCTGCGCCGCATGAAGTCAGTCGCACTCGGGCTGCTCGGACTGGCACTGGTGATCTACCTGGTCACCCTGCCACTAGATCATGACGGGGTTTGGGGATTCGTGAACACCATGGCAGAAGGGGCCATGGTCGGGGCACTGGCCGACTGGTTCGCCGTCACTGCATTGTTCCGCCACCCATTAGGGCTACCGATCCCCCACACCGCCATCATCCCGCGAAAGAAGGATGAGCTCGCCCGCAGCCTGGAGTCGTTCATCGCCGACAACTTCCTCACCGAAGAGGTTGTCCGGGAGCGGATCACCGCCGCTCGGTTGGCCAGCCGGTTGGGCATCTGGGCCGAAGATCCCGAGCATGCACGGCGCGTGGTGGCCGAAGCCCTGCGGGTATCACGGGCAGTCATCACTCAGGTTGACGACGAGTCCATCCGTAGCCTGGCCGCCGATGTTATCCTCCCCCGGCTCGCCCAGCAGAGCCTCGGTCCGGTTCTGGGAATCCTGCTGGAGGGAGTGGTGGATGAACGCGCGCATAGCAGTTTGGTGGACCTGATCGCCCGTGAGCTCCATGTGTGGCTGGAGGCCAATCCCACAGCCTTCACCCAGATGCTCCATGATCGAGCCCCCCGCTGGGCACCCCGATTCCTCAACCAACGCGTCGTCTCGGTGTTGTATTGGCAGGCACTCGACTGGGTCGCCTCCGTGCGCGACGACCCCGACCATCCCACCCGGCTGGCCCTCGACGACCTGCTTGGCAGGATCGCGTTGGATCTCCAAGAGGACAGCGAGGTCCGGTCCAAGGTCGAGGCCATCAAGGAGCGCTTCCTCGGACATGCCCGTACCATCGCCGCCGTCGTGGCGCTCTGGCAACGGCTCCGGGTCAGTCTTCTCGAAGCCATTGACGACCCGGACTCGGGGCTGCATGAACGCGGGATCGGGCTGGTCCAGACCTGGGCGCGATCCCTCCAGGCAGATACCGCACTTCAAGACCGAGTGGACGGCATGATCGCCGACGCAGCCAGCTTCCTGGTGCGCACCTATGGCCCCGAACTCAGCTCCGTGGTCAGTCACACCATCGAACGGTGGGACGGTGACCAGGCCGCCCAACGCATCGAACTGTACGTGGGCCGGGACCTTCAGTTCATCCGGATCAACGGCACCGTGGTGGGAGCCCTTGCCGGGTTCCTCATCCACGCAGTGAGTCAGCTTTTCTGATCCGCCTCTGCTCGTGTCTCCGCTGCTGGTGCCGCTTCGGCAGATGTCTCGGCTGAGGCAGCACCGTTGGCCGTCGACTTCTTGGCCGAGCTCTTGCTGCCCGAACCCCGGCCACGACCCCCTCGGTTCCGCCCCCCCCGACGCCCCTCACGGTCGCCCCCGTCGGCGGGCGCTTGCCCGGCGACCGGTGCATCGTGGACGTGATAGCCGCGGCCACCGCAGGTCTCACAGTTCACCGTGAAGGCTTCGTGAAGCCCGGTGCCGATCTTCTTCCGGGTCATTTGGACCAGGCCCAGCGAGGTCACTTCGGCAACCTGATGCCGAGTCCGATCCCGGCCGAGGCATTCGACGAGCCGCCGCAGCAGCAGTTCCCGGTTGGCGGGCAGCACCATGTCGATGAAGTCAATCACTATGATTCCGCCGATATCTCGCAGCCGGAGTTGACGGACTATTTCTTCGGCAGCCTCCAGGTTGTTGCTGGTCACGGTGGCTTCCAGGTTTCCTTGGCTACCGGTGAATTTTCCGGTGTTCACGTCGATCACGGTCATAGCCTCGGTGCGATCGATGATGAGCGACCCGCCTGAGGGGAGATGCACCTTGCGCTCCAGCGCCTTCGCGACTTGCTCCTGCACCCGGAAGACATCGAAAATATCCCCCTCGGTCTCCCGATCCCAGCGGCGGAGCTTGGGCTCCAGGTGCGGGGCCACATGGCTAACATAGGCCTCCACGGTCTCCCAGGCATCTTCGCCCTTGCCGTTGCCATCGACCACCAGGGAGGTGAAATCCTCGGTATAAAGATCGCGGACGATCCGGACGGTGAGATCCGGCTCGGCGTAGAGCAACTGCGGGGCGCTGCCAGACTTCTTCGTGTCGATAACCTCCCATTGGGCCTGCAACCGAGTGACGTCCCGAATCAACTCATCTTCCGCGGTGCCCTCGGCGGCCGTGCGCACGATCACACTGGCGTCAGACCCCACCGCCTCGTCCAGAATTCCCTTGAGCCGCTGTCGCTCGCCCTCGGGTAACTTCCGAGAGATTCCGGACAGTTGCCCGCCGGGACAGTAGACGACGTAGCGGCCGGGGATGGACAGGTGCGCGGTGAGCCGAGCTCCCTTGTTGCCGACGGGGTCCTTGGTGACCTGGACGAGCACCGACTGCCCGGACTTGAGCACCTTCTCGACCTTGCGGTCCTCACCGGTGACTCCGTAGGAGTCCCAATCAACCTCACCGGCGTACAGAACCGCATTCCGGCCCCGACCGATATCTATGAAGGCCGCCTCCATCGACGGCAGGACATTTTGTACCCTACCCAGATAGACATTCCCGATCAGGGAGGTCGACTCAGCGCGATCTACGTAGTGTTCGGCGAGGACACCGTCCTCCAGCACTGCGACCTGAGTGTAATCGTCGGCCTGACGGATAAGCATCTGGCGTTCCACGGACTCCCGGCGGGCCAGGAACTCGGCTTCCGACAGGATCGGCGCCCGACGCCGACCAGCCGCCCGGCCTTCACGCCGGCGCTGCCGCTTTGCTTCCATTCGGGTGGAGCCTTCAATACCGGTGATCTGATCAGCATCCGACCGAGACCGGCGCGGTTCGCGAACCTTGACCACCACGTCCACGCCATCCTCGGTGTCGGCAGCGGCATCCTCCCCCCGACGACGGCGACGACGCCGCCGCCGCCCCGAACTGGTAGGTGCTTCTGCTTCGCCATCACCGGTCACGGCAGCGTCGGCAGCCTCTCCCCCGGAAGCACCCTCACCCTCGGCCGCACCGGCCTGACTTGCTTCGGCTCCCAGGGACTCAGCATCATTCTCGGGGTCGTCGGCCTTGGTGGCGTCGTTCTTGCGCCGTCGGCGGCCTCCCCGCCGCCGCCGGCGGCGACGCGGCTCATCGGCGGCCTCCGCATCATCCTCAGCATCGTCGGACACATCGGCCTCACCGGTGCTGACCTCAGATTCCTCGGAGTCGCCTGCCGTGTCGGCCTCGCTCTCGGCCACCAGCGAAGCGGTGAGCTCATCCAGGGCGGCAGCCACATCATCGGGCGGTGCGGCAGCTTCCTGCTCGCGTTCCTTGGCAGTGCTCCGCCGACGGGATCGCTTCGGCTTGGCCTCCGGCTCCGCCTCGGAAGTGTCCGGCACCGACTCCGGGGCTGCGGGGTCAGCCGCTTCGGGCTCGGTGGTTGCGAGTGCTGGGGCCTCAGCCGCATCGTTCAGCGGGAGTTCCGCCTCGGCATCGGTTGACTTCGCCGCAGTTGATGCTGTCTTGCGGGTGCTCCGACCCCGGGACCCGGCCGAGCGAGTGCTTCGGCTCCGCGAGCGTTGCGGCTTCGTGTCGCTGGAATCGGATTCGGCCGTTTCCGGATCAGCGGTTGTCTGGGCCGGTTCAGGGACCTCGGACCATTCGGCATCCACTGCCTCCGGCTCGGATGCTGGTGGCGCAATCTGATTCTGAGTTGCAGGCGCCTCGATCGCCTTGGGGGGGCCTGCCGGACGGCTTGCCGAACGGCGACGTCGTGGCCGCTTGGTGGGCTCTGGCGTCGCCGACTCCTCCTCGGAGGTCGCCTGGATGTCAGTAGGAGTATCCGAATCGAGCATGTGCTCTCCTCACACGACAGCCGTGGCTGTCGTCGAAAGTTATCCGACCCAAGGGTCGAACAACAAAGCCTGTTCTCGGGGGCGCCGCGGTCGATCCAACCGTCGCGGTCTACACCCGACGAGCGCGCTGGTCGCGCGCCCCGATAGAGATCAATGGTGCCACAGCCCTCTCGGTCGCGCCATCTATCCCCCTCGGCGAGCCTCGAACGGACCAATCACCGCCCGGCCATTCCAGCTCCCCTGCGCCATCCGCATCAAGACCGGTGCGCCCGGGTGGAAGCCTGGTTCGGCCTGCCGGAGTGCGGTCAGCACATCGTCGGGCCGGACCAACGGCGTGGTGTGCTCACTCACTAGCTCCAGTCCCTCATCGACCACCGTGAGCGCTAGCACGGCAGCGCGTGCGTCAAAACTGCGCTCTCCCCGTTTGGTCATCCGGGTCACCGCCAAGGACTCCGCCGCCAACAGCGACACCACCGCCGCAGCCACCGTGCCCGGGTCTACATCTGCCAGCCTGATCCGCCACTGCGAGGCCGTCAGCTGGGCCGCGAGCCCACCTGGGAGCGCCTCCTGGACGTCCAGGATCTCCAACCCATCCGGAAGCGCGGCGCTCAGGGCGGGCGCCAGCGTGAGCGGGTCGATGATCTCAGCCAGCCCGATCTCCAGGTATTCGGCCTCCGTGGCGGCCCCAGTCGGGGAGGCATTGGCATAGGAGATCCGCGGGTGCGGCGTAAAACCGGAGGAGTAGGCCATTGGTACCCGAGCTCGGCGCAGTGCCCGCTCAAACGCCCGGGAGAAATCCCGATGGCTGGTGAACCTGGCCCGGCCCCGCTTGGCATAGCGGATATCTAGCCGTTGCACCGGCGGGGCCTGCTGTTCGGGTTGCTGACGGGGAGCCACGGTCAGTCAGCCTAGTAGCCTGTCGCAGTTGCGACAGAGACTACTCCTGGCCTGTCTGGACCACGTGGCGGCGCCAAAGCAAGGTACCGAGCACACAGAATCCGAGGGTGGTGAGGGCCAGGCCCCAGGCTGTTGCCGCGACATAGGGTGCCACCACCCCCGCGATCACAGCATTGGCCATGAGTTGGATGAAGGACTGCACGGAACTGGCTGCCCCTCGGCGTGCGGGAAAGTGCGCGATCATCTCCAAGGTCAGAACCGGGAATGCCAAGGCCACTCCGAAGGACAGCACCGGCAAGGCCATCACCAGCCACGGCATCCCCACCGCCCCAGGGAGCAGCGCCAGCCCGAGGTTGACCAGGCTGGCGGTGAGGGCAACCCGGAAGCCCCAGGTGGCGACCCGCTCCCCCGGCATCCGGCTCACCAATCGACCGGACACGTAGGATCCAATCACCATGCCTCCGATAAGCGGAAAGAACAGCCACCAGAAGTCTTGCTCACCACCGCCCAACAGGTTGACCACAAACAGCGGTGCTGCGCTGATGTAGAGAAACATGCCGCTGAAGTTCGCCATTCCGGTGAAGGCGAGCCGCCGCCCGGCCGGGTCCTGCCACACCTGCGCCAACCCGCTCAGCAGCGGTCCTATCCGCAACGGCGTCCGGCTTTCGGGAGGGTTGGATTCTGGCAGAGCAATCAGCACCAGCACCGTGATTATCAGCCCGAAGGCGGCGAGGAACCAGTAAATCCATCGCCAGTCCCCGAAAAGCAGCAGCCAGCCACCCACGACCGGTGCCAGCGCGGGCGCGAGGCCGAAGATCATCGCGATATGGCTCATCACGCGTTGCGCCACCGGCCGAGGGAACAGATCACTCACCATGGTCCGGCTCAGGATTTGCCCGGCACCGGCCGCACCCCCCTGCACGACGCGCATCGCCAAGAGCCAGCCTAGGCTCGGCGCCAGCGCTGATCCGACGGAGGCCACGATGTACAGCAGCCCGCCAGCGATGATGACCGGGCGTCGTCCGACAGCATCCGAAATCGGCCCATGGAACAGGCTCATCGCCCCAAAGGAGATCAGATAGACGCTTATCAGTTGCTGCAGCGCCACCTCGCTGACCTGCAGCTCGGTCCCCATCTGCGCGAACGCTGGGAACATGGTGTCGATGGTGAAGGGGCCCACCATCCCCAGCCCGGCCAGGATGACCACGAGCACCCACTGAGGGGTTCGTCGCACATGCACCCGCGCATGTTACTCCCCGAATGCACGGGCAGCAGCATCATGATGCGCGGGTGTGAACGAGTGACTTCCCATCCCGCACGGTAGCTGGCTGGAACAAGATGCTGGGCGCATCGAGCATTGTGCCCGGCTATCGGGGCGGTCCCGACGTCGCCGGGGTGATCGGTAGCAGGTGTTTGCCTGTCGGTCCGATCTGAATCGAGGTATCCATCTGGGGACACACCCCGCAGTCGTAACACGGGGTCCAGCGACAATCGTCCACCGGGAGTTCCTCGAGGGCATCCTGCCAGTCCTCCCACAGCCAGTCTCGGTCCAGCCCCGCATCCAGGTGATCCCAGGGCAACACCTCGGCGTACTCCCGTTCCCGGGTGGTGTACCAATCCAAGTCCACGCCGGTGTCTGCCAAGCCCGTCGCACAGGCCTCCACCCAGCGGTCATAGCTGAAGTGTTCACTCCAGCCATCGAAGCGTCCGCCAGCACGCCAGCAGGCCTCGATCACCGCACCCACCCGGCGATCCCCGCGGGACAACAGCCCTTCGACGACGCCCGGACGGCCGTCGTGGTAGCGCATGCCAATGGCACGGCCATGGCGCTTGTCAGCTCGGATCTTGTCCCGCAGCGCCATCAGTCGGTGATCGATGGTCTCTGCGGAGGCTTGCGCCGCCCACTGGAACGGCGTGTGCGGCTTGGGCACGAACCCCCCGATGGAGACCGTGCACCGAATATCGCGGGTGCCGGCAGCTGCCCGGCCGGTTTCAATGACCCGGGCGGCCATGTCGGCGATCGCCAGCACATCCTCGTCGGTCTCGGTGGGGAGCCCACACATGAAGTAGAGCTTCACCTGCCGCCAGCCGTTGCCGAAGGCGGTAGCGACCGTCTGAATCAGGTCCTCCTCGGTGACCATCTTGTTGATCACCTTCCGCATCCGTTCGGAACCACCTTCCGGGGCGAAGGTGAGCCCGGAGCGACGACCGTTGCGGGACAGTTCATTGGCTAGATCAATGTTGAACGCATCCACCCGCGTGCTGGGCAAGGACAACGAGACATTGGTGCCCTCGTAGCGGTCGGCCAGTTCCTTGGTGACATCACTGATCTCGGAGTGGTCGGCTGAACTCAGGGACAGCAGTCCGACCTCTTCCAGGCCGGTGGTCTCCAGCCCGCCGGAGACCATCTGCCCGATGGTCTCGATCGTGCGCTCCCGCACCGGTCGGGTGATCATCCCGGCCTGGCAGAACCGGCAGCCACGCGTGCAACCCCGGAAGATCTCCACCGAGTAGCGTTCGTGGACCGTCTCGGCAATCGGTACGACCGGCTGCTTGGGGTACGGCCACGCGTCCAGGTCCATCAAGGTGTGCTTGGGCACGCTGAACGGCACCCCTGGCCGATTGGGCACCACCCGCTGGATCCTGCCGTCCGGCAGGTAGGTGACATCGTAGAAGGCCGGGACATAGGCCAGCCGGGCGGTGGCGATCCGTCCCAGGAGTTCTACACGCCCACCGGGGCGTCCGTCGGCCTTCCAGGCACGCACCGTTTCGGATATCCGCAGCGACGCCTCCTCACCATCCCCGATGACGGCCGCATCAATAAAGTCGGCAATCGGCTCCGGGTTGAAGGCCGCGTGCCCGCCGGCGATGACCAGCGGATCATCATCGGCTCGATCGGCAGCATGCAACGGGATCTGGGCCAGATCGATGGCTTCGAGCAGATTCGTATAGCCCAACTCAGTTGAGAAACTCACCCCCAGGACATCGAAGGCCCGCACCGGCCGATGACTATCGAGGGTCACCTGCGGTAAACCGTGCTCCCGCAGCAATCCGGCCAGATCTGGCCAGACCGCATAGGTGCGCTCCGCAAGAATCCAGTCCTGTTCGTTCAGGATCTCGTACAAGATCGCAATTCCCTGGTTGGGTTGACCAATCTCATAGGCGTCCGGATACATCAGGCACCAGCGCACGTCCACATCGGCCCAGGTTTTGTTGACCGAGTTCAGCTCGCCGCCGACGTACTGGATCGGCTTGTTCACCTGGGCAAGCAGCGGCTCGAGGTGATCAAAGAGCGAATCGGGTACCGGTGAGATGGAGGTCATAGCGGCACCATGGTAAGCCAGCCTCGGGGTACCTGACGAGGGCAGGGTCAGTATCCCGGGCCTGCCGGTCCGGTGGGTGGCGGGGTGCTCCCGCTGGCCGGGGGCTGCGGCCCTGGGTCGACCACCGATCCCGAATCTGGCCGCTGCCCGGCAGGGACGTTGGATTCCGCAGCCGGCGCGACCCCGCCTTGGTGCGTCAGCCACGTCCGGTAGTGGGACCGGGCCGCAGCCAGGGCTTCCAAGCCGGGCGCCGATCGCACGACCAGCCCTTGCCGTCGAGAATAGAAATCAAGCAGCACCCCGGTCGCCACCAGAAACCCCATGTTAAGCAGCAGGCTGGGATCGCCGGCCCCCACGCCCCGGTCGAACATCTCCGAGAAGTCGACAAAGGGCATGAATATCTCTCCGAGCAGGTTGTTGATCACATGGAGCGCGATGGCGGCTTCGAGGCCACCCGTGCGCCAGGTCAACCATGACCCAACTGCACCGAACACGAAGTAGAAGGCATTGAGCCACGGATCACCGGCCCCGTGGAGGGACATGAACACGGCGCTGCCCACGAGCGTAGAGACAGTAAACGCCGCCAGTTCGGGTCGGATCCATGAGCCCACGCATCGCACCAAAAAACCGCGGATCAGGTACTCCTCCCCAGCCGCTTGTAGCGGGGTGGTAAGCAGGATCCCCACGATCATGAGCAGCGAGTGTGACCGCCACCGCATATCCATGTCGGGCTCCATGATGAAGGCAATCACGCTCAGCACCACCCAGATCGGTAGCACGATCGCACCCACACGCCACAGCCAAGCCCACCGTATGCCGCCGACGACCGAAGCCAACCAGCGTGGCCGCTGCCCGAGAATGGCCCACGCTGCCAACCATGTGAGCGGGATGCACAGCGCTAGGGCAACATTGTTGGCCAAGAAGCTCCAGGGACCAATGCTGATGGTGGCCGAAACTGCCATCTGCACTAGGTCAATCCCATCGAGCGCATAGCCCACCAGGATCAGCACGCTGCCGACGATGACCCACGCAAACCCAACCGCCACCAACGCCAGCAGGGATTTCCACCAGCGAAACCGTGGACCTCGGAAGAACCGGACGTAGTCGGTATCCACGATGGGAAGCTTCGGCAGCGCCTCCGGCGGCAGCACCGCATCGATCTGCGCTTCGGTGACGGCTCCGGCGCTACCTCCGGGTGTCACCGGCTGCACACTGGACTGCTCACCGCTGTCTAGTGGCGGACGCGTTGGTGGGGGTGAATCTGGCCACGGCACAGGGTCCGGCGTCATGTGTTCCTCAGGGTAGGGGTTGGGTGCGGGCGAAAAGCCCAGAATCAAGTGTCGTTAGGGATGCGCTGATTAATGCTGTCCTGTGCGAGGACGTGCCGGGCGGGATGAACCGCAATCCCACATTGGGTGGGTGTACTGGATGTCCATCCCCAGATGTGGGGGACGTGGTTCGCCCGATCCGGTGCGCCGCAGCCAGAGCATGATTGATCAGCGCATCCTTAGGTGCTGGTATCCCGCGCATCCTAGCTGCGACCGGCCACTAGGGATGCACGGCCGGGAACCACAAGGCAATTTCCCGCGCAGCCGAGGCTGGCGAGTCCGAGGCGTGCACAAGGTTGAGCCGGTTCGATGTGGCATAGTCCCCACGCACGGTCCCGGCGGTGGCAGCAATCCCATCGGTAGCACCGTTCAGCGCGCGCACCGCTTCGATGGCGCGCTCCCCCTCCAGCACGAGGGCCACCAGCGGTCCCGAGGTGATGAACGTGCGCAACGGCGGGTAAAAGTCCCGGGCGATGTGCTCCGCATAGTGCTTATCGGCAAAGGCCCCGTCGATGGTGCGGAGATCCATCGCGACGATGGTCAGGCCCTTGGCCTCATAGCGGCCCACGATGGCGCCGACCAGCCCACGCGAGACGGCATCGGGCTTCAGCAGGACCAGGGTCTTTTCTGTCATGAGCGCCACCCTATGCCACACCCTGTCCGGTAGGCGCGCTCTGCCGATCCAGGCGACGTCCCAACACGTAGATGACGACATGAAGGCCGGCAAATACACCACCGACCCCATACATCCATGGCGATAGCAGCCCCAACCCGACGGCGACGACCTGGGTTACCCAGCCGAGATACCACCCCCAGGTGGACCGCCATCGGGATGCGGAGATGAGCGCCAACGCCATCGCCGCACCACAGGCCCCGAACGCCAGTGCCACGCTGGCATCGTCCACCTGGATCATGCCTGCGACGGCGAGGGCAAACACGATGGTCTCAAAGATGAGATTGGCCACCAGTGCCCGGTTCATCGGATTCTGCGGCGTCAACCTCATCCGTTGTCACCATCCGCCTCATCGTCGTGCCGCACGAGCAGCGCCCGGGCTTCTCCGGCCAGGATCGCCGAACCCGCCACCAGAATCCCTGCCCCAGGCCCAGCCCCATCCGCCAACATGACCGCAGTGTCCAAAGCCTCCACCAGTGAAGCCTGCAGGTGTACCCGGTCATCGCCAAACCGGTCACGCGCCAGTGCCGCCAGTTCCTCGGCGGGCATACCGCGACTGGTCCCCGCTACCTGGGTACAGACGATCACGGCAGTGCGGGACTCCAGCAATTCCAGCATGCCGGTCACGTCCTTATCGCTCATCACACCCATCACCACTAACAGCGGCTCAAAGGAGAATGCCTCCTCGACACCGGCGAGCGCCGCTGCCATCCCGTGCGGGTTGTGGGCGGTATCCACGATCACGGCAGGGCTGCGCCGCACCGGCTCCAAGCGAGCAGGCGCGGAGACGTTGGCCAAACCTTCAGCCAGAATGTCCGGTGCCAGCCCGCGCCCGCCGAGGAAGGCCTCAACAGCGGCCACCGCCAGTGCCGCATTCTCAGCCATGTGCACCCCGAACAATGGCAGGTAGAGGTCCCCCACCGGGCCGGAGGCGGTATCAAGTCGTAGCACCTGTCCGCCTACGGCCGGAGTGCGCTCCAGCAGCGCGAAGTCACGTCCCTGGATCATGAGCCGGCTTCCCACATCTCCACACCTATCAGCGATAACATCCATCACATCCGCGTATTGCGCTGCCGTGACCGCGACGGAGCTTCCCTTGATGATTCCCGCCTTCTCACGCGCAATCTCAACCGGGGTGTCCCCCAGCAGGTGGGTGTGATCGAGGTCGACTGGGGTGAGGACGGCGACCTGAGCATCGGCCACGCTGGTGGCATCCCAGGTCCCACCGAGGCCCACCTCCACCACCGCCACCTCGACCGGCGCCTGCGCAAAGGCCTCGTAGGCTAGCCCGGTCATCACTTCGAAGAAGGTCATCGGGATGCCCTCGAGACGCCGGGAATCAACTAGTTCCACCAGCGGCAGGATGTCCGCAACCAATGCGTCAAACCTGTCAGAGGACAGCGGCTCTGCGTCAATGGCAATCCGCTCGGTGAGCTCGTGCAGGTGCGGAGAGCTGTACCGGCCTACCCGCAACCCGAGTGCGCGCAGCAGCGACCCGATTATCAGGGCGGTGCTCCCCTTGCCGTTGGTTCCAGTGATCTGTATCACTGGAATCGAGTGTTGCGGTTCGCCCAAGAGTTCGGTTAGGGCACGGATCCGGGTCAAGCTGGGGGCAACCCGGCTCTCAGGCCAGCGGGCTTGCAGCGCCGTGACAATGTCAGCGTGGGTGTTCATGGTGGTCTCAGCCTAGCGACCCTTGGTCGCTAGCTAGTGGGGCTAGCGAGGTTGTTGAACGGTTGATGGTGCCGGATCATCCGTGGCAGCGAGCCGGGGCCGGATCATGGGACGGGTGATGAATCGCGGGGCACGGCATTCAGCCATCATCCACGAACGCTGCTGCCGCTGGTTCCCGATACATATCTAGGGATGCGCTGATTAATGCTGTCCTGTGCGAGGACGTGCCGGGCGGGATGAACCGCGACCCCACATTGGGTGGGTGTACTGGATGTCCATCGCCAGATATGGGGACGTGGTTCGCCCGATCCGGTGCGCCGCAGCCAGGGCATGATTGATCAGCGCATCCTTGGGTGAACTCATCAGACCCCGCCATCGACGAACCACAGCGATACCAACGCGCGTGGTGACCAGAACTGCCCGTCAGGGCCACCGCTCCCGGGCGGAGCCCCGGAAGCAGCGTAGCGACCCTTGGTCGTTAGAACTCATGCGTTCGTCGTGAGGTTCAGGCAGCGACGAGCCGAAATTTCAATCGTCACCATCCGCCGGCCAAGGGAGCAGCAACCCCCCAAGGCCCCATCAAGAACGAGACCATCGACCCACACCAAACTGCAGCGAGGGTACCCACGCTGAGCCCAGACTCGGCGGTCAGAGGCGAGGTTTCGGTAGCTCACAGGAACGACAGGTAGAGTGAGCCCATGGCCTCATCCCTCGTCACAGCGCTGCCCCACGACTGGCGCGACTGGATCGGGTTGGCCGCCCGAATGATTCTCGGCGGCGTGCTGTTGGTGGCGGGCCTGCTCAAGATAGGCAATCTAGGCGAATCTGTTTTCGCTGTACAGGCCTACCGCATCCTTCCCTATGACCTCACCATCGTCGTGGGGTATGCCCTGCCCTTGATAGAGATCTTCATAGGATTATTGCTCGTCACCGGCCTGTTTACCCGGCTGGCGGGCCTGGTCGGTGGCCTGCTGATGGTCGCTTTCATTGTTGGTATCGCCAGCGCCTGGTCGCGCGGCTTGTCCCTCGATTGCGGATGCTTCGGCGGCGGCGGGAAGATTCCGCTGGAGGAGGCTCTCGCTGCATACCCCTGGGAGATCGCTCGCGATGTCGGGTTGCTTGCCCTCGGCGCTTGGCTGGTGGTGCGGCCGCGCACTCCGCTGTCCTTGGACAACCTCATGCGTCCCAGCCGGCGAGCCGAAGCCCTCGGTGAGGACGAGGATCCCGCCCCCGGCTTAGTCCCTAGCGGACACCAACTCTCTCATTCAGATTCTGCTTCAGGAGACAACTGATCCATGGCCAGCACGACCTCAAACCGCCGCGAGCAACTCCGCCGTCAGCAAGAGGCAGCCAAGCGGCAGAAGCGCCTCAATCTAATCATCGGTCTGTCTGCCGGAGGCGTGGCGCTGGCACTCATTACCGTCTTCATCGTGGTGATGTTCCAGCAGTTCTCATCGCGAACCGCCATTGCGCCTCAGCTGGTGCCGGCAGCGGCAAACGCCGACGAGACCGCACTCGTGGTCAGTGACTCCCCAGCACCCGAAGAAGCCCCCGTAGTCACGTTGTACCTCGACTATCAGTGCCCCAACTGCCGCCAGTTCGAGGAGTTCTACGGTGACATGTTGCTGACTGAAGCCAATGCGGGCACCTGGACACTCCAGAATACGACCCTGTTGTTTATGGAGAAACAACTGCAGAACACTGCCTCGACCCGGGCTGCTGTGGGCGCTGCTTGCGCTGCCGATCTTGGTTACTACTGGGGATACCATTCCGAGATCTACCAGAATCAGGAGCCTCAAGAGGTGATCGGGTCTGAAGGTTACTCCGACACCGCGCTTCGGGAAACCATCCCGAACACCATCGGCATCAGTGGCGATGATCTCACCACTTTCCAGGCGTGCTATGACGGGCAAGCAACGCTCGATTTCGTCAATGCCGTCGAGAAGGGTGGCTACGATGCCGGGATCCGCTCGACACCCACGGTCGCTGTGAATGGCAAGGTTCTCGACCTCCAGGGCTTGAGCGAAAACTCCCCAGCGGGCCTCAAGCAGTTCATCTTGGACAACGCCTGAGGTTTCCCAGCTTGGCGGACGGAGATGACGAGCGGTTTCTCCGCGCCGTAAGATCGCGCTCATGACTTCTCAGCACGACTCCGCCATGCCCGTGTCCGATGCACGTGCGTGGCAGGTACCGGAGCGTCCGGGCCTGGAGGGGCTGGAGGCCACCTGGTCGAAGGTATGGCGCGACGCGGGCACCTACGCTTTCGTTCGGCCCGAATCGCGGGCCCAGGTGTTCAGCATCGACACCCCCCCGCCCACGGTCTCCGGGTCGCTCCACGTCGGGCATGTGTTCAGCTACACCCACACCGACCTGATCGCGCGGTATCAGCGGATGTGCGGCAAGCAGGTTTTCTATCCGATGGGTTGGGACGACAACGGATTGCCCACTGAACGCCGCGTTCAGAACTACTTCGGGGTCCGCTGCGACCCGTCGGTGCCCTACGATCCTGACTTCACGCCCCCGGAGAAGCCCAACCCCAAACGGCAGGTATCGATCAGCCGCCGCAACTTTGTGGAGTTGTGCCATGAACTAACCGCTATCGACGAGCAGATCTTCGAGGATCTGTGGCGTCAGCTTGGGCTCTCAGTAGACTGGGACACGCTCTACGAGACCATCTCCCCGGACGCACAAGCGGTCGCCCAGCGCGCCTTCTTGCGCAATCTGGCGCGCGGCGAAGCGTACTTGTCGGAAGCACCGACAATGTGGGATGTAACCTTCCAGACTGCGGTGGCACAAGCCGAGCTGGAGGCACGCGAGTACCCAGGGGCCTACCATCGGGTCGCCTTCCATGGCGCGGACGGGCCGATCTTCATCGAGACCACCCGACCTGAACTGATTCCGGCCGTGTGCGCTCTTATCGGTCATCCCGATGATGAGCGCTATCAGCATCTGTTCGGCACCACGGTCACGTCGCCGATCTTCGGGGTCGAGATCCCGGTGGTCGCTCATCATGCTGCGGAGCCAGACAAAGGTGCAGGCATCGCCATGTGCTGCACGTTCGGCGACCTGACCGACGTGATCTGGTGGCGGGAGCTCCAGCTCCCTACCCGGGTGATCTTGCAGCGCAACGGTCGGCTCCAGCAGGAAACCCCGGAGTGGCTGGTGCACACCGAGCCCTATGCTGAACTGGCTGGGAAGACCACCTTCAGTGCCCGCGAGGCCATGGTCTCGCTGCTGCGTGATTCCGGTGACCTGGACGGTGAACCAACCGCGACCAACCGGATGGCGAACTTCTATGAGAAGGGTGACAAGCCGCTCGAGATCGTCTCCACGCGACAGTGGTACATCACCAATGGTGGCCGCGACGAATCGCTCAAGGCCGCACTCCTTCAGCGGGGGGAAGACCTGTCCTGGGTGCCCGATCATATGCGGCATCGCTATTCGAACTGGGTCAACGGGCTGAACGGTGATTGGCTGATCAGTCGGCAGCGCTTCTTCGGAGTGCCATTCCCCGTCTGGTACCCCGTGGACGCAGACGGCGAACCCAACTATGACGTGCCGATCCTCGCCCCCGAAGCCGCGCTGCCGGTCGATCCGGCCTCCGAGCCGGCCCCAGGGTTCACCGAGGACCAACGGGGCATCCCGGGCGGGTTCGTCGCCGACCCCGATGTGATGGACACCTGGGCCACCAGTTCGCTGACGCCCCACATTGCCTGTGGCTGGGAGCGAGACCCGGCGCTGTGGGAGTTGACTTTCCCCATGGACTTGGCCCCCCAGGCCCACGACATCATCCGCACCTGGCTATTCAGCCGGGTGGTCCGAGCTCACCTAGAGAACGACAGTCTGCCGTGGTCCCGAGCCACCATCTCAGGTTTCGTCACCGACCCCGACCGGAAGAAGATGAGCAAGTCGAAGGGGAACGTGGTGGTTCCCACCGACATCCTCACCAGGTTCGGCTCGGATGCGGTCCGGTGGCGCGCTGCCATGGCGCGTCCGGGCATGGACTCTCCGTTTGACGAGACCCAGATGAAGGTCGGCCGACGCCTCGCCATGAAGATTCTCAATGCCAGCAAGTTCGTGCTGGGAATCGCGGCTACCGACGGCTCGGTCCCCGCGGTGTCGGCCATCACCGAGGACATCGACCTGGCCATGCTCGCCGCCCTGAGTTCCGTTGTTCAGGCCGCTACCACGGCTTTCGAAGGGTACGACTACACCGGTGCTCTGGAGGCTACCGAGCGCTTCTTTTGGACCTTCTGCGACGACTACCTCGAGCTGGTGAAAGAGCGCGCCTACGGCGGTACCGGTGACGTTGCCGCCGCCTCAGCCCGGGCCGCCCTAACACTGGCGCTCGATATCCAGCTACGACTGTTCGCTCCTTTCATGCCGTTCGTTACCGAAGAGGTCTGGTCCTGGTGGCAGTCCGGCTCCATCCATCAGGCACGGTGGCCCCGCACGACAGAACTACCCAGCGGCGGACAGCCGGAACTGCTGACGGACGTCTCGGCGGCTCTGATTGGGATCCGTGGCACCAAGTCGGCAGCCAAGGTGTCCATGAAGACCCCGCTAGCGGCAGCCAGCGTCGCCGGACCCGAGGAGTCGCTCACCCGGCTCCGCGCGGTCGAGAGTGATCTGCGCGCTGTTGGGAAGATACTGACGCCACTAACGTGGCAGCCCGGTGGCGACCTGCTGGGCATCACCGCTCAGTTGGAAGTACAGGCGCCAGCATGACCATCCCTCGATGGGTGCCGTGGGTGGCAGCCGCGGTCTCGGTATCGTTGCTGTCTGGGTGCACACTCCTAACCGGCGGTCCGGGCGCTTTCCTGGAAGAGATCCAGGAAGGGGTGAACGAGGCTGTGCCTGCCATCAAGGTGGGCGAGTGCACCGATCTGGAGATCCCCCCGGGAGGGGACGACGCCATTCAGGAGATCCTGACCGTGGACTGCACGAAGCAGCACAAGTGGGAGGCGTACGCCATGACCACCGTGGACGAGGGGGACGGGAACTACCCTGGCCAGGCCACCGTGCAGGAGAAGGCAGAGACTTTCTGTCTTCAGCAGTTCGAGACGTTCGTCGGAGCTGCCTACGATAAATCAACCTACGGCATCATCCGGCTGTATCCGACGGACACATCCTGGGAATACGGTGACCGGAACATCACCTGCCTAGCAGGCCGAGACGAAGGTGACATCACCGGGACATTGGCCGGAATCGACGCCTAGCGCGCGTTCCCAGGTCACGCTATCCGCACCATGGGCGCCTGACGCCACACCGGGTTGCGACCTCAAGGTTCGTGATCCGCTCGGTCGCAGCCCGCACGATCGGGTAATCCCCACGGCGCAGCTGCGGCCACACTGGGTTAGAACGGCATTGCGTATCGCTGTAGCGGTGCGAATTGAGCTCGGCAGCCTTCCGGACGGTCGGTGAGCCGAGCTTCGCGCTTTCATGACGACAACTGGGTGACACCCGCGATCAGCGGGTCGGCGCGCTTCTTCCATTATCCCCCCTTGGTATAGCTCCATGCGATCACGTCGGCCACCCACAGCAGTGGTTCCTGATGTGGAGCCTCGAGAGCGTAGCTGAGCGTGCCGCCGAGTCCATGTCGTCTGACCTCACGGAAGAGAGTCTGATGGTCAGCCTTCTCGATTGATTCGTCGCGCTCGATCACGATCTTGGTGTGCGAATTCTGTGCAGCGTGGGCAACGATGCCTGTGAGACAGGCATCACGACCGAGGACTTGATTTTTCGTCGCGCAGTGGAGCACCTACGCTTGGGCACCAAAGGAGGTGAGTCGCGAGAGGATCAGCCGCTTACGCTCAGGCTGTTCCTTGGTGAAGTGAATGCGCCGCTGACCGGGGAGCACCAGCGAGCGCACATCCCGACGCAAGCTGGCCACGTCGCCGGGAACGACGAGGGCTGCGATCATCGTGTATCCCTTGGTTTTGGATTCGTCCACGAACAGGATGCTCATGATGCACCTGCTTCCGTGAATCGGACCTTCTTCCGGCTCGCTGCCTGGGCCTCCTCGACAGCCTGCTTCGAGAACGGCCCTTGCAGACGCTTCGTAGGCTTCCATCGTGGAGTCCTCGACCGTTCCCGAGCGGCCCTTGTCATAGAGGAACACGACGGCCGCTTCCATGATCGTGGCGTCCTTGCTCAGCGTCGGGCCGCCCAAGTCGTTCGGCCTTCTCCCGCAGCACTGTGTCTGCGAGGGCTGCGGTGACCCCGCTGGCTTTGAGCTGATGCAACTTCCCCACCTAATCACACTGGCGTGCCCGCGCCTGAAACCTTCCGCTGGGCAATTCCATGACCTGGATCGCTCCGAGTTCCCCGGCGCGGAGCTTCTGCCTAGCCATCGGAGTCCAGCTCCTCGAACCAGACCAGCACCTCGCGACGCAGACAACGAACGTGGCGACCCATCCGCCGCCACGGCGGACCGTTGCGAGTTCGCCGCCACTCCTCGATCGTCCGGAGAGACACCTGGAGGATTTCCGCCACCTGCTCCGGGGTCAGGATTTCGCCTTCATGCTCGCTCATGACAGCAAGGTGTGACCCCGCAACCTGGAACGGGTGTGCCCTACACGGGGTAGGCCGAGATGACAGGGGGCGAGTCAGCGAAACCGCCCATCGAGGGGCAAAAAGCGCCCCAAAAAAAGCGCCTCTGACAGAGTATCTGCTGGATGATGGCCACGGGATACCCTGCTTTCGCGCAGATTTCCGGGCCTTATGGCTGGGGTACCTGGACTCGAACCAAGAACAACTGAGGGGCTCTGGTTCTGCTGGTTGCTCCGTGCAAACCTGCTCGATCCGCGTATTCATGCGGTTCTTACGGCACCAGTCTACGCGTTGTTGCGGGTTGATACGACCTCATTCGGACCCCGCAGAGGGGTTTAGGACCCGTTTCGGACCCCGCGGGAAGGATCGTCATGAACGGCTGGGCAGTCGGCGAGACAGCAGACGCATCGGTCGAAACCGTGCTCGGCGAGATCGGCGATGCCGTCACAATGGCAGCCCTCGACTCGGCACTGGCACATGGGCTCGCTCGTCATGGCGGTGGTACTTCTTCGAGGAGCATTGTGAAGGCCGACGCAGGTAGCGTGACTCATCGTTCGATCCGGACGACGGCTCCCAGCGTTCTCGGCTGATCATTCATGGATACAATCCGACCACATTTACCGCGGTTGTGTGCGGTTTTTGTCCGAACCGACTGGAGGTCACCTTCTCCGGCAGCCAACGCCACAACGTCGATCGAACCGATGCTGGTCAACAGAAACCATAACAGGTATACTGTATCTGTAAATAATTCTGTTGGTCGGAGGTGATGATGGACATCGCGACGATGCCTAATCTACTGAGCTACGACGAACTCGCCGCGCAGGGCCTCACCCGGTATGGCCTCGACCGGTTGATCGAGTCCGGCGAGTTCGAGCGCATCGCACCTGGCCTCTTCCTCAGATCCGGACTTGCGGACGACACAACGGCAGCGTGGATCGCCATCGCCGCCAAGAGACCCGACGCGACGCTGTGTCTCCTGACAGCCCTGTCGCTGCACGAGTTGACCGACGAGATTCCCGCCCGGAGCGACATCGCCATCCCCCGCGGCATGCAGCCGGTCACCGTTCACCATGCACCCATCGCCTGGCATCGCTTCGACGTCGACACGTTCAGCATCGGGCGCACTGAGCGTGCGCTGCCGGGCGGATCGTTCATCGGCCTCTACTCCGCCGAGCGGACACTCATCGATCTGTTCCGCCTGCGTCACGCTTGGGGCAGCGACCTCGCACTCGGTGCGCTCAAGCAGTGGTTGCGCAGGCGCGGCAACAGCCCCAGTTCGCTGCTCACGATGGCCGAAGCGTTTCCGAAGGCGCGCCCCGCGATCCAGCACGCCTTGGAGGTGCTGCTATGAGCCCGAACCCGCAGCACGGAACTCCCGCGGGCGACGCCACCATTGCCCTCCGAAAACTTGCCCGGCGAACCGGCGGAGACGTGCAGGAGTTGATGACCCTGTACGCGCTCGAAGGGCTGCTGGCACGCATTGCGATCTCTGAGTACCGCGATGACTTCGTTCTGAAAGGTGGCGTGCTGCTCGCCGCTTTCGCAGCACGCCGCCCGACAAGGGACATCGATCTGCAGGCAACGCGGCTCGCCGACGGCCCTGACGAGGTCGCCGAGCGCGTCCGCGCCATCGCAAGGTTAGGGCTTGCCGACGGACTC
>JBKEBU010000140.1:0-13008 GCA_047973325.1 Propioniciclava sp. | reverse complement strand
TGCGGGGCTCCTGGAAGCTGGCCGGATCGAGGTTGACAACGAGGCCGACTGTGCCGCCCTCACCATCGCCCAGGCCGCGCCGGGCCGGATCGATTCCCTGGACAGCTTCCTCTACGTGTCCGGAAACGTCGGCATCGGGTCCGCCACCGTCACCGAGGGTCAGGTCGCCGCTGGCCGCCACGGCTGGGCGGGCGAACTGGGCCACGTCTGCGTGGATCCCGATGGTCCACGCTGCGGGTGTGGTGCCCCCGGATGCCTCGAGGCCCTGGCCGGCCGGAGGGCCCTGCTGAACACCTCGGGCCATCCGGATTGGGACACCTTCCGCGCGGCTCTCAGCGCCGGCGAGGACGCATCCCGGCACAGCATCGAAGTCGCCGGGCGGGCTCTGGGTATCGCGCTCGCCGGAGCTCTCAATCTACTCGACCTGTCCCAGGTGGTGCTGGGCGGGCACCTGGCCGAGTTGGAGACCGAGCTCACCCCTCACGTCCGCCGGGAGATCGACGAACGGGTACTGGCGGCCCCGTTCGAACCCATCGGGATCACCGCGCGGGAGACCGAGACAGCCCCGGGTGCGCTCGGGGCGGCCTATCACGGCATCCTCGATCTGCTCGCCGACCCGGCCCGGGTGCTGGGGACAGGAGGTGACTGACGATGCCACTGTGGCTTCCAGCCGGTTTCAGTCACACCGCTGAGGTGGTGGTGAAGCGCTCCCGATTCCTGGGAACCGTAGCACGGGTGAACAGCGAAGCCGCGGCCCGTGACGTCATCGGACGGGCGCGGACCGATCATCCCGCCGCGCGGCACCATGGCAGCGCCTTCAGCGTGGATGTGGCCGGAGCCCAGCCGGTCGAACGCTCCTCCGATGACGGCGAACCCGCCGGAACCGCCGGCACCCCGATCCTGGAGACGCTGCGCGGAGCCGGTCTCAGCAACTGTGTCGCGGTGGTCACCCGCTACTTCGGCGGGGTGCTGCTGGGCGCCGGCGGGCTCGCCCGGGCGTACAGTGCAGCCACCGAGGCGGCCCTGTCGGTCGCACCCCGGGTGCGGCCGGTCACCGAGCAGGTGGTGACGATCCAGCTCGACCCGGCCGACGCCGGCCGGATCGAAGGCGCCCTGCTGGCCCGGGGGGTCACCGTGATCGACACCCGGTGGGAGACCGTTGTGACGCTGACCCTGGCCACGACAGATCTCAGCCAGACCACCGCTGTGATCCACGAGATCGTCCAGCGGCCGGTGGCGGTCACACCCAGCGGGACCCGGGTCACGGAGCAGGCAGCATGAGGGCCGACGGCGCTTCACACATCCCTCCCCGGTCAGGGGGTAACGCGGCCCCGCCCAAGCTCCCTTTCAGCCGGGCTCCTATGATCGCGGTGTGGCCCCACCCCGCTCGCATCGCATCCGCCGGATCGTCGCCTGGCTGCTGATTGGCACCTCCGTACTCAGCCTGGCCCGGCTGTCCTGGATCGCCCTGGCACCGCTGCCTGCCGACCGCACGGTTCCGGCCCAGGTGGCCTTTCTCGCCGGCGCCCTCGATCGCGGTGCCGGGCGGCAGATGCAGACCTTGTTTCCCGAGGGCGAGTTCTTCACTCATGCATTGACCGGCCTGGCGGCCGTCCCCACCGATTCAGCCCTGGCGCGCAGCCAGCTCGCCACCCTCGATGCCGATCCGATCGCGAGCCGGTTCGGCAACGGGATGAGCACCGAGCACGGCATCTTCCACGCCGGGTGGTCGCTGGCGCTGGCGGTGGCCATCGCCGCCGAGACCGGGGACCCGTCAGATGTCGCGACCGTCGCCGATCGGGCACCGGCGGTCCACCGCGCCCTCACCGGTGCACCCACCGGGATCCCGGCGTCCTACCCGGGCAGGTACTGGCCCTGCGATGCGGTGGTCGCCGCCGCCTCGCTGGCCGCCGCCGCCGACCTGCTCGGCGAAACCGGATGGCTCGAAGATCTCCGAGGCTGGCGAGACACCCTGGCACCACTCCTCGACCCGACCCTCGGATTGTTGCCCCACCGGGTCACCGCCGAGGGCGAGGTTTTCGACGGGCCGCGCGGGTCCTCGCAGGCCATCATCCAGGCGTTCTGGCCGTCGCTGACGACCCATCTCGACGGTGGACCGGATCTGGCCGCCTGGTCGGCCTACCGGGACGCCTTCGTCGTCACCGTTGCCGGCCTGGTCGGGGTGCGGGAGTATCCGATCGGGTCGCCCGGGGCTGGCGATGTGGACTCCGGTCCTCTGGTCGTCGGGGTGAGCCTGAGCGCGAGTGCGGTGACCCTGGCCGCGGCCCGTGCAGTCGGCGATACCGCCCTGGCCTCAGATCTGGACCGGGAGGCCGAACTGTTCGGCCTGCCTGCCGCATGGGGTGGAACGCGTCGCTACGCAGCGGGGTTGGTCCCGGTGGGTGATGCGTTTCTGGCGTGGGCCCGGGCGGTTCCGATGACCCCGGCCACTGATACCGGCACCGGCCCCCGGGTGGGATGGATGCTGCTCGGGATACCAGCGGCGGTGCTTCTGCTGGGTGGACTGCTGCTCCTACCCGGCGATCCTCGGCACGCCCACTGGTCACCCGCTACTTCGGCGGCGTCCTGCTAGGAACCGGCGGCCTCGCCCGCGCGCCTACAGCGATGCCATCGCCGCCGCGCTCCGGGGCACACCTCGGGTACACCAGGTGACCGACAATCTGCTCCGGATCGAGCTCCCCCCGCCGAGGCAGGCCGGGTCGAAGGCACCCTGATCGCCGACCGACAGGGGTCGAATCACGCGCGATTTGAACACAGTTATTCAATTCCGTAGTATCGCAATCGTCACTTGACAAGGTACTACGCGTGTTCACCTCCCACCGTGGCTCATTCCGACCGAACCATAGGAGCAGGATGACACAGCAGGAGCCACCCCGACCCATTTCACGTCGGCAACTCGCCCGCGGCGCCATCTGGACGATGCCAGCGGTCATGGTGAGCGTCCCCGCGCCCGCCCGAGCAACCAGCCATTGCCTCGGCGGAGATGACGGTGACGTTATCTGGGACACCCCAGGCATCTCCCAGGTCTGCCTGGACATACCAGCAGCGTCCACGGTGTACTACGAGGTTGCTGGCGGCGAAGGCGGTTTGACGGCCACATCCGGCAAGGGCGCCAAGCTCGCCGGACGCCTCGACGGCGTCTCCGGAGCACCAGTCAACCTGCGCCTCGTCGTACCCGAAGGCGGCATCAGTGGCCCCTCCAACTCCGCCAACAACGGCGGGGATGGCTATGGCCATGGGGGTGGGACCCCGGCCGCCAATGCCCATGGCGATATAGTCTCCGGCTCTGGCGGCGGCGGGGCCGCGATCCTGCTGGGCAACACCGGCAACCACGTCGTGGTCGCGGCCGGAGGGGGCGGCGGTGGCACCTGGAACGCCACCGGCGGGACCGCCGGGTGCACCACCAACGCTGGCCAGTTTTCACTCATGGGCGCCTCTGGCGATGGGGGGGCACCCGCCGGGGTCGACGCCGAGGAGAACCGATCCGCACAGATCGTCCCGCCCCCAGCCCCCAAGGCAGAGGTCACCGCCCATGGCGGCGAGGGGGCCACCGGGGGAACACACGGGGCGGCCGGTCATGCGGGCGCTCACACCGTTCCGGCTACCGGATTCGACGTCTATCTTTCGGGGGGACATGTCGGCGGCAACCATGGCGGCGGTATGCACCAGGGCGGCAATGGTGGGCATGGCGCATTTCCGTGGGGAGGGCATTCCCCGGGCTTGAGGGCCGGCTTCATGGGCGCTGGCGGCGGAGGCGGCGGGGGGTACGCCGGGGGCGGGGGCGGGGGCAATGCCTGGTTGTCTGCCACCGAGTGCCACCGATGGGTCGCTATCGGGGGCGGCGGTGGTGGTGGGTCAAGCTACCTAGCCACCCACCTCAGCGTCACTCCCGTGGACAACGCTTATGCACTCAACGGCACCAACAACGCTGCGGACGGCAGTCGCGCCAAGAACGGCCATATCCGGATCTGGTGGAGCCAGTAGCCGGTTGCAGCTACCCGACGGCGGGACGATCACCGAAACTGCGCACGAAGACCGGCTGGGTGGGCGAGGACGCAGCGGCGTCATAGCGATAACCCCTACTCTCAAAGTGGCATAGGTCCGCGGCTGAGGTCGCTCCCGAGGTCACCAGCCAGCCGGCCATGTCGCCCCGAGCCCGCTTGGCATAGAACGAGACCACGCTCCGCCGCCCTTGAGCATTGGTGTCCTCGAATCGAGGGGCGATCAGCGGCACTCCGAGCGCCGCTGACCGCACCGCCTTGGCGTACTCCTGGCTGGCCAGATTCACCACCAGCGTGGCCCCGCCGGGCGATTCGGCGAGATCTTTCGCCAAGAGATCACTGATAGTGCTCCCCCACCACGCATAGAGAGACGCCCCCCGCGGCGTGGTCAGCCGGGTGCCCATCTCCAGCCGGTACGGCTGAATAAGATCCAGCGGCCGCAGCACCCCATAGAGCCCGGAGAGGATCCGGATGCTTCGTTGAGCCGTCTCGTAGTCCGACGGGGTGAAGCGGCGTCCCGCATCGAGGCCCTGGTACACATCGCCGTTGAAGGCCAGCGCAGCCGGACGGGCGTTGTCTGGTGTGAACGGCGGGCTGAAGTCCGCGTAGCGCTGGGCGTTCAGCGCCGCCAACTCCTCCGAGATCTGCATCAGGGCGGCAACCTCGCTCACCGACAACTCCCGCAGCACGGCGATCAGCTCCCGAGACGCGGCCAGCAGCCGCGGCTGCGAGTAGGTCGCAGTCGGCAGGGGCGTGTCGTAGTCGAGGGACTTGGCAGGCGAAAGCAGAACGAGCACAGCCGCGAGCGTACCTCCTCAGCTTCCAGCCCTGGCGCTATCCAGCCCGACGGGTTAGTCCGCCTCGCGCGGCCAGGCGTTGATGCGGCAACCATCCAACTCGATCGATTGCTGCATCATCACCGGTGCCAGCTGGCCCTCACCCGGGCAGCCAGTATGGCCCTGGCCGAGAAAGTGTCCCACCTCATGATTGACCAGATAGGACCGGTAGACGCCCAGATCGTCGTAGGTTGGGGTCATGTAGAGCCACCGGTCACTATTGAGCACCACGTTGTTGCCGTCGCGGCAGTTCCACTTTCGCTCAATATCGGCTGGCTGGCAAAGCTCCTGCGCGGTGTCCGGGGAGGCTATCAGGATCACCATGGTGTTCTCAGATGCTTCAGTGACCGCCCGGAATGAGGTTCGGCCATAGCCAGACCACCCCCGAGCATCATCCAGGGTGGCTTGGATCTGGGTCGCAGCCGCATCCGGATCCACGTCGGGCACCGACGTCTCCACCTTGACCACGTAGTCGACCACCTTGTCATGACTGGTCCGAGATTCCAGGGCCACCGTATTGGTGACGTACTCCCCGGAAGCGGGAGTATCGGAGGTCCACACCTGCTGGCGTGCAATCGACGGGATGGTGGGTGTGGGGCTCGGGCTGGGGCTGGGCACCGCCGGAGCCGACGCTCGCCCCGGACCCCAGTAGGCCCAGGCAGCCCCCATAAGGACGAGCAGCAGGATCAGCACTAAGATCCCGCGCCACGCGTTGCGACGCGGTGGCCGCTTGACCGGCCCGGACTCAGCACTCACTCGGTCAGCCTAGATCTGATCGGCCACCACGCGCGTCACCGGAACGGGCGTGCCCTAGGATGCGCTGATCAATGCTGCTCTGCGCGAGGTGCTCGATGCCCACCGCATGATCGGGGGGTAGCGGACCACCCGATCCGGTGCGCCAGAGCCAAGGCATGGTTGATCAGCGCATCCCCTACTCTCCGGGATAGCGCACGCCGATGTGGGCGCGGATCTTATCGAGGGTCTCCATGATCGCCACCGTTTCCGCGCGCGGCAGCAGCGGCGATTCGGTCTGGCCCTCGCGGATCAAGGACGCGAAGTGGGCTGCCTCGTAGCACAGGCCATAGTGTCGGCGGATCGGCTCAGGTGCGGAGGTAGCGCTGCTCCCGTCCCGACTGACGAGCCGGACCGGACCGGGGCCGTAGAAGTCACCGTCGAGTTCAATCCGGGCCTGGCTCCCACTGATGACGGCCGTCGTGGGCGTCTTGGCTGCCAACGTGGTGGTGAGCACGGCGTGGGCCGAACTCTGGGGGAAGCCGTCCAGGATCACCGACGCCTGCCGGTCCACTCCGGTGCTGGTCAACGTGCCCTGCGCCTGGACCGACCCTGGCGCGCCCAGCACGAACCGGGCGAACGAGATCGGATAGATGCCCAGGTCGAGCAGCGCCCCTCCGGCCAGGTCCGGGTTGTACATCCGCCCCGCGGGATCGAACTCCATGTACTGGCCGTGGTCGGCGACCACCGTCTCCAGCTCGCCCAGGGCGCCCGCGGCCAGGAGCTGCCGCACGATGTCATGCCGGGGAAGGAAGCGGGTCCACATGGCCTCCATCAGCACGACTCCGTGCAGCTGGGCCAACTCGGCGAGCTCCCGGGCCTGGGCAGCGTTCTGGGTGAATGCCTTCTCGACGAGAACGTGTTTCCCCGCCGTCAGCGCGAGCTTGGCGTGCACATAGTGCTCGCTGTGGGGTGAGGCCACATAGACCGCCTCCACCCGAGGATCGGCCACCAAGGCCTCATAGCTGTTGTAGGCGGTGGGCACGTGGAAGCGCTCGGCAAAGGCGGCGGATCGGTCCGCCGACCGCGAAGCACAGGCCACTATCTGCTGACGGGTGTGGGCCAGCATTGCCTGCGCCATCGCCGACGCGATCCAGCCGGTTGCCAGGATCCCCCAGCGCACCGGAGGGGCACTGGCAGGGTCGGGGGTGCGCGGCATCGGGAGTGACAGTGTCATAGCATTACTCAACCACTGGGCTGGCCCGGGGGAAAGCAGTCCCGGCGCCGTTGTACCCTCTGCACCATGACCGATACTGCGTCCGGGCCGAGTGACTTCATCCGCGATATCATCCGGCGCGATACCGAGGACGGCGTCTACGGCGGCCGGGTACAGACCCGGTTCCCACCCGAGCCCAACGGCTACCTGCATATCGGCCACGCCAAGGCCATTGTTGTCGATTTCGGTATTGCCGAGGACTTCGACGGCCGCGGGGTCCTGCGCCTCGACGACACCAATCCAGATACCGAGGAGGCCGAGTACGTATCGTCGATCATCGACGACATCGCCTGGCTCGGCTACACCCCGGATGCTATTCGGAACGCCTCGGATTACTTCGAGGACCTGTACCTCTGGGCTGAGCACCTCGTCCGGACCGGGCACGCCTACGTCGACGACTCCGATGCCGAGACCATGTCCGCACAGCGGGGCAGTTTCGGCACCCCCGGAGTGGCATCGGTCTACCGGGCCCGCACCAGCGAAGAGAATCTGGATCTGTTTCGCCGGATGCGCGCCGGGGAGTTTCCCGACGGCTCCCGGGTGCTCCGGGCCAAGATCGACCTGGCCCACGAGAACATGCAAATGCGCGACCCGGTCATGTACCGGATCCGGCATGCCGAGCATCACCGCACCGGTGACACCTGGCCGATCTACCCCACCTATGACTGGGCGCATGGGCAGTCCGATGCCATCGAGGGGGTCACCCATTCGCTGTGCAGCCTGGAGTTTGAAAGCCATCGTCCGCTCTACAACTGGTTCTTGGAGCGGGTTCCGCTGGACGGGCCACCGCCGAAACAGCGCGAGTTCGCCCGGTTGGAGCTTACCCACACAGTGACCTCCAAGCGCCGCCTGAAGACCCTCGTCGATGACGGCTTCGTGGACGGCTGGGATGACCCGCGGATGCCAACCTTGAGCGGTCTGCGCCGTCGGGGCTACCCAGCCACCGCCATCCGGGCCTTCTGCGAGGCTGTCGGCACCACCCGCACCAACAGCCGGAAAGCCATCGAAGAGCTGGAGAGCTTCGTCCGGCGGGATCTCAATCAGGCTGCACAGCGGCGCATGGCTGTGCTCCGCCCGCTCAAGCTGACCTTGACCAACTGGCCCACCGACGCCGACGGGCAGCCAGTCGTTGAGTTCTTTGAGGTGGCCAACAATCCCGAGAATCCCGCCGACGGCACCCGTAGCGTGGCCTTCAGCGGTGAGCTGTGGATAGAACAGGACGATTTCGCCGAAGTTCCACCACCGAAGTTCTTCCGGCTCTCCCCCGGGCGTGAGGTCCGGCTGCGGGGCGCCTACCTGATCACCGCCACCGAGGCCATCACCGATGCCACCGGCACCGTGATCGGCGTGCAGGCCACCTACGACCCGGCCAGCCAGGGCGGCAACGCTCCGGACGGGCGCAAGGTGAAGTCCACCATGCACTGGGTCTCGGCTCCCCACGCCGTCGAGGCGACGGTGGCGCTGTACGAGCGGCTGTTCAGTGCCGAAGCCCCAGGGGAGGCCACCGGTGAGGCTCTGGATGACCTCAACCCGGACAGCCGGACGGTGCTGAACTGCCACGTCGAAGCAGCCCTGGCCAATACCGCCCCCGGCGAGGTGGTCCAGTTCGAACGGCTCGGGTATTTCGCCGCCGATCCCGATCAGCCGATGCACTTCCATCGCACGGTGGGGCTGCGCGACGAATGGGCCGCACTCCAGAAGCGAAAGAACTGACCAAACGCCGATATTGTGGTGCGGTGACCCCTTCCCCCCGGCGCGCACGATTCGGCATTTCAGTGTTCTTCTCCACCAACGGACTCATGTTCGTCAACGTGCTGCCGCGCTACCCGGAAATCAAGGCCGCCTTCGACCTCTCGAATGCCACCTTTGGCCTGTTGGTGGCCATGCTGCCGCTGGGGGCCATTCTCGCCTCCTGGCTGCCCGCACCGTTGATCTGCAGATTCGGCGCCCTACCCGTCGGTCTAGCCACGACGGGCCTGACCGCCACAGCCATGGCTACCGTCGGGTTGGCTGCCCACGTGGTCGTGATAGGTGTCGCCCTGCTGACGGCCGGGTTTGCCGATGCCGTCACCGATTCGGCCCAGAATGTCCATGGCCTCCGGGTGGAGGACTATGCGGGCCGCTCCATCATCAACTCGCTGCACGCCATGTGGAGCCTGGGCGCGGTCTCGGGCGGTGCCATGGGCGCGTGGGCGGCCAGTCAGCAGATTCCCCTCGCCGTGCACCTCGGCACAGCCGGGGTGACGGGGATGGCCCTGGCGTGTATAGGGGCCGCCCTCAGCCGGCTTCCGGCCTCCGCGGGCCAGCCAGCTGCAGACCAGACACCGGCACCTGCGCCCCGGCTCACCCGGGCGATGTGGCTCACCCTGATCTCGCTCGGCCTGCTCGCAACCTTCGGGGTCGCCCCCGAGGAGGTTGCCTTCGATTGGGCTGCCCTCTATCTGGGCTCCACCGTGGGCACCTCCGCCGGTGTCGCCGGGCTCGGGCTCGTGGTCTTGGTGTCCGCCCAGACCATCGGCCGACTCCTGGGTGACCCAGCCACCGACAGGTGGGGCGCCGCCTCGGTGCTGCGCGCGGGCGGTGTCCTGATAGTCCTGGGCGGGCTGCTAGTGATCACCACACCAACCCTGCCCCTGGTCCTCATCGGCTTTGCCCTCGCCGGCTTCGGCTGCGCCACCGCAGTTCCGGCGGTCTATGCGGCAGCCGGCAGACTTCCCGGGCTCCCCGAGGGGGCTGGGATCGCGATAACCAGCTGGCTGCTCCGCCTCGGATTCCTCGCGTTGCCTCCCTTGGTAGGGCTGGTGTCAGACGCCACCAGCCTCCGGGTCGCACTCGGGGTACTCAGTGTCTCGGGGGTGGTGGTGACGGTGCTGGCATCCCGGGTGGGATCGGGTCAGCGCGGCTGAGCCGCCAACTCTCGCTCAAGGAGTGCACAGCCGGAAACCATCTCCGGATCCGAAACGGTAGTCATAGCTCTGACCGGCCACCTCCACCACGATCCGGCTACCCTCGACCAGCGCCTGGGTATAGCCCATACCAGGCTGCGGGCACCCCCAGGAACCGTCACTCCACATCACCCGATCAGCGCTCAGCACCTGCATCTCGGCCGGATCCACCCCGCGCTCGGTCAGATCGTTGCGGACGGCATCGAGCTGGGCAGGCGTCGGTGCCATCGGCGTCCCGAACGGTGAGGGCAGCGGCGGCGCCTTGGTCAACGGCGGCCGGTCGGTCGGATAGGGAGTGGTCACGGGCGTCAGCACGACCGGGGTCGAGGGGGGCACCGGCTCCGGAAGTGTGGGCGTCGAGGTGCCGCCAGGGAGGGCGGTCGGAGTGGGCGCGGGCAGCGCGGTCGCCGAGGGAGTGGGCGGCGCCGAGGGGGATGATGATGTGGGCGCGGTTGACGTCGCCGATGAGGGTGAGGGGGTCAGTAACTCGGGAGGAATCGTACATCCCCCGGCCATCAACGGTATCAATACTCTGACTATCCCTCGCGCCCACGCCCGTCTGCTCATGACTCCTCCTGTATTTATCCTACTCAACAGGGGTAATCACCGCATCCGAATTGGAGCAAGCAACTGGAAAAGCACCGATTCGACTGCCACCATAGGAGCTCCTATGACACTCATTGATGACTATCTCGACTCCCAAGAACCTGAACACCGGGCCCTACTGCAGGAGCTGCGGGCGCTGGTGCACGAGCAGGTGCCCGAGGTCGGTGAGAAAATAAGCTGGGGGATGCCCACCTTCACACTCAACGGAAATCTGGTGCATATCGCGGCGGGAAAGCACCATGTCGGGCTCTACCCCGGGTCTGAAGGGGTCAGCAATTTCACCGCGGAACTCGACGAACTCGGCTTGAAGTACAGCAAGGGAGCCATTCAGTTACCCCTTCAGAAACCGCTTCCCCGGGCACTGGTGACCAGCATCATCACCTTCCGAGCCAATCAGCAACGAGCGAAAGGGTAGCTGGCGGTACTGGTATCACCGGACGGTTCCTGCCACAGTGGGCGCCATGGCGAGCACACCACGAACCACCCTCACCTTCCTCGGCGGCGCCGGAACCGTCACCGGATCTAAGTTCCTGCTGACCGTCGGTGACCGGCGGGTGCTGATCGACTCTGGCCTGTTTCAGGGCGAGAAGAAGGTGCGACAACTCAACTGGGAGGAATTTCCGGTAGCCCCAGCATCCATCAGCGATGTGGTGCTGACCCACGCCCATCTCGACCATGTCGGCTACCTGCCAGCACTGACCAAACACGGCTTCAGCGGGCCGGTGTGGTGCACCGGCAGCACCCAAGAGCTCGCCGAGATCGTGTTGCGGGATTCGGCCTACCTGCAGGAGTTGGATGCAGCCGAGGCCAACGAGCGCGGCTTTTCCAAGCACTCACCGGCACTACCGCTGTACACCATCGAAGACGTGGAAGCGGTGCTCCCACAGTTCGTCAGCATCGACTTCGATACCGACATTCCCTTGCTGGCCGAGGGGAACGAGGTCACTCCCGGGGAAGAGGTGACCGTCCGGTTCACCCGGGCCGGGCATATTCTCGGGTCGGCCTCGGTCAACGCCTGGACCGGTTCAGCCTCGGTGCTTTTCTCCGGCGATTTGGGTCGGCATGACCATCCCGTGCTCCGCCCGCGCGATATCCCCCCGGGGGCGCCTTATGTATTGATGGAGTCAACCTACGGCGACCGGGAGCATCCCGAACCCGAGAATCTGCCCCATGAGGCCTTCGCCGACGTTATCCGGCGCACTATCGAGCGGGGCGGGACGGTCCTGGTACCCGCATTCGCCATCGACCGGACCGAAGTGGTGCTCCAAACAATCTCCGCCCTGGAACGTGAGGGCCGGATCCCCGACGTTCCGGTGTACGTCAATTCCCCCATGGGGGTGCGGGCGCTCCGAGTCTACCAATCCCATCCTGAGGAGCTGGGCCAGGATCTTCACCCCGAGGATTTGGTTAATATCCCCGATCTCACCACCGTCGAATCCACCGAGGACAGCCGCAAACTCACGGGTCCGGGCGGGCACGGACCGTGCATAATAATCTCCTCCAGCGGAATGGCTACCGGCGGCCGGGTCTTGCACCACTTGGCGGCGCTCCTCCCCGATCCGAAGAACGCGGTGGTCCTCACCGGCTACCAGGGAGTGGGCACCCGGGGTCGGCAGCTCTCCGACGGCGACGAAGAGATCAAGATCCATGGCCAGTACGTTTCGGTTCGCGCTGAGGTCGTCCATGATCGTGAGTTCTCGGTCCACGCCGATGGCTCCGACCTTATCGACTGGCTAGGCGAACTTGATCCGGCGCCGCAGCAGATCTTCTGCGTCCACGGCGACCAAGAGCCCGCGGAGGCGCTCACTACCAGGATCGGCGCCGAGCTCGGGCTCCCAGCCGTGGTGCCCTCCCTGGGTGAGGTGATCCTGTTGGATGCCGGCTCGGATGCGCCACCAGCTCCGGTCAGGCGAGGTAAAACCGCACCCACCACCCCCGATTCAGAGAAGACAACCCCACGGGCGGCAGCACCAGAGACACCGAAACCGGGGGACGGATCCGCAACAACCGGGCTCCGGTACCGGCTCCTGACCGGGCCGGACGAGGCGGCGTTATCCCGCCGGGTCAGTGAGGCCCTCCACCAGGGGTACCACCTGCATGACCGGCCCACCCTCACCGTCGACGGCGGCACCCTGATCGCTAGCCAAGCGGTCATCTGGCCACCCGAGAGCGGGGACCCGCCACAGGACTAAACCTGGCGACCCTTGGTCGCTAGTAGCGTGTCGCAGCTGATCTCTTGTATTCGCGACCCCAATCTCTTGTATTCGCGACCCCAGGTGAGCCCTGGGCTGCGCCGTGGACCCTCACCGATACCCCGGCATCGATTCCGGATCCCCGTCCTGCCCAGAACCCACCTGACGCCGCTCGGTACCACACATCTCAGCTGCGATAGGCTACTAGCCGGCCCGCCACGATTTCCGCCTTCCGCGGCATCACCGAGACCGCCATGTACGGCCTCAACCTGAAGTACGGACGCCTTTTCATCACCGCCTCGCTGGGCGGCGCCGTCGGCGGCCTGCTGACCGGCCTGTTCATCGTCTACAGGTACGGCTTCACCGGCGCTTTAGTCGTCTGCCCGTCCTTCATCAACC
>JBKEBU010000137.1:0-21795 GCA_047973325.1 Propioniciclava sp. | reverse complement strand
AACCTACTGCGCTAATCCTGATTCAAAGTCAGGCGGGCCCTACCGAAAGACCAACCGGGGATCGGCCCACCCAGGTGGACCTTCAGGGCAGTCTATCGGCTGGTCGTCGCCTCGGACGACTGAGCCAGGTCGCCTCGGACGACTGTTCGTCGGCCATCCGGGTCCCCCAGACGGCCTCGGCGAGGATCGTTGGTTCGTGTGACCAGTGGCGGTCCCATTGGCGCGCTGACACCCGGACACGAAAGAATGGCCCTTGTGACGCAGACCCAACCGACACCGCGAGCCCGCCGGGCGCGCGTTCGGATGTCGCGGGCCGAGCGTCGTGAACAGCTGGTCGACGTCGCCCGGGGGTTGTTCGCCGAGAAGGGCCTCGAGGGCACGAGCGTCGAGGAGATCGCCGCCCACGCCGAGGTCAGCAAGCCCGTGGTCTATGAGCACTTCGGCGGCAAAGAGGGGCTCTACGCAGTAGTCGTCGATCGGGAGGTGCGCACTCTGCTGGATGCGATCCACGAGGTTATCTCCCGGCCACGGACTGGCCCCCGGGACCTGATCGAACTGGGCACCATGGCCCTGCTGGACTACATCGAAGAAAATCCCGATGGATTCCGGATAATCAGCCGCGACTCTTCCCCCTATTCCGGAGGCGGCGGCACCTTCTCGACGATCTTGTCCGGGATCGCCACCCGGGTGGAGGGGTTGCTCGGCTCCCAGTTCGAACGCCGCGGATTCGACCCAGCCACCGCACCCCTATACAGCCAGATGCTGGTCGGGTTGGTGGGCCTGTCTGGGCAATGGTGGGTCGATGCCCGCGAGACCAGCAGCCTGACCAAACCCGAGGTGGCCGCCCACCTGGTCAATCTAATCTGGAATGGCCTGAAAAGTCTCGATCCGGACCCGAGCCTGCGACTCCAGCCACCCGCCCGGGAGTCCACTCCTACTAACTAGTAGTCTCCGGATCAGCTCGCTTTGAGGCGGGCGCCCACACTCGGACCCGAGGCCCGCCGCACCGTGCGGCACATCCCCAACCCACTCAGGGCAACCGACAGCCGCAGCGCGGCATCCTCATTGGCAGCCAGGAAGGCGCAGGTCGGCCCAGAGCCGGAGACCATCCCCGCCAGCGCGCCACAATCATGTCCCGCTTCGAGGAGGTCGCTCAGCTCAGGACGTAGACTCAGCGCCGCCGGTTGCAACTCATTGACCAAGTGCCGGGCAACCTGGCGCACATCGCCACTGGCCAGCCCTTCCAGCAACTCTTCGGGAATCGGGCCGGGCTCCACCGGGGCCTCCGGATTCAGTTCATCGAATCGGGCGAATACTCGCGGCGTGGAGAGTTCTGCCCGGGGCAGGGCGAGCACCCAGTGATACGAGCCCCGGCTGAGCACCGGAACCAGGTCATCACCGCGATTGGTGCCCAACGCTGTCGATCCATGGAGCGCAAACGGCACATCGGCCCCCAACTCGGCAGCCAGATCAGCCAGTTCGTTCGGCGAGGTGTCAATTCCCCAGACCTCGGCGCAGCCGACCAGCGCAGCGGCGGCGTTGGCGGACCCGCCAGCCATGCCGCCGGTCACCGGAATCGTCTTCCGAATCCGGATCTCAGCGCCGCAATGCTCCACACCACCATTCCGCTCCGCGAGCAGTTGGGCTGCCTGAATGGCGAGATTGCGCTCATCGGTGGGCACCAGATCCGCCTGATCCCCCACGACCGTGACCGAATAGGTACCCGGCGCGGCGCGACGCACGCCCAGATCGTCATAGACGCTCAGCGCCTGAAAGATAGTCCGCAGCCCGTGATACCCGTCCGGGCGCACACCTCCGACGCGGAGGGCCAGGTTGACCTTTCCAGAGGCCCGAACCTTGACCCAACGCTCCCCGGGAGCCACTCCTGACGAGGAAGCCATGGCCCTTTCCTACCAGTCAAGTGGCGATGGCGAAACCATGCCCGGGTCACGAAATCGCATCGGCACCCAATCCTCGCTGGGAAGTCAGGGGTCACACCGAGTGCTGCTCCGCGATTCGGGCAAAGTCGGCAATATCGAGCACCTCACCTCGCGCCTGCGGGTCCACGCCCGCGGCGGTGAGCGCTGCCGACGCAGCAGCTGAGGAGCCGAAAAGCCCCGACAGTGCCCCCCGGAGCATCTTCCGACGCTGGGCGAACGCCGCATCAATCACCGCGAACACCTCCTCCCGTCGGGCGGCGGTGTCGGGTGGCTGGTGCCGATCCAGGGCGACCAGCCCAGAATCTACATTGGGGACCGGCCAGAAGACCGACGGCGGCACCGTGCCCACGCGAGCAGCTTCGGCGTACCAGGCCAGTTTGGCGCTGGGCACCCCGTAGGTACGACTACCTGGCGCCGCCACCAACCGGTCAGCCACCTCCAGCTGGACCATGACCAGCCCCCGGGAGATCGTGGGAAACCGGGCGAGCACATGGAGCAGCACCGGGACACTCACGTTGTAGGGCAGATTCGCCACCAGCGCGGTCGGCTGGGGATCGGGGAGCGTCGCCACCGCCAGCGCATCGGCGGCAATAACGGCCAGCCGATCAGCTCGACCTGGCAGCCGCTCACCGACAGTACCCGGCAGCCGACCCGCCAGGACGGCATCGATCTCCACCGCCACCACCCGCTGGGCCACCTCCAGGAGCCCCAGCGTCAGCGACCCCAGCCCAGGACCTATCTCCAGGACCACATCGTTCCCACCGATCCCCGAGGCCGCGACGATCCGGCGCACCGTATTGGCGTCGTGAACGAAGTTCTGGCCCCGCTGTTTCGTGGGCCGCAAGTTCAGTTCGGCGGCGATCTCCCGGAGGGTGCGCGGATCCAGGAGCCCCTCAGCCATCGCTGCCCCGATCCCGGCCAGGAGCCGCGCCACCCCAATCACCGAACAGTGCAGTCGCATTCGCATCCAACTGCTGGCACAACGCATCCAGATCGGTCCCGAGGAGCTGCGCCACGAACCTGACAGTCTGCGGGAGCAGAAAGCTGGCATTGGGGCGACCCCGGAACGGCATCGGGGTCAGATAGGGAGCATCGGTCTCCACCAGGATCCGATCCCTGGGCGTGATCCGGAGCGCCTCCCGGAGGTGCTCGTTCGCCTTGAAGGTCACCGTCCCCGGGAAGGAGAGATAGGCCCCGGCGTCCAGGCACCGGCGGGCGAAGTCCACGTCTCCGGAGAAACAGTGCAACTGGACTCGGTCAGGCCAGCCTTCAGCATCCAAGACATCGGCCAGATCTGCATGCGCCTCCCGATCATGGACGACCAGCGCGAGTCCATGGCGCTGCGCCCAACCGATCTGGATGGCAAACACCTCCCGCTGCTGAGCCCGCCCCGCGTCATCGCGGACCCAGTAGTAGTCCAGGCCCGTTTCACCGACGCCGCGGATCCGCTCGGTGGAACCGAGCAGCGCCTCCACCTGTGCGAGCGCCTGCGGTAGCCCGTCGCCGAGCTCCACCACGTCGTGGGGATGGATGGCCACCGTGGCAACCACCTCCGGATACTGTTCGGCCAGCTCGACAGCGGCGGCCGACGACGCCGCGTCGCAGCCAACATCGACCAGCCGATGCACCCCCACAGCCCGCGCCCGCTCGAGCAACTCGGCCACACCCACACCGGTCTTGTCGTGGGTAGTGCCCAGATGGGTGTGCGCATCCGTGGTGATCGCTGGCAGCGGTTCGGGCGCCTCCGGGAGGACGGTGTGCTGGGTCATGGGTGCCTCCGAGTTGAGCGGGCCACGATGGCTTGGTCATAGAGTTCGCCCTTGGTGAGGGTGGACTGTGGGGCAACCGCAGCAACCGCCGCCTTGAGCCGTTCCCCACCCTCGGCTCGGGCTAGCACCTCGGCTACAGCATCAGCATCGGGCAATGTGCTGGGCACCGCCCCGGCAATCACCAGGGAGACCTCCCCGCGCACCTCGCCTGCGGCCCAGGTCGCCAGTTCACCCAGGGGGAGCCGAATGACCTCCTCATAGGTCTTGGTGAGTTCCCGGCAGACAGCGGCGGCCCGATCAACCCCGAACACCTCAGCCGCATCGCTGAGGAAGGCCGCCAGCCGGTGGGGGGCCTCGAAGAAGACCATGGTGCGCTGCTCCTGGCCCAATGCGGCCAGCCGTCGCCGCCGCTCTCCAGCCTTGCGGGGAAGAAACCCCTCGAAACAGAACCTATCCGTCGGCAACCCGGACACTGCCAGCGCGGTCAACACGGCCGACGGGCCGGGCACCGCCGTCACTCGGATCCCCGCTGCAATGGCCGCCTGCGTTATCCGAAACCCTGGATCAGACACCGAGGGCATCCCGGCATCGGTCACCACGACCACGGTGTCCCCGTGCTGCAAAGCGGCCATCAATCCGGCGACGCGCTCAGCTTCATTGCCATCGAAATAGGAACGCACCCGGCCCTGGGGGCTGATCTCCAGGCGCCGACAGAGATCCCGGAGCCGCCGGGTATCCTCGGCAGCGATAACATCAGCCTCCACCAGAGCATGTCTCAGCGACGGGCTCGCATCAGCGGTATCCCCGATGGGGGTGGCCACCAGCACGAGCAGGCCCGGCGCATCACGGTGGAAAGTCACGGCTAACAGTATGACCGGTCCCCCGCTGGCGAGCGTCAAGATCGATACCATAACCGGGTGACCAGCCAAACCCACATCCCCACCCGCGCGGTCACCTCGGCTATCCCGCCCCCCACCGCGCAGCCCACCACCATCGACAGACTTCGCGACTGGCACCCCACCGACACCCTGACCTCCTGGGCGATCACCATCGGTATCGCTCTGCTCGCATTCCTGATTCGCGTCGTCGGTCTCGGCTACCCGGCCTACCCCATTTTCGACGAGTCCTACTACGCCAAGGACGCTTGGTCACTGCTCCAGTACGGCTACGAAGGAACCTGGGCTGAGGGGGCGAACGATCAAATCGTCGCCGGAGACATGAGCGGGCTCTCCGCTACCCCCTCCTTCGTGGTCCATCCCCCCCTGGGCAAGTGGCTGATCGCCCTGGGCGAAGGGCTGTTCGGCATGAACAGCTTCGGATGGCGAGCCATGCCGCTCATCTTCGGCTCGATACTGATTGGCGCTACCATCCGCCTCGGACGACGGGTGGCCAGGTCGACCCTGATCGGGGCCGTCGCCGGACTACTCCTCATGTTCGACGGCCTGGCCTTCACCATGAGCCGGATGGCGCTCCTGGACATCTTTCAAGCGGCCTTCCTGGTGATGGGCGTCGCCGCTGTCCTCGCCGACCGGGATCACCTCCGGTCCCAGCTCGCGGACCGGCTGGAGGACCTCCGGGTGCGAACCTTGGGGGGTGAGTATGGCCCGTGGGTCTGGTGGCGCCCCTGGCGCTGGGTGGCTGGGGTGATGTTCGGGCTCGCCGTGGCCTGCAAGTGGAACTCGCTGTTCGTGCTCGCTGCCTTTGGCGTGCTGTCAGTGATCTGGGACGTGGGCGCTCGCCGCCTGGCTGGTGCAGGATTCCGATCCTGGCTCGCGCTGATCTACGACGGCATGCTGGCCTTTGTGTCCATGGTCGTCACCGGATTCCTGGTGTCCCTGGCCACCTGGACCAGCTGGCTGCGCAGCAGCGGCGCCTACGGGAGAGATTGGGGACAGAACAATCCCGACCATCCATGGGTGGGCGCCTTCGGCGAAGGCCTGGCCTCACTACTGCAGTACCACAAGGACATATACGGTTTCCACACCGGCGAGTACATTCGGGAACAAACCCACCCTTATGACGCCCATCCAAGCGGGTGGCTGCTCACGCTGCGCCCCACCGGCCTGGATGCTGTCAACGATATTGCGCCCGGAACCGACGGTTGCGTGGGTCCAGAAAACTGCATCCGGGTGATCACTGGGCTGGGAACCCCCATCCTGTGGTGGCTGGCGGCGATTGCCCTGGTGGTATGTCTGATCTGGTGGCTCGGCGGCCGGGATTGGCGCTTTTCGGTACCAGTGATAGCAGCGATGGCCACCTACCTGCCCTGGTTCTTCTCATCAGATCGGCCGGTGTTCTTCTTCTACGGGATCACCATCATTCCGTTCACCTGTATCGGCCTAGCCCTGGTGTTGGGGCTCGTGCTCGGCCCAGCGGACAGTCCCGAACGGCGGCGCGGGGGGATCATCGCTGGCCTCGCCGTGGCGTTGGTGGCAGCCAACTTCGCTTTTTTCTACCCCATCTACACCGATCAACTCCTGCCCTACTCCCAGTGGATGTGGCGGATGTGGCTGCGCAGCTGGATCTGAGCACGGCATCACCCCGATTCGGGACCCAATCGTGACCAGGAACCATCCGGGCTGGCAGGTGTCGGCCACTAGATTGGTACTAGCAACAAATTTTCTCGGCGGCTGGAGGAGGTGACCCATGCCCCTCAGACGCGCCCTGGTGGTGGGTCTGAGTTGCGCACTCGTGGCCGCCTGCACCCCCCAGCCCCCTGAGCCCACGGTCTCAGTTCCCCCCACAGTGCCCGCGACCGCCCCCAGCGACATCAATGCGCAGGATCGAGCCACCTTGAAGGCTGGCGGCCTGGTTCGGCTCCGGCTGACAACGCTCCCGGGGGAATGGAACCCCCGGCATCCCGACGGCGACCAGGCCGATGTCCGAGCCGTGACTGCCCCGCTGACCGCACCGGCCTTCGTCACCGATGCGGCTGGCAGAGCGACCGCCAACGAGGATGTGATTCGCAAGGTGGAGGTGACCACCAACGACGCCACTCAGGTAATCCTCACCCTGAACCCAGCGGCGCGCTGGGGGGACGGCGCACCGGTCACCGCCGCCGATTGGATCGCGACCTGGCGGGCCAACACCGGCCAGATCTCCGGGGTGAATCCGGTGAGGACCGCTGGGTGGGAACGGGTCGCCGAGGTGAAACAGGGTGAGGGGGCCACCCACGTGGTGATCGACTACACCGGCCCTGATCCTGCCTGGACCGAGCCACTGGTCGCCGGTCCGCTCCGCGCCATCACTGTCAGCGACGCCGACACCTTCTCCTGGGACGGATTTGAAGCGGGCCACTACGCCGGGCCGTATACCGTCACTCACGTTGATGCGACCCAAGGGGTTATCACCTTGGAGCCCAATCCCCATTGGTGGGGTGATCCGACGCTGCTGAACCAGGTGATCTTCCGGACACTGCCCGATGACGCCGCTCCCGCCGCATTCCGCAACAACGAACTCGACCTGCTGGCGGTGGGCGTCTCCGCCCAGGCGTCCGAGCGGGTCGAGGGCGACCCCACGTCGTCGCTGCGTCGTTCCCCGTCACCGACCGGCCGCCTGCTCCAGATCGACCACACTGGCCCCCTGGCCGACGAACGGCTACGCCGAGCCGTGCTGATGTCGTTGGATCGACGGGCTATCGGCAAGGCCGACCTGACTGGCATCGACACGACCCCATCGGTGTGGTCAGATCCGTTACTGCTGCCCAACCAACCAGGCTATGCCGATCAAGCAAAGGCAACCGGGCTCACCAGGGATCGGGAGCAGGCCAATGCGTTGCTGGATCAGGCCGGCTGGCTCCGGGGGGATGACGGGCTGCGGAGCCGAAACGGCGAACCGCTCACCCTCACCTTCGCCGTCGACGATGGCCTGTGGTCAACGCGGGAACTGAAGCACATCACCGGCGCTCTAGCGGCCGTGGGGATCACCGTCACTCCGGTGTCCACCGGGGCAGACCTCACCCCGGCCACCACCACTGCTTCCGCGTTTCCGCTCGCCCACCTCCCCAAGGTGGCCTGGTCGGATGACAGCCTGGCGGAGTACGCCACCAAGATCAGCCAGGAGATGGATCCGATCCGACGCGCCGATCAGGCCAATCAGCTGTCCCGGTTGCTCTGGCAGCGGTTGGACACCATCCCGTTGTTCCAGCCCTCCCAGCTGGTGGCGGTGCGCACCGGGTTGGCCAATGTCGGCTCGGGCGGCTTCGCCAGCACCTCCTGGGAAGATGTTGGCTGGCAGGCCTGAGGATCCTCGGTGAGGGAACGCCCTGGACAGGGCTCGTCCCCGACCCGGGTACCTTCGGGATCCGGACAATGTCGTCGGCTTTCACCCGCCAGGGTCAGTCGGATGCGGGGACCGTCAGCGTCGTACTTCCGGTCGCACCGGCCCGGGCGGCCAGACCCGCGTGAGCGTGCGGGTGGCCGCGCCGAGGCCTACCAGCATCGCGGCCACGAGCAGCGCCTGCCAGGGCAGGGTGACCAGCAGCAAGGAGCTGAGCACCAAGCCCGCCAGTTGGAGGGCCCGCGGCGAAAACCGAGCTGCCTCCTGCCGGAAAGCTGCCAGATTCGCGATCCAGGCGGCGAAGAGAATGCCCGCGCTCGCCAACCCCAGCCCGAATCTGAGACTGACCCAGTCGTCGGGCAACCCGATCAGCAGGCTGATCGCGACCGTCAGCACCGCGAGCGCGACATAGGGCGTCCGGTACGCCAGATGGCGCTCGGTCAAGATCCGAGGCAAGTCTCGGTTGTCCGCCAGCGCCGCCACCGTCCGAGCCGTGCCCGCCAGCACACTCAGCAGGGCTGCTCCTACCGCGAGCGCCACCCCGATCCGGGCTACCCAGATCAGCATCGGATACGGCCCGGCGGCCGCCGCATCCATCAGGGGGGCGGCACTGGTGATCAGTTGCCTCGGGTTCAGCCGGTTCAGCAGGCTCTGGCCAATGCCGCCATAGAGTGCCACCGTCGCCACCAATGCCGCCAGGATTGCCCAGGGAATACTGCGGCTGGGCCGGTCGGTCACCCGGCTCAATGCCGCCATCCGGGTATAGCCAATAAAGGCGAAGAACACCAGGCCGCCGGCCTGGAGGAGGCCATACCCGTCGAGGAACCGGCCCGACCAGGCAGATGTCATGTCTCCCGGCGTTGCCGGCATCTCATTGGTGACCGCCAGCGCCAGCAAAACGCCCACAACAATCACGGTGATGCCCCGCGTTGCCGCGAGCGTCAAGCTCACTCCACGGTAGGCGGCCGCCGCGAGCAGCACCACGACCAGGATGCCGAACAACTGCGGGGACCAGCCCCCTGGCGTCAAGTAGGCCGCCAGGGTCTTGGCCATCACGGCTGCGCCGGAGATACCGCTGACCACGAATCCCCAGGCGCCCAGGAATCCCCAGATCGCGCCGAGCCCGTCCTGGCCCGAACTCTCCGCGGCCGGCAGCCGCGAGCGGGCCGCGATCTGGGCTGCGGCCACGGCATGGCAGAAGGCTGCCAGCGCCGCAATGACCAGGCTCACCCAGATTCCTTCGCCCACCAACGGAAGCACCGGCGACCACACGATGAAGGCGCCCGCGCCCACCATCGACCCGAGTCCCAGGAAGATAGCCTCGGCGAGGGGTACGCGCGGGGTGGGCTGAGTCATGCGCGGTTCCCGAGGTTAGGCATGGCTACGAGTGTGTCATGCATCCGCGCTCAGGGATGCCGGGACCATCAGACGTGTGCGGATTCGAGACCCTCGCACCAGACGCCGCTCAGCTCAGAGAGGTCTCTTCCTTGACTGCATGCCCGCCGAATTGGTTGCGCATGGCAGCAACCATCTTCATCGAGGGGCTGTCTTCCTGCTGACTGACGAACCTGGCGAACAGAGCCGCCGAGATCGTCGGGACCGGCACCCCCAGGTCGACGGCCGCATTGACGGTCCACCGGCCTTCGCCCGAGTCGGCCGCATAGCCGTCGATCTTGTCCAGATGCGGGTCCACCTCCATGGCGCGCACCATCAGATCCAGCAGCCAGGATCGGATCACGGTGCCCTCGCGCCAGCTCTCGAACACGTCGGGAACATGGGTGACAATGTCGGCACTCTCCAGCAGCTCCCAGCCCTCGGCATAGGCCTGCATCAGGCCGTACTCGATACCGTTGTGCACCATCTTGACGAAGTGGCCAGCACCGTGGTCGCCAGCATGGACGAAACCGAACTCTCCGGCCGGCTTGAGCGCCTCAAAGATAGGCATTACCTGCTGCACCGCCTGCTCTGGGCCTCCGCACATCAGGGCATAGCCGTTCTCCAGCCCCCAGACGCCACCGGAGACCCCGCAATCGAGGAACTGAATCCCCTGGGTGGCGAGCCGTGCCGCCCGATCCGGGTCATCGGTCCACCGGGTATTGCCCCCGTCTATGACGATGTCCCCCTCACCGAGGTGCTGAGCCACCTCAGCTATCACCTGACCGGTCACCGAGTCGGGAACCATGACCCAGACCACCCGGGGCCGGTCAGTGAGCTGCGCGGTCAGATCGGCCAGATCGGCAGCATCTGAAATATCCGGATTGGTGTCATACCCGACCACTGTGTGCCCAGCACGGCGCAGCCGTTGGGCCATATTGCCGCCCATCTTGCCCATGCCGATCATGCCCAACTGCATCGTTCATCCTCTCGGTGGTGACACCGTGCACCTTAACCCGGACTCAACCCCTCGCTGAATGTCCGTCCGCGCCCGACAGCCTCCCCGGCAGCGCAGCTCTCATCTTCTGGGTCGGGACTAGAATCCTCAACGAATCTGATGTCTCGTCCAGCAGGAGACCCTGTGAGTACACCGGCGGCGTCCCGGACAGCCCAGTGGCCCACCAAGACCCAGTGGCCCACGAACGGAGCACTGGTGGCTATCACCGGCGCGATCGGGCTGGCCGCGGCCTTCGTCGTCTGGGTGGGCCTCGACCTGGGCACCCGTCCACCCTTACCTGCCCGGATTCAGGCGCTCCCGATAACCGCGCCGCTCTCCCTCATCGGGGATCTGGCCGCTCGGATTGCCGCCTGGCTGACTCTGGGTGCCTTGGCGGGCGCACTGCTGGAGCGCTCCCGGCCTGCGGGACAGCTATCACCTGGGGCGGTCTCGCTGGCACGCATGGCCGGACGGGCCGGGCAGGTGTGGCTGTGGGCGAGCGCGTTCAATACCATCACCAACCCGGCCTACGTCCATGGGGTTCCGATGGGTGCGGTGATGACCCCGGGTTCCTGGTGGACTTTTCTCTGGGCCACCCCATCGATGCTGGCCTGGGCCGTGGCTGCGCTCGTGGCGGCCGGGATCAGCATCGCTTGCTATCGGATCCAGACCCGGGCGGCGCTGGCGCTGGGGCTGGTGACCGGGGTCGGCAGCTGGATCTTCGTCGTGGTCACCGGCAATGTCACCATCGGCCTCAATCATGATTGGGCCACCGATGCGGCCGCCGTGGCCACCCTCGCCCTCGTCCCGACGATCGCCCTGGCCCTCGGGGTGTGGCTCCGCGGACTCCAGCCCGACAGCGACGACCTGGATCAGGGCGCCGCGATAAGCAGCGATGCCCCTACCGCCACCGAGGCGCCCATCGCGACTGAGGCCCCCGCCGCCACTCAGGCCCGAGTGCGCCTCTACCAGCGGGTGCTGCCGCCGGTGATAGTCCTGGCCCTGGCAGGGCAGGTGGTCGTGTCCTGGCAACAGCTGGCTGGCCAGGCACCGACCAGCCAGCCCTACGGATGGGTGTCCCTGGGCACCCTGGGAGCCCTGCTGGCGCTACTGCTGTCCTGGGCTGCCCGGCTGATCGGCCGCGCTACCCAGCGGCCCACCCGTTGGCTGCGGTGGCTCACCGTGGACCTGGTCCTGATCATCGCCTTGCTGGCGCTCCAGGCGGCAGAGAACCACATTCCTTCGCCCCGCTTCCTGGAACCGCAAAACACCGAGATCAACTATCTGGGCTACATCGTGGATCTGCCGCCGTCCTTGGCCCGGCTACTGACCTGGGGCCGGCCCAATCTGCTCTGGGTGGTGATCGTGGTCGCGGCGATCTCCGCCTACGTCATCGGCGTGCTCCGGGTACGCGCCCGCGGCGGCACCTGGCCGGTGGGACGGCTGCTCTCCTGGCTGCTCTCCTGGCTGCTGGTCGCCTACCTCGCTACCAGCGGACTGTGGGAGTACTCCACGGTCATGTACAGCTGGCACATGGTCGTGCACATGACCGTCAACATGCTGGTTCCGGTTCTCGCGGTGCTGGGGGCACCCTCGGCACTGGTCCGAGCGGCCACCCAAGAGGCAGCCCTGCCCACCAGTCTGGGCAGCCTGATCCTCACCATCAACAGCCACCGGGGCTGGCAGCTGCTCACCAGCCCTCCGGTCGCCTGGGTGACATATGTCGGTAGTCTGTTCGCGGTCTACTTCACCCCCGTCTTCCCGTGGTTGATGAAGTACCACTGGGCCCATCAGCTGATGCTGGTGTTCTTCATGATGACCGGCTATTTCTTCTTCACCCTGATTGTCGGCGTGGACCAGCCCACCTGGCAGGTGCCGCATCTGATCAAGCTGGCGCTCATTATTTCTATAATGCCGTTCCACGCCATTTTTGCCGTCGGTATCCTCAGCTCCCAGAGCCTGATCGGGGGCAGCTTCTATCAGGCCCTGGACATCGGCTGGATGACCGATCTCCTGGCAGATCAGAACATCGCCGGGCAGGCGACCTGGATCTTGGGTGAGGTGCCACTGTTCATAGTCTTGGTGGCGCTGGCTTTCCAGTGGTTCCGTTCAGACAGCTCCGATGCTGCCCGGATTGATGCCGCTGTCGACGCTGGCGATGATTCCATCGACGCCTACAATGACATGCTGACCGAGCTGGCGCGCCGCGATGCCGCCGAGCAGCAGGCTGCCGCCCTGCGCAAGGCCCGCCCATGACCAAGACAACGACCACACCGGCATCCGCAGGTCATCCGGCCGGGCTCGACAGCCGGGTCGAACTCGATGTCTCGGGCATGACCTGCGCCGCGTGCGCCGCGCGGATAGAAAAGAAGCTGAACAAGCTGCCCGGGGTGACCGCCACCGTCAACTACGCCACCGAGCGGGCGGTGATCCTCGGCCTAGCCGACGATCAGGCGGATGTGGCCGTCGCGACGGTGGTGGCTGCCGGCTACGGGGCCGCTCCGGTCACGGATGAGGCTGGCGCGAGCGGCCACCGCGACCGGGTACGGATGCTCCGCAATCGGTTGATTGTGGCCGCCTTCCTCACCATTCCGCTGGGCGATGTCGCGATTGTGCTTGCACTGGCCCCGCAGATGCGCTTCCCGGGCTGGGAGTGGGTGCTGCTGATCGCTGCCCTGCCGGTGGTGTTCTGGTGTGCGTGGCCGTTCCATAAGGCGGCGTGGCGGAATCTGCGCCACGGAGCCACCAGCATGGACACGCTGGTCTCCCTGGGGATTCTGGCCGCGTTCACCTGGTCGCTGGTTGCTGTGCTGTTGGGTGCGCCGGATACCGAAGGCTATTGGCTCGGCTTCGGCATCGCGCCGGCTGGTGCGGATGCTCTGTATCTTGAGGTCGCTGCCGCCGTGACCACGTTCCTGCTGGGCGGTCGCTACATGGAGGCCCGATCCAAGCAATCAGCACGCGGCGTCCTCACGGCGTTGAGTGCCCTGGCTCCGACAACGGTGCGGGTCATCCGCGATGGTGTCGAGAAGGTCATAAGCATCGGTGATCTCCTGGTCGGCGATCGCTTCCTGGTCTTGCCTGGAGAGCGGGTGGCCACCGATGGCCGGATCGAGGTCGGCACAAGCGCGGTGGACACTGCGCTCATGACCGGGGAGCCGGTGCCCCGCGAGGTGGCCGAAGGCGATCAGGTTTTGGGCGGCACCATCAATACCACCGGAGCGTTGATAGTCACCGCCGAGCGGGTCGGTGCGCACACCCAGCTGGCGCAGATGGTAGCGACTGCGGAACAGGCCCAATCCCGGAAGGCGCAAATCCAGACCCTGGTCGACCAGGTGGTGGGCTGGTTTGTCCCGGCCGTACTGGTGCTGGCCCTGCTCACGCTCGGGGTGTGGTTCGCGGTCGGGGGCGGACCGCGGGCGGCTTTCAGCGCAGCACTCAGCGTGCTGATAATCGCCTGCCCGTGCGCCTTGGGGTTGGCCACTCCCACCGCACTGATGGCCGGTGTTGGGCGTGGCGGGCAGGTGGGCATCCTGATCAAGGGACCGGAGGCCCTGGAGGCTTCTGGGGTGATAGACACGGTCGTGCTGGACAAGACCGGGACCCTGACCACCGGCGCGATGACTGTCGGCACGGTGGTGAGCTTCGGCGCGGAATCAGAGACTTCGGTTCTGGACGCAGCGGCCGCAGTGGAGGCCCATTCGGAGCATCCGATCGCGCGCGCCATCGTGGCGCATGCCGCCGACGCCGGCCGCCAGGTGACCCCCGCCGACCAGGTTCAGGCCGTGCCCGGCCACGGCGCCGAGGGTACCCGGGCCGGCCACCGGGTGCTCGTCGGGAATCCGGCCCTACTCCAGGCCCGGGGCATCGCTCTTCCGGATGCGGGCAGCATCCTCGTGGCTGATGCCGCCAACGCCGGTAAGACTGCGGTCCTGGTGGCTCAGGGTGACCGGACAGTGGGTGCGGTGGTGCTCATCGATTCGATCCGGCCGTCGGCTGCGGCTGCGGTGGATCGGCTGCATCGGCTGGGGCTGCACACGATCCTGCTCACCGGCGATCAGCCCGCCGCCGGCGAGGCAGTCCGGGCTCAGCTCGACCTCGATGAGGTTATCGCCGGGGTGCTTCCCACCGACAAAGCCCAGGTGGTGACCCGACTCCAGGAGGAGGGCCGCCGCGTCGCCATGGTGGGCGATGGGATCAATGACGCTGCGGCGCTGGCATCGGCCAATCTCGGAATGGCGGTGGTCTCCGGGACTGATGTCGCGCTCAAGTCGGCGGACATCATTCTGGTACGACGCGATCTGCGGGTGATCGGGGATGCCCTTGTACTCGCCCGACGCACCCTGCGGACCATTCGCGGGAATCTGGTGTGGGCGTTCGCCTACAACGTGGCGGCGCTGCCGCTGGCGGCCTTCGGATTGCTGAATCCGCTGATCGCGGGGTTCGCCATGAGCCTGTCCAGCGTTTTCGTGGTCACGAACTCAACCCGTTTGCGCACCTTCGACCCGGCCCGCTGACTGCGCCCCAGGGCCGCTCAGCAGCGGCACCACCACCTGCGCCCACGCCGCCACGGCATCCAGGTCGCGGTAGTCCCCCTCTGGCTGACGCGTCCCCGACTCGGCCACGAGCTGCCGGTCCCCGTCGGCGACCTTATCCGGGTACCACCAGCCGTCGAAGGCAGCCAGCGCGACCGGCGTCAGCGCATTGGGTTCCAGCACCGCCGAGGCTGCTCGGGTGGCCGAGCGCGGGCCACCCATGTGCATCTGCGGAAGCCCGACGGTAAAGGCAGCGAACGGAATCCGCCGCAGACTGCGTGCCTGCCGGTCAATCCAGCGTTTCAGCTCGGCATTCCATAGCCCGAAGTGCAAGCAGCCGCCCAGGACCGCCGCGTCGAATCGGCCCGGAGCCGGTGCCGCGCGGGCTGGAGCCACAGCGGCCCGATGCCCTGCGATGGTGAACTGCTCACCGATAGCCTCCGCCAGCGACATCGTTGCACCGGAACGCCCCCCGGCCACCACAAGAACACGCATACCGGTTACCGTACGTGTTTCAATCATGTTTGTCGCATTGACCTCGTGACAAGGCGATTCACTTTTCACATAACCGAAAGAGATGGACCACCGGGGTGACACCTCACCGGGTCGATTCGGCTAGTCTGAAAGCCTTCGGGCGACCCGTCGCCGATCGACCTTTCCCGTGCTGAGTAGCGGCAACGGCGCCACCCGGGCCACCCGCTTGGGCCGGGCCGCGGCCGGGAGCCGGGCTGCGGCCGCTCGCACCGCTGCGATGTCGGGCAAGACCTCACCATCGGAGACGGCCACCAGCTGCTGACCCCACTCCGGATCGGGTATCCCCACCACCACCCACTGGCCACCCAACGAGGCCAGGGCCTGTTCCACGACGGCCGGGTGCACGTTCACCCCCCCCGAGATGATCACATCATCAGCCCGACCCAGCACCTGGAGCCGACCGTTCTCCCAGCGCCCCAGATCGCCGGTCTGCAGCCAGCGAACCTCACCCTCGGACTCGAACGGCTGCACCGCGGTGTCCAGGTAGCCGTTCATCAGGACCCGACCACGGAGCTGGATCTTTCCCTCGCGCACGGCAACCCCCGCCCCCTCGAGGGGCTTCCCGTCATACACGCACCCGCCGGCGGTTTCGGTCATACCGTAGGTCGCCACCACCCGCACCCCCGCCGCGCGCGCCCGGGCAGCCACCTCCACCGGTAGCTGGGCGCCGCCCACCAGCACCGCGGCGAAGTGGGCCAACGCCTCTGGGGCGGTGTCGAGCACTCGGATCAGCTGGGTCGGCACCAGGGATACATAGTGCGGCCCAGCCGAGCTCAGGGAGGCCACCTGGGTGGCGAATGCTGCTGCCTCGAATCGGGGGTCAGGCTCATAGACCACCGGTGCGATTCCGGCCAGCACACTCCGCAGAACCACCTGGAATCCCGCGATGCTGGTGGTCGGCAGCGTGGTCAGCCACTGTCCCGGGCCACCCAGGCGAGCGGTGGTGGCCTGAGCCGAAGCGAGGACCGCCGCCCAGCTGAGCCCAACCAGCCGCCCCACCCCATGGGCACTGCCCGAGGTGGCCACGATCACGTCGGTCCCGGTCAGCGGCTGGGTGAGCCGGGCACGCATGGCCTGGGCCTGGTCTGCGTCAGCCGCCATCAAGATCGGGGTGGTGGGCCGGTCATACCGCAGCCGGTCGGCGAGCGCGGCAGCCAGCTCGTTCACCGCCGCCCGATCGGCACCGCCGCGGATCCAGACAGGTTCGACAGCCATGACCTCAGAAGGAGTACGGGTAGTCGGTCCAGTCGGGCGGGCGACGTTCTAAAAAGGCGTCCCGGCCCTCAACAGCCTCGTCGGTCTGGTAGGCCATCCGGGTGGCTTCGCCAGCGAAGACCTGCTGACCGGCCAGGCCGTCATCGGCCAGGTTGAACGCAAACTTGAGCATCCGGATGGCTTGCGGGGATTTGGTGGCGATGATCCGGGCATAGTCGAGGGCCAGCGTCTCGATATCGGCATGGTCAGCGACCTCGTTGACTACGCCCCAGCGTTCAGCATCCTCGGCGGAGTACTCCCGAGCGAGGAAGAATATCTCCCGGGCCCGCTTGTCACCGGCCTGACGGGCCAGCAGCGTCGAGCCGTAGCCGGCATCGAACGAGCCCACATTGGCGTCGGTCTGCATGAACCGGGCATGCTGCCGGGAGGCGATCGACAGATCGCTCACCACGTTCAAGGAGTGACCACCCCCGGCCGCCCAGCCGCCCACCACGGCTACCACGACCTTGGGCATGGTCCGGATCAGCCGCTGCACCTCCAGGATATGGAGCCTGCCCGCCCGCGCTGGATCGATTTGCTCCCGACGTCGCGCCACCTCAGCCCGCCCATCAGCGCCATCAGATTCATAGCGATAGCCGTCGCGGCCCCGGATTCGCTGGTCGCCACCGGAACAGAACGCCCAGCCACCGTCCTTGGGGGACGGCCCGTTCCCAGTGAGGAGCACCGTGCCCACGTCAGAGGTCATCCGGGCGTGATCCAGAACGCGGTAGAGCTCGTCCACCGTGTGCGGTCGGAAGGCATTGCGTACTTCTGGCCGGTCAAAGGCGATCCGCACGCAGCCGAGGTCCACCCCAGCCGGATCGACGGCCCGATGGTAGGTCAGATCGGTCAAGGTGAAGCCCTCGACGACCCGCCACCGGGTCGGATCGAAAGGGTTGTCCATGGTGAGCCAGCCTAACGCTGGCGGCCGCATCGGGTCACCACCGAACTGCCCCACCGCACCTGGGAGGGAAGCAGCGGCCTGGAGGAATCAGCAGCCTGGAGGAATCAGCAGCCTCGGGCAATCAGCGGGAGTAAGCTCGCAGCTTGTGACCTATGGGGGAGGATGATGGCGGGTTCTCGGTACACGACGTTGACTGAGCCGTTCACCGCCTCACTCCGGCGCGGCACTCCGCTGCTCTGGGCGACCGGCGCTGGCGACGACCGGCACGCGCTGCTCGGCTGGGGGGAGCGTTTCCGGTTGGAGGCCGCGGGCCCGGAGCGCTTCGAGCGCTTGGCCGCCGGTTTCCGCCGCTTTGTCGACCAGAGCGATACTGCTCCAGCCGATCTGGTCGCCTTCGTCGCCGTCAGCTTCGCCGCCGACTCAACGGCCAGTTCCACCCTGATAGTCCCCGACGTGCTGGGCCGCTGGTCCGCAGACGCGCTCACCCTTCCGGCGGGCGCGGTATTGCCCATTCCGAGCGAACCGGTCGACTTTGAAGAGCTGGATGTCCGTCCCGGATCGCTGACCCGGGAGGGCTATCGGCGGGCCGTCGCCGACGCGGTCGCCCGGATTCAGGATGGCGAGTTGGACAAGGTGGTGCTGGCGCGCGATCTGATAGCCACCAGTCCGGATCCGGTGGACATTCCGGCCGTCCTCACCCGCCTCCAGCAGGCCAATCCGCAAAGCTGGACCTTCCACGTGGACGGGCTGCTCGGATCCAGTCCGGAGATGCTCACCGCTACCCACGGTCAGCGGGTGCGCTCCCAAGTACTCGCCGGGTCGGCCAATGCCACCGGGGATCCTCGGGTCGACGACCAGACCGCCACCCGGCTGGCCGCCTCCGCCAAGGACCATGTGGAACATCTGTATGCGGCCCGGTCGGTGACCGAATCCCTGGCCGAGATCGCCGACGTGGCCAGCGTGGATCCGGTCGTGGTCCGTCTGCCCCGGATCATGCACTTGGCCACCGACGTCACCGGGCACCTGCGCGACCACCTCACTGCCCTTGAGGTAGCCGGACGTCTGCATCCCTCGGCAGCTGTCTGCGGCACCCCCACCGAGACCGCCGCCGCTGTGCTGGCCGAGCTGGAGGGCTTCGACCGCGGCCGCTACGCCGGTCCGGTCGGCTGGATGGACGGCACTGGCGATGGCGAGTTCGCTATCGCATTGCGATGCGGTCAGGTCTCCGCCGATGGCTGCTCGGTCCGGTTGTTTGCCGGCGGTGGTGTCGTCGCCGGCTCCGAGCCGAGCGCTGAGCTCGCTGAGACGGCACAGAAGTTCTTGCCCATGTATGAGGCGCTGTCGCCGGTGGCGCGCCCATGATCCGCACCTACGACACGGCGCTGACCGACAGATTCCGCAGCCTCGACCGCCGCGATGGGCTGCTCCTCAAGGGGCCCGCGGGCTGGGGTGAGTTCTCGCCGTTCTGGGACTATGACGACGCCACCTGTGTGCCCTGGCTGCGTGCCGCAGTCGAGGCGGCGACGTCTCCCTTCCCGGAGCCGCTGCGCGACCGGGTGGAGGTGAATGCCATCGTCCCCGCCGTCGGCCCAGAACGCGCCCAGGAGATCGTCATCGCCTCGGCGTGCCGCACCGTGAAGGTCAAGGTCGCCCAGGCGGGGCAAACCCTGTCCGATGATCTGGACCGGGTCAGCGCCGTCCGCGAAACACTCGGATCTCGGGGCGCGATCCGGGTAGATGTAAACGGAGCCTGGAGCGTCGCCGAGGCAGTCCGGGCGCTGCCGGCACTGGACAGGGCTGCTGGCGGGCTCCAGTACGCCGAACAGCCAGTCGCCGAGGTGGCCGACCTGGCCCGGGTTCGCCGCCGGGTGCAGGTGCCGATCGCCGCCGATGAGTCGATTCGCCGGGCTACCGATCCGCTGGCCGTCCGCGAGGCGGAGGCGGCAGATGTGGTGGTGATGAAGGTGCAACCACTGGGCGGGGTGCTCGCCTGCCTGGCCCTGGCCGAGGAGATCGGCCTGCCGGTGGTGGTGTCCTCGGCATTGGAGAGCTCCGTTGGCCTGGCGCAGGGGGTCGCACTGGCCGCGGCGCTGCCATACCATGGGGGTGAGCCGTTGGCGGCCGGACTAGCAACCCTGAACCTGTTCAGTACAGACGTGTCCAGCACGCCGCTGCTCCCTGTCGGCGGCAGTCTTCCCGTCGGGCGAGTGGAGCCGGACCGGTTTCTGATCGCCCCTCCACCGCTCGAGCACCGGTGGCGGGAGCGGCTGGCCCGGGTCGCCGACCTGGCCGGCATCGATATCGATGGGGTCCTGGCGTGAGTTCCACTGCACTAGCCCGCAGCATCATCACCGAACTGGTCGCCGGCGGGGTCCGCGAAGTTGTCGTGGCCCCCGGATCCCGGTCCGCCCCCCTGGCCTATGCGGCGGCCGAGGCGCACACCGCGGGCTGGCTGACCACCCACGTGCGCGCCGATGAGCGCACCGCTGGCTTCTTCGCACTCGGATTGGCCCGGGCCGCCCAGCTGACCGACGGTCTGCGTCCAGTGGCCCTGATGGTCACCTCGGGCACCGCGGTGGCCAACCTGCACCCGGCGGTTCTGGAGGCCGATCACGCCGGCCTGCCGCTGGTGGTGGTCTCGGCTGACCGTCCCCAGGAGTGGCGCGGCACCGGGGCCTCGCAGACGACCTGGCAGCCGGGGATGTTCGCCCGGGCGGTCCGTGCCGAGGTCGAGTTCCCGGCACGTTTTGCCCCTGCTTCGGCGCGCGGGCAGGTGACCCGGCTGCTCACGGCTGCGCTGGGTCGCCGCACCGGCGATCCGGGGCCGGTCCATCTCAACGTCGGGCTCGTGGATCCCCTGGTGCCGGATGATCGATGGCTGCCCAACACCCCGCCGACACCGATCCGGATCGCCCCGGCATCCCCTCCGGAAGCGGTGGTGATGCCCGCCGGAAGGCGCACCCTTCTCGTCGCCGGGGACAGTGCCGGGCCAGAAACAGCCGCACTCGCCGAAGCGGCCGGCTGGCCGCTGCTGGCCGAGCCCTCGAGCCGAGCCCGACTACCCGGAGCGATCGTGCACTACCAACGGCTGCTGGCCGACGGTCTTGCTGCCGAAGCGGAGCGGGTGGTTGTCGCCGGTCACCCGACCCTGAGCCGAGCGGTGTCCCAGCTGCTGGCCCGCAGCGACACCGAGATCATCGTGGTGACCCCGGGCGGAACCTGGACCGACGTTGCCGGAACCGCAGCCGCCGTCGTCGGGGCCGTCAGCCCGGAACCGCCCACCGCGACAGACCGGGACTGGCTCGGCACGTGGCAGGCCGCCGACACCGCTGCGGCTGCCGGGTTCATCCCCGACCAGCGCCAACAGGCAGCCGTAGCGGTTTGGGACACCGAGGGCTGGCTGCTGGTGGGCTCCTCGATGACGGTCCGGGCTCTGGATACCGCCACCCCCGGACGCGCCCGCGGCAGCCGGGTGGTCGCCAACCGTGGCCTGGCCGGGATCGACGGATTGATAGCCACCGGCCACGGGCTGGCTGCCGGGCTCCAGGCGCCGGTGAGGGTGGTGTTGGGTGACCTGAGCTTCCAGCACGATCTGGGGGGATTGGCGCGGGGCATCGATGAGCCCGAGGTCGATCTGCAAGTGGTCGTGCTCAATGACGGTGGCGGCACTATCTTCGGCACCCTGGAACATGCTGACGCTCCGCCGGAACTGCTGCGGCGCTACTTCACCACGCCGCAACTCATCGATGTTCCCGCAGCCGCCCGCGCCCTGGGCGCCACCGGATCCCGGGTCGGGATCGCCGAACTTCCGGCCGCGCTCGCCGCACCGGTCCGCGGGAGGTCGGTCATCGACGTTGCGCTGGGTTGATCCCGGTTGCGGGTGTGCCCGACCCTGGGAAGCTGGATCCTAGGAGGCCCGATGCCGGGGGCCGAGTGAGCGAGCCGCCTCTCAGGCCCGCCACCATGACCGGCCTGCGTCGTCCCCGCACCCAGGCGTGGGGGCTCCAGGCCACGCACGCGGGGCACTACTCAGACTGCTGCGACATCTGTTCACGGAGGTGGCTGACCTCCTGGCGGAGTTCGCGCAACTCCGCCAGCAGCGGTGACTGCTCCTCGGCTTCGCTCACCTTCTCCACGAACCAGGAGGCCAACGTGCCGGTGACCGCACCGAACGCCCCGATCGCGGCAATCATCAGCCCCACCGCGACCG
>JBKEBU010000084.1:0-8285 GCA_047973325.1 Propioniciclava sp. | reverse complement strand
CTCGAGGTCGGCATCGGCGGTCACTGCGGCGCTCAGGTGGGCCTCGAACAGCCGCCCACCGGCCATCGGAGCCTCCCTGGATGCCGTGGTGAGGTCGGCAATGCTGATCTGGTGATGGGCGAACACCGCTGACAGTTCCCGGACGATCCCCGGACGGTCATTGCCCAACAGATCCAGGGTGACGGTATGGCCCGGCTCAAGGGTCAGGGCGGCCCCATCGGGATCATGAACCGCGACGTGCAGGATTCCCTCGAGGGACCGCAACGACTCCCGGAGGGCGGCGGCCCGATCATCGGCGACGTCCACGACGACGATTCCGGCGAACAACCCCTCCAACTGCGCCAATTGACTGCGTTCCCAGTTACCGCCCTGGGCGAGCACCACCTCGACCAAGGTCTGCACCAGACCCGGCCGATCCGAACCGATCACCGACAACACCATGGTGGACATGCCGCCAGCGTATCGCTGGCGGCCACGTGCCACGACCGGTCGCCACGGCGGCCGAACCCCGTTGAGTACCCACGAAACAGGAGCTCAAGCTCCTGTGCCGTAGGACATGATTGATCAGCGCTTCCTAATCCGGCCGCGCGAACGTCAGCACCTCAACAGCCTCTTCATCTGTGAGTTCGTAGTCGTAGAAGGTGGCAAAGTACTCCTTCACCTTCTCCACCATGTCGATGTCGGAGAACAGATCGGGATGCAGGATGGTGGCGATCTGCTGCATCATGACCAGGCTCATCGTCGAGTAGTCCGCAGGTCCGATCGCCTTGAGATTCACGTAGACGTTGCCGTCCTTGACGGCTTGGATCGACTCCCAGGCCGGATCCTCGGTGACCAGTTCGACATTATCCACCCGGCCCATGATGATGTATTCCGGATCCCAGGCCACGACTTGTTCCATGGTGGTGTTGTACAACTGCTCCGCGTCTTCTTGGCTGACGAGCTCACCACCGGCGAGCTCGACGAGATACCGGGTATGGGATTCGCCGCCATGGATTCTCAGGGCTTCCGGGCCGCGTACGTAGTAGACCCTAGGGCGTTCCTCAGCGGACAGATCCTTGGTGCGGGAGTAGATCTCCTCGACCGCCTCATCGGCGTAGGCGCTCCAGCGCTTCGCGCGTTCCAGAGCTTCCCCCCCGAAGACTTCACCATGGAGCATGATCTCGCGCTTTTTCTCCTCGATGAAGTCCTCAGGCGTGCTGATGCCGTCATCGCTCCGGGCCCGGATCGTGTGCACCACTGCGATACCGGCCTCTTCGAGCTTGTCGTTGATGTCGGGATAGCCCTCGAACATGAAGGCGACTTGGGTGCCCGATTCGATCAGCTGCTCGATGTTCGCGTCCCTTCCCTCGACCCGGGGGATGGTGCCGTAGGCCGGATCTACCAGCTCTGACCAGTAGTCGGTGTCGATGGAGCGGGCCACCATCTGGTCGGTGGCACCGAGCATGATTGTCGGATCGATCGACACCGCAACCATGCCGGCCACTTTGGTGACATCAGCGGGGATGGTCACCTCACGGCCGGAGATATCCACCACGACCCGCGTTTCCGGACCGGTGGCCACAACAGGTGGCGTCTGGGTGGTGGTCTCACCCACGGGGGCAGCACATCCCATCGCCGTAAGCACCAGCAGTGCCAGCACTGCCCCCGCCGTGCGCCGAGCAGGCCCAGTCGTCATGGTTCGCTCCCCATCGTTGTTCTCAAAACCGCATTCACGTGTTCTTTACCTAGTAGTCTACGCAAATACGGCTATATTGGCTAATCATCGCTGATTAGGCGGATATACGGTCGGGAGGGATGCTATGACCCAACGCACGTTTGGCATCTTCGATGTCGACACCAGACAAACCCGAAACACCGGGGGCTGGACCTACATGGCGCGCACCCAGCCCTATCGAGATGACATCAAAGGCCTCCTGGCTGCGGCCCGCCTCCACCACGTCCCCACCATCGCGACCACATGTGTCGGCGGACATATGCGCGACGAGCACCCGTTCTCGATGGTGCACCCGGACACGCTTTTCGTTCCCATGTTGGGCGGGGACGGCACCTGGTGGAGCCGGGTCGACACGTTCGACTCATTCTTCGTGGAGAAGAAGCCACGCCGCTCCCGTCAGGGGATCACCCCCGGCGATGACTCCTGGCAGATCTTTCGGAACAACCCGAACGCTGCTCGGCTCATCGATCGGCTGGATCTCGACGAGTGGGTCGTGTTCGGCAATGCCATGGACATCTGCGGAGATCTCGTGGTGACCCACTTCCTGGAGCAGGGTCGCACTGTGCGCTACATCCCCGAACTCATGATTCCCGGCGCCGCCTGCATCGGATGCGAACCCAAGTTCTTCAAGCAGCACGTCTATGACCGCTGGCACGCCCATGGTGTTGAGCCGATCTCACTCGCTGACGTCCTGGCCCGAACCGCACTCGATCTAACCGCTTGAGGAGTAGCCATGCCCACCCCAGCCGCTCAGCCCCGGAATTGCACCACGTCCTCAGCGGTTCACGACCGGGCCTGGTCATATGCCGCCTGCATGCTGAGCCAGGTGCTGGCCATGCCGATGCCCGCCCTCTCGAGCGTGGATGCCAGCTCAGGGGTGATGGACTCGTGTGCATGCAGCACCCTGCTTAGGGCGACCGGCGAGATCCCCAGCTGGGCTGCGGCCTGACCGATTCCCGGTCCCAACTCAGCGGGGAGCTTGCGGTTCAGGACCACTCCGGGATGCACCGGTTGACTCGACATGCTGGCGCCTTCCTGATGTTCCACCTCAGTCGGTGTGCGCGAAGGTGAGCACTTCCTCAGCCTGGGCGTCGGTGATCTCGTAATCGTAGAAGGTGGCGAAGTAGTCCTTGGTCTTCGCCACCATGTCGATATCGGCAAACAGGTCCGGATGAAGAATCGTCGCGAGCTGCTGCATCATCAACAATCCGGTGGTTGAGTAGTCGGTCGGTCCGATGGCTTTGAGGTTGACATAGACGTTGGCGTCCTTGACCGCCTGGACCGACTCCCACGCCGGGTCATCGGTGATCAGCTCCGTGTTGCCGACGCGACCCATGATGATGTACTCCGGATCCCAGGCGATCGCCTGTTCCATAGTGGTCTCGTACAGGGCGAGATCGTCCACCTTGCTGACCAGGTCACCCCCGGCGATTTCCACCAGGTAGCGGGTGATCGAGGCTCCGCCGTGGATGCGCAGCGCCTCCGGCCCCCGGACGTAGTAGACCGTCGGCCGGTCCTCGACGGGAATGTCCTTGGTCCGGGAGTAGATCTCCTCGAAGGCCGCTTCGGCATAGTCACGCCACTGCTCCGCCTTCGCCACGGCCTCCCCACCGTAGACCTCTCCGTAGAGCATGACCTCGTGTTGCTTCGCCGCTAAGAACTCCTCCGGGGTATCGATTCCGGTCGGCGTGGGGTAGATCACGGCGATGCCGGCCTCCTCCATCTTGGCGGTGGCCTCCGGGACACTGTCCCAGAAGAACGCAACCTCGACACCGTTCTCGACGAGCTGCACGACGTTCGGCTCCCGCCCGTTCTCTACCCTTTCGATCTGGCCGTAGGCAGGGTCCACTACCGAGGTCCAGTAGTCCGGTGCGCTGGAGGTCACCACGACCTGGTCGGTGGCCTTGAGCATGATGGTGGGTTCTCGTGAATTGTGGAGGAGGTTCGCTACTTTGGTGACCTGCTCCGGGATCGTGACCTCGCGTCCGGTCAGGTCCACGACGGTGCGCGTTACCGCTTGCTGGTTATCGGTTTCAGGTGCCTGCGGTGTCGTGGCCGCTCCACCGGTGGCCGCGCATCCGGCAACCGACAGCAGTGCTGCGGCCAGTCCCGCAGCCAGGCCCTTGAACGTGATCGTCATGGTTTCTCCTGAGGTGGGGACTGGTGCGATCAGCTTTTCGCTGCGGCATAGCTGGGCTTGCGTAGCCGGCCGGGGATGCACGCCAACCGGTCGAGGGCGTCGATCTGCACCAGATGCAGATCGGTGTCGTAGAGGTCACGGAGTGCTTGCTGGGTGATCACCTCGGCGGCTGGCCCCACCGTCAATCGTCCGTCGGAGCCGAGCATGCCCACCGTGCCGTTCAACAGGATCGCGTGGTCGGGGACGTGGGTGGTGAGGACGATGGTGAGACCCCGGGCGGACAGATCAGCCACCAGGTTGAGAATCTTGAGCTGATTGCCGAAGTCAAGATGGTTGGTGGGCTCATCGAGCAGCACCATCGGCGCCTGCTGTGCCAGGACCCGGGCGATGTGCACCTGTTGGCGCTCACCCCCGCTGATCCGGTGGCAGGGATGCTCAGCGAGATGCTCGATGTTGAGCATCGCCAGCATCTCATCAGCGATCGCGTATTCGGCCGGTCCTGGCACGCTCAACATGCTGAGGTACGGTGCCCGCCCCATGACGACGTAGTCGCGCACCGAGGATGAGATCGATAGTTCGGAGACCTGCGGCACATAGCCGAGCACTCGGGCCAGTTCGTCGATCGGATAGGAATCGATGGGCTGTCCGTGCAGCTGTACCTCACCGGCCTTCGGGCGAAGGATGCGTCCCAGACAGTTGAGCAGTGTCGATTTCCCGGAGCCGTTGGCGCCGAGGATGATGAGGATCTCACCCGGCTGCAGGGTGAGATCGACTCCGGTGAGCGTGGGCGGGTTCTTGCCATAGGCGAACTCAAGACCGCGAACCTCGAGGGCCGCCGACGCCAGCGAAGCAGTGTCGGTCATCGCAGGTGTGCTCGCTGTCGGCCCAGGAGCAGCAGGAACAGCGGCGCCCCCAGGACGCCGGTGATGATGCTCAACGGAATCTCACTCCCGGTCAGGGTTCGTGCCAAGGTGTCGACAACGAGCATGAACTCCGCCCCCAGGATCAACGAGAGCGGCACCAGGAACCGGTTCTCCTCTCCTACGATCAAGCGCGCCAGGTGAGGGATGATCAGCCCGACCCAGGAGATGGTTCCGGCCAAGCTCACCGCACCGGCCGTCGTGATGGTGGCGCAGATGATCATCACGCCTCGCACGCGGGTGACATTGACCCCCAGCGATCGGGCTTCGGCGTCACCCAGCGACAACAGGGTCACCCGCCAGCGCAGCATCACCAAGACCACGATGGCGATCAGCATCGGGATCACTACCAAGGCGACATCGGAGAGCTTCACCGTTGCCACCGAGCCCAGGGTCCAGAACACGATCTGACCCAGTTCATCCTCGGGATCGGCGACGAACTTGGCCACGCCCAGGAGTGCTGCCATGAAGCCGGACATGATCACACCGGCCAGCACCAGCATCAGCGGCGAGTTCTGTCGAAACAGTCGGGGGATCCGGGTGGTGATGAACACTGTCACCAGCCCCATGGCCAGCGCCGAGAACTGAATGGTCAGTGCGGGCAGCCTCATCAGGATGGCGATGGAGGCACCGACGGCGGCACCATTGGAGATCCCCAACAGATCCGGAGAGACCAGCGGATTGCGGAAGATGCCCTGGAAAGTGGCCCCGGCGATGGCCAGCGCCCCGCCGATGAGCAGTGACGCGATGAGCCGTGGCAACCGGATCGACATCACCACAGTGCGCATCTGATCGTTCCAGGTGGGCTCCAGCGACATCAGACCCGACTCAGCAATGAGAATCCGGACCACCTCGACCGGCGGCACCCAGAAGCGTCCCAATCCGAGGCAGATGACAAACAGCAGCGGCAGCACGCCGCCGAACAGCAGCACCATGGTGTGCTTGTGGGTCCAACGATCCGGAGCGAAGCGCCCCAGCAGGCTGCGAGAGGTTCCGTTGGCCGTGGAAGAGCCCATCACGACCGAGAATTGTCGCGTTTGCGTCACACAATGCACGGTAACATATGTACATGCGGAGTTATAATGCAGTACGCTCCGCCAATACGGATTTGAGGAGTGGTGATGAAGCACACGTACGGGATCTTCGATGTGGACACACGACAGGCGCGCAACTCCGGTGGTTGGAGCTATATGCCGCGCACACTGCCCTACCAAGACGACATCGAACGGCTTCTCAACGCCAGCCGCCGGCATCGGATTCCCACCATCTCGACCACCTGCGTGCGCGGAAACATGCTCGATGAGCCGGAATTCACCGCGCTACATCCCGACACCCTCTTCGTCCCGATGAGCACCGAGGACAACGCCTGGTTGAGCAGAGTCGGTGACGTCGACGCCTTCTTCGTGGAGAAGAAGCCCCGACGGCCCGGCCTGGAGAACAACATCCCTCACAACTCCTGGGAGATCTTCCTCAACAACCCGAACGCCAATCGCCTCATCGCCGAACTCGATGTCGCCGAGTGGATTGTCTTCGGCAACGCCATGGACATCTGCGGCGACCTCGTGGTGGCCAACTTTCTCACCCAGAACCGCACCGTGCACTACATTCCCGAGCTGATGATTCCCGGGTCCCGCTGCGTCGACTGTGATCCGGAACTGTTCAAGCAGCACGTGTACGACCGCTGGCATGCCCAGGATGTCCGCCCGATGACGCTGGCGACGGTGCTGGAACGCTTCCAAGCCGCGACGGTGACCGTGTAGATCGAGGTCCCCGCACCAGGGATGCCCATCCTGCTGCCTATGGGCTTGGGCGCACCGCGGGTCGTCAGGGTCCACAGCACTCCGGCAGGGGCGCCTCGATTCCCATGCTCAACCGTGTCGGTGATCCGGCCGCCGTGGGCCTGCTCTGGCGAGCTCCGGCAGGCGGCGTAGGCTGGCGCGGTGATGCTGCTCCGCCTCTCCTGTTCTCGGCACCAGTGACTGACGCCCCGCCCGGTCGGGTCCGGATCTACCGGGAGATCTGGGTGCTTGTCGGTTCCGCACTCACCGTCGCCCTGGGTTTCGGCCTGGTGGCACCGGTGCTGCCGCAGTACGCCCAGAGTTTCGATGTCGGTGTGGCCGCCGCCTCGGCGATCGTCACCATCTTCGGCCTCACCCGGCTCGCCTTCGCGCCAGCGACCGGGCCTCTCATGGTGCGGTTCGGCGAGCGTTGGATCTACATCACCGGCCTGACGATCAGTGCTATCAGTTCGCTGCTGTGCGGCTTCGCCGACTCATATTGGCAGCTGATGGGATGGCGCGCCTTCGGCGGCATCGGCTCGATGATGTTCACCGTATCGGCCATGGGACTCATGGTTCGGCTGGCACCTCCGTCGGCCCGGGCCGGGTGTCGGCGCTCTACGGTTCGGTATTCCTGCTCGGCAATATCACCGGCCCGCTGCTGGGGTCAGTACTGGCGAGCTTCGGTTTCCGGATGCCGTTCTTCATCTACGCGGGGATGCTGCTCGCCGCAACCCTGGTGGTGACCCTGTTCCTTCGCGGTGTCGGGGAACGCGAACCCGACACCGATGCCCGCCCCAAGTACACCTTCGCCGAGGCGATGCAGCAGCCGGTGTATCGCGCCCTGCTGATCACCAGCTCGCGAACGGGTGGACCAACTTCGGGGTACGTATCGCCCTGATCCCGCTCATGGCCGCCGCGGTGCCGACGATCGGCACCGCCCTGGCCGGGCCGGCGCTCACCGTCTATGCACTGGGCAACGCCGTCGCCCAGCAATTCACCGGGCAAGCTGTCGATGCCATCGGACGCCGTCCGGTTCTCATCACCGGACTGCTCATCTCCGGCCTGGCCAACCTGGTCTTCGGCTGGTCCACGTCCATCCCGGTCTTTCTCGGCCTCAGCGCGCTGGCCGGTATCGGTGCCGCCATGATCATGCCCTCCACCCAGGCGATGATGGCCGATCTCATCGGCGCCGACCGCAAAGGCGGCTCGGCGCTGTCGGGGTACTCGATGGCAGCCGACCTGGGATCCATCGGCGGCACCTTGTTGGCAGGCACGATCGCACAGTTCCTGGGCTTCATCCGAGGGCGGCATTGATCCGGGTCGAGGTCAGCACCGGCGTCCGGTGGGCCGCCCCGTGCAGTGTCGCCGCGGCGGCGGCCACATCAGCGAAGCTCGGTACCCCTGTCCTCATGCCGGTTTCAGTCGTCCTCGTCCCAGGCGGCCACGAAACCCTTGCGGAGCAGGTCGATCGCTGCCCGGGCCCGGGTGCGGACCACGCCGGTGCCGGCGGCGTCGGCCACCTGGCCCAGTGCGTCGATGACCATGCGCATGCTGCAGACGAAATCGCCGGCCGTCAGCTCATAGCGCACCAGAATGTCACCCAGGCGAACCCCGGTGGCCCAGGCGTAGGTGGCTTCGGCGAATCCGATGTCGGGATCACGGCCGGCGGGCAGGCGTTGGTCCCGCTCCATGAGCGAGATGTCACGCCATGTCCGTCGCACCATCGT
>JBKEBU010000180.1:0-6437 GCA_047973325.1 Propioniciclava sp. | reverse complement strand
CACATATCTTAACTTCTTGTTGACAAGCGACTATCGCGTCAAAGAGAATGGAAACTGGAGATAGCTGATGGCGACCAGGTGTTCCCTGGTGTTGACAAGCTCCTATCGCGTCAAATCGAATTGAAACATGCCACTGCTTTCCGTCATTCCAGCGATCACGCTCGTTGACAAGCGCCTATCGCGTCAAAGCGAATGGAAACAACACGCCACCCCGGAACTCGCCGCCCCGGAACACGCCGCCCCGGCGTGTTGACAAGCGCCTATCGCGTCAAAGCGAATGGAAACATTGTCACTGACACGGAGGTTATTACTATCCCTCCGGTTGACAAGCGCCTATCGCGTCAAAGCGAATGAAAACTCGCTATGTTTATAGATAAATATCGTCGAGACATCCGCGAGTTGACAAGCGCCTATCGCGTCAAAGCGAATGGAAACGAGCTGTAGTGCCTTGATCGGCGAACCGCAGCCCCAAGTTGACAAGCGCCTATCGCGTCAAAGCGAATGGAAACGTGTCCAGGCCGCGGATCGCCGCCGCGGCCTGGACGGTTGACAAGCGCCTATCGCCTCAAAGCGAATGGAAACTGACGGGAGCTTCGGCGACGAAGCGCGGTCACCATATGCCCCAATGAGTCACACGCTGCGGTGTTGAAGCCTGACCCACGGTTACGGCCTGCTTCCAGCAATGCTCACATTGACGAAACATCAGAAAGGAATCAGTGTTCGTATCGATCAGCTCGGTCACGCGTTGGGTCAACTCATCGAGGTCTGCTGGATCAACAAGCAGCACGAATACGGACTTCTGCACCCTATCTCCTACCGTTTGGAGCACCGCAGCAACCCGGGCACGTCGATCATTCTCTCGGATGTCGTAGGCAGCCAGCACGGTTACGGACGCCACGACACTCCAGACCAGGTTTGGCCAGGATCCATAATCACCGCTCGCAAGCATTGCGCTTGGCGATACAGATGTCGCCGACGGGTGCCCTTGAAGCCCGCAATCGCACCCGAGACCTGAGTGAGCATCCGCCGTTCGTAGGCGTCGATAACGATGCTCTTGCCCTTCTTGGTGAGCAGGACTCCCCGATTCGGCTCACGCCGGGCATGCTCTGATTTCAGTCGGCTTCGTCGACAGGCCTCGACCACCACTTGATCCACGACCCAGGGCCGGAACTCTTCGATGAGATCGAGGGCCAGGCTGGGCCGGTTCCGTTGCTCGGTGTGCAGGATCCCGAAGGTGGGATCCAACCCGGCTGTGTGCAGCGCCGTCACGCACTCGCCCAGCAACACCGTGTAGAGGAAGGATAGGGCCGCATTTGCTAGGTCCTGGGGTGGCTGCCGCGACCGCTGCTTAAATCGGAGTTCCTCAGGCAACAACTCACCCAGTGCTGGAAAGTAGGCGCGCGCGGCGGCCCCCTCCATTCCCATTGCCTCAGCCGGACGGTTCGCATCAGGAAGCAGTGCCAGCAAGCCATCGAGATGGCGCACTGCTTCGCTCACCACGTCTGAAGATTCTCGCCGATTGAAGCGCTGCAAGACAACGCGCTGCTTCGTGATTTTGGCAGTAACAATGGCACGCGCTACCCCGGCGCTCCTCTCAGATTCCGAGAAGGCCAGCTGTGCCCGCAGTCGGGCCGGACGGAGACGATGCTCGTGACTGAGCTGCGTGCCGAGGTAGTTTCCCTTTCGGGAGGCAAAGATGACATCAACGCCAGTCGCCAGCGCCCAAGACCGTACCCCGGCACTAAGCCCCACAGAGCCAAAGAGCACGATCCGCTCCACCTGCGATGACGGCAGACTCAACAAATCAGCGTCGCCGGAGGACTCCACCAGAATCCGGCCCGCACTCATTCGGACCCGCGCACCCTGGCGGGCCACGTACAGGATCCGCGCATCGGGATCGGTCACTCGATGATCCTCAAGATGCGGCGGATAGCGTGGCCCAAAGTCCTCCCCCAGGAAGGTAAACCCCTCCGCGAACGAGGTGACTTTGGTCTTGCTCTGATTGAGTTCCATACCCAACCTCCTCAATGCCGTGGCCACACCAGCCCCGGCAGTGCGCGCAGCATCAACATCAGGGGCCGCGATCAGCAGGTCGTCGCCATAGCGCACCACCGGAAAACCGGCGCCCTGAAGCTCTTCATCCACCTCAACCAAGACGAGATTCGCTAACACCGGAGACAGCGGGCAGCCCTGCGGAACCCCAGCCAGAGTACGCAGCCCGCCGGTCGGGGCACGATACACCCTATTGGTGAGCCGTTCCACGAGATCATTGAGCTCCTGATCATCGACTAAATGCCGCATCCGGCGGACGGCCATCTCCTTCGGAAGAGAAGGGAAGCAGTCCTTGATATCGGTCCGGAGCACCACGCTCAGCCCTTCTTCCCGCAGAGCCGTGACTTCCTGAACCGCATCGACTACCCCCAGCCCAGGCCGATACGCGAAAGCTGCCGACCCCAACTGGGTATCCACCAAGGGCCCAATCACAGTCAGCACCGCCCGAGCGACGACTCGATCGGCAACCGTGGGAATGTGCAGTTCGCGACGCTTGGCGCCAAGCACCATCTGTACCGGGGTCAGTCGATCCGGTTGATACTGGCCCTCCCGTAGGCGCGAGCTCAGGTACTCCAGGCGGCGGTCCAGATCCTCAGCGAATCTTGCTCCGGAGGCCGACATCTCCCCATCGTCCAGATCGTTGGCCAGCACTTGCCGCCAAGCATCCTGGAGCGTCTCCACCGAACCCACCCGGTCGAGCAGTCGAGTCATGGCTGCCCGGTTAGACGGGCGTGACGTCCACGACACCGAAACCCCGGCGGGTGAACGAGCCGACCCCAGAGAACCTGGCCAAGCTCAGTAGGGCACCCACGCGCTTCGCCACTCCTGGGTCGTCGCACCTATAGGTCGCGGTCCCCAACACGCCGGCGTACGCGCGGCCGTTCAGCGTCACCCTGTGGGTGTTGAGGTCCACATCAGCCACCCACACATGCGGGTGTTCAGCAGGTAGCACCTGAACGTTCACATGACCGCCGTAGGCAGCCCAAGCCGTCCCTGGGGCTCGAAGCAACGACGACACCACCGGGAAGGGCGACACTCGCTCAGCCCGCGACGCCCGTCCACGAACAGTTGACCGGAACGTCGTCGGCGAAAGGAACTCGACCCGCCATGCCGTAGCCGAAGCACCCATAGCCAGCTCCTCCCAAGTCACCTCCGTGAGAAGCCACGGTTCGCCCACGATGCTGTGAGCATCACCCAGGGTGACCTGCCGGGTAGCCGCACACCGTCGCAACAAGGCATCCCGGGCTCGCTCGGTCAACACTCCGATCTCCACCCCCCACACGCCCGCCCGCTGCGCGCAAGGCGACAACGAAAAGGGTTTCTCACCGGCATGGTGCGGATCCTGGGCGTCCTGCACCTCCCTGTTGTCGAACCACGTGGAGATCACTGCGTGCATCCGCTCGACCCGTGCAGGTTCCGTCAACCCCGGCAGCGGCAGCCAATATCGAGCCGGCATCAGCCACACACACCAGAAACGGGTAGCAAGACCTCCTGGATCGGTTCAGAACCTGGCTGCAATCTCAGCGCCGGAACATACTCACGTCGGGTAGCGCCATCGGCATCGGTTTGTTCGTCCAACTCATACACGACGAGGCTCACGGTGTTCAGCTGACGCCCCAGCAGGACGGCCATCGGCCACGGACCCTGGAAGAACAGATGTACATCTCCACGACAGCGCGCCGCGAGTTCTCGGATACGTTTCCCCAATTCTACGGCCAGGTTCGCCCCCTCCTCGGGATTCAGTGGGGTGTGGATATCGGCCAGGCACCAACGATGTGTTTCCTGGACCCGCAAGCGGCTGACCGCCTCCTGGAATGGCGCCATATGGGCGTTAGGCGACAGGGTGACAAGAACAGCCACACCCATCAGCGTCGCATCGGGCTCCTGGAGCGGAGTTACCTCATCCCACGACTCCAACTCTCGTGGCGCTGGAGCAACCTGGTTCGATGCCCACACAGATATCCGACCGTGGGAAGTATGTTCGCACTCCAGTTTTCGCGGCAAGGGCCGTTGGCTGGTGAAGAGCGCACCCAGCGTCAATCCCACTGACAGGTGCATCCCGCCGGTAAGCCGGAGGACGCGCACACCTCTGCCATAGATCTCGTTCGACAGGATGACGCCGATCCGCATCAGGGCCACCAAGCCACTGCGTTGGGGAAATGTGTGCCCAGCAGCCCAATCCAAGCGGATGCAGAGATCACCGGTGCGCGTCATTGCCTGCGAAGCGGCGAGCCTTGTCTGTACATCAATTGTCAGCGTGCCCTCAGTGAGCGGATGCCGAGCCAGGCGTCCGTCCAGATAGTCCTTGAGAACAACTCTGGCGAGATCCACCACTCCAGGACCTGCCATATCGCAGATGTCGAACTGTTTGAGCGCAGCCAGCTGGCCAGCCGACGGCAGGAGGTTCTCCGGTGCTGCGGTATCCATCGCCGGGTGCGCTGAAGGAGCCAGCGGCACCCCGTTCGCCACCACTAGTTCGAATCGTCCAGCACCCTGGGACGCCTCCAAGAGGCGGGGCAGTTCACAGCGGCGCACAATATCGCTGCTACATATATCCGGGGTGACCACAAGCACCGCACCTGACAACCCACTTGTCAGAGCCTGGTCGAGGCGCTTTTCGATATTGCCCCCCTGAAGGTCTCGTACGTCGCGCCATACTGGGATTCCCAACGCTTGTAACAACTCGTCGAGGCAATCGGTCTGCTCAAGCCCGTCGGCCGTCCGGTAGGAGAAGAAGACCGGGCCATCCGGATCATAGATGGCCTGCGGAACGAGGGGGCGTGCCAGACGCTCAAAACCGATGATGCTGCCATCCTGGTCGCGGAGAAGCCCGGAAGGGAAAACAAGATCACCACGCTCGGGGCATTGGTTCACCACCAGTTGTGAGACGACGAAGAGCACGTCCGGCTCCGGGTCCGGAAGCCCGTCTGGATCGCCGTATCCGACCAGCGTACGCGGCAGCGTTTCCGCGCTGTCGAACGCCCCGTCACTACGGTGCTCTTCCTGGCATCTCACATTTCCCCGCTGCGGCAGCACAGTGCGGCTGCCGTCCGGTGCCACATAGGTCAATTCCGCATGCGGGGTGTAATTCCGCAGTTCCATCTGAATCCCACCTTCCTCGATTCTGCCAGCCTCACAGAGTTCGGCGCGCCAGACCCCTCATTGGCCACGAAATGTCCCCTGAACACCCGCTCCAGGGGTAGCCGGGCTGGCCAGCCCACGCCATGATGGGGCGAAGGCAGGCTGGCAGGCGTACTCGCAACCGGGATCCGTCAACCCGGTGCACCCGAAGCCACCACCACTCCTACTTCTGCGGCCTGGCCCTGGATGAGTCCGGCAACCCTCCGCACAGTCACGACCGCCCACATCCAGCAACTCCAGGAGAAGGGCATGATCGTCGACGCGCAACAAAGCCATTTCGTCAAGGAAGTTGCGGTCCGGCTGGTACGGCAACACTGGGCGGCCACCCACGGAGCGCTGCCGGGGCTGAGCAGTCCGATTTCGGCAGAACTCGCCACCGACATCAGCACTCTCATGCACGATTCGCGGTTTGACAAACAGCTGCGACAGGCAGGTGCGCTGATCGACGCCGTCATGACGGCACTCCGCAAGCAGCTCGTGAACCGGGCACCAGCGGCCCGGCCACGGCAGTTCTCTGGGCGGGTGTGCACCTGGGCAGGAACCCAGGTGGCAGACTCAGCTATCCCCAGCCCTGGCGAGTGCACGACATTCGCCACTCAGCTGATCGACGCCTTCCTCAGCGGACCCAGACGGCTCACACCCGACGCATTCCAATCCCGATACTCCCCGCCTACGACCAACGGTGGCTCGAAATCGGCGCTATCCATCTCCATAGGCATCCACCCAGTTGGCTCTCCCTGGGTTCAGATCTGCGGCCTCCCCTCCTGAAAGATCCTGACGCACCACAGCGCAACAACTACCTGCAGGGCACTGACCGGGCCGTGTACGGCCGATATCGGCTCTATTCGAAAGACAGCTCCGGGCAGCAGGCGCCGGACTGCGCCGACGTCCACTGCCGCCCAGCCGCCGCTCCGGTACCTGAGGACATCGGGTTCCTGGAGGTTGAGCGCACATGCCAGCCCTACGGCCTGGCCAACGCCGAGCATCACCAGCTGCTTCGCAGTGTTTTCGCTGGTTTCAGTGGCGTTGACGTGGCCCTCCGCACCGACGATACGACCCCACCACCCACGACCTGGAAGCAATGGCGAACCCCCTGCCAGCCCATCGACCTCGCCGAATCTGTCGATCTGACCACCGACTGGGACCTGGTCAGTCGGCGTGGTTGGCTGACCTGGCTGCGCGACGCCATGCCGCTACCACTCGACCCCGGGCTGCTGGATCTGGAGCTGGGGGTCCTCTCCGCA
>JBKEBU010000098.1:0-44823 GCA_047973325.1 Propioniciclava sp. | reverse complement strand
AGGCCTACTACGTGGTGAGTGCCTCCAACGCCGCCTCGCTGCGGCTGCATGAGTCTTTGGGCATGGTGGCGGTGACCCGCGACTTCGCCGTTCCCGGGGTGGTGTTCAGCCACGGCGACGGCATCCTGTGCCGCCTCGACCGCCGTCCCGATGCCACCGTCATCGATCTGGCAGCTCACCGCCGCACCGCCCCGTACTGAGGAACTCTGAGGTGCCCCGAAGGGGGCCCAGTTGATTGAGCTTGCCTCCCCGCAGCTCTTGGGAAACCACACCGTAATGCAGGGTCTCACCGGTGAGGGTCACGTTCGGCGACCAGGTGCCCGTGCTTCGCACCGGCGCCGGATTGTTTGTCGTCCCCGGAGGGCACAGCGCAGCTTGGAGCGGCGGACCATGCGAGCACGGACCATCGAGGGGGACTGACTCGGGGTAGTAGTAGAGGTACTCGGTCTCATTGTTCGAGTGATCGGTGTCGACGTCGGCTGATGCGGCCCAGCGCCGCTGAGGTTGGTTGTGCCGTATTTGACACGGATGTGCCCCTCCCGATTCAGGACTTCATGTGGTGGTGAATGCCCATTCGACAAGGCATTGTGCTGGAGCTCAATGCCATTACTGCGACCTGGGAACGGCACGGGGGATACCGCCGCAGGCCTCTTCGTGACGGGCTGCGTCTACGAATGAACAGGAGGGCGTGCTGATGTCGCAGCGACGAGGTTGCCAAACGTCGTTTCTTCGTGGGTGTGCCGGGATGCGGACCGTTGTGGGCCACGTCCCCTCTCTGGGGACGTGGCCCACACGAGTGACACCGGTGCCGATGGGGTGCTGGGCGCACAGCGCGCGGCGGGTGGCAGGGGCGCTGCGGGGCGGTTAGCCGGTGATGCAGTCGTTCATGTGGGTGTTGTATTGGTATCCGCCCATGATGCTACCTCCGCACTCGGCGATTCCATCGGGGATGCTGGTGTAGATGCTGTTCGGGCGCGCGGGGACGTTCTCGTAGCCGGACACGTTGTAGTGCCTGCACTTGCTCATGCAGCATTCGATTCTTCTGGTGCCGGCGGGGTTTGTGATGGGCAGGCAGGTGGGCCGGGAGCCGCCGACTGGCCAGAGGATGGTGGCGCCGGGGATGTTGGGCCGGGGGTAGTTGTGTCCCAGGACGTGGTATTGGGCGATTTGGTGGATGTCTGCGTTGGGGTTGGTGGGGGTGCCGGAGGTGATGGTGAGGGTGGACATGGTGTGGGAGGGGGTTTTGCAGCCGGTGCCGGCGACGGTGCCGGGTTGGGCGACGTAGCACCAGTTGTCGCGGGCGCAGCCGGCGAAGTGCTGCAGGACGTAGAAGAAGGGGGGGAGGGTGTCGCCGGGGTTGTAGGTGCCGTTGAGGGTGAAGGTCCAGGTGCCGTACTTGTAGCCGCTGTAGGTGCCAGCGCCGGCGTTGTATACCGGGTTGGTGGCGGTGGCGGTCCAGGCGCCGCCGCCGTAGACCCAGGGCCAGTTCGGATTGGAGGTGTCGGGGCCGGAGTCGGTGACATCGGTGAGGGTGCGTTGGATGGGGGCGGGGCAGGTGGTTGGGCCCCCGATGGCGTTGGGTGCTCGATCGGGGCCGCATTTGTTGCTGCAGGAGGTTGCGCCGTCGTAGTAGTGGCCGGCGCCGGCGTCGATGCTGGAGTTGCAGCAGGGGATGGAGACCACGATCTTGGGGTTGACCACCGGGGAGGAGGAGGCTGGGTCCACGGTGAGTGGGATATCGAGGTAGACGTTGAGGCTTGCTGCGCCCGTCGTGTTGAAGCAGGTGTTGCCGCATCGGTCGCAGCGGCCGTCGCGGAGTGTGGGGCCGCCGGTATAGGCCTCGGCTAATGGCTGTTGGAAGGAGCCTTGGAAGGAGTTGCAGGCGCCGGTGTTGTTGATGATGGGGGGTTGGGTGGTGGCCATAGCGGGTGCGTGGTGGGCGGCCAGCACTACCGGGGCTGCCCAGGCGACGCCTTGAGTGAGGCGACGACGGCTTATCTGGCCTGGTGACGGCGTGTCAACCCCGGTGTCGGAGCTGGAAGCCGTTGGTGACTGGTTGTGCTGCAAAGTCTCTGACACAGACGTGCCCCTCCCTTATTCAGGGCACCATGCGGCCATGAATGCCCATCTGACAAGGCGCTACACCCTGGGGTGTAATGCCATTACCGTGACCCAGGAACGGCAAGGGGGTTTGCCATAACCGGGTGCCACAACGCTATGTGCGGTGTGACGGAGGGAACGCTAGCACGATGCGGATGGAGCAAGCTGTGCAATTTTCAAGTGCCACAGTAAGGCGAATCGCTGGAAATTAAGGTGCGGGTGCTAGGGGGCGTGACGAGCTAATATTCGATGCTCCTGGTCAATGATGTGTGTGTGGTTCTTATTGATATTTGTTTATGGGCCAGGTTGACTGTGGGCGTATCGTGTCGGAGAGTGTGGGTCGCGAGCCGATTCCTGGGGGAGTGCACGATGAGGCCGTTGGAAAACGACGTTATGCACAAGGTGGGGTAGTATTTGTTCGCTTGTGATGTGGGTGTTATTGAGCGGTGCGATGGCTGAGGCAGCGATGCTTGGGGCTACTACTGTTCGCTGGTGCGTAACGTTCGCCCGGTGGTGGCCGGGGGTCGGCCAGAGGGGTGTCAGGGCTTGTCCGGGCCGGGGGTATGTCTGAAGGCCGTTCGTCTCAAGTGTGGGCGTGCTCGGGGTGGGCTGCTGGAGGATTGGCACCTGCATTCTTGGGGTCGGAGCTATTGTTTAGCGGTTCAGGTCGCCGCCCTTGCTGTGGTGTGCCTGGAGCCGGCTCGGCTGCGTTCCCTTTCCGTATAAGGTGCGGGAACGTCATGTATAAGCCCACGTCCATGGTGAGTATTTGGGTGAAATCTGTGCTTTTTCGGAGAGGCGCTTGCTCTTGGGTCGCCGGCTAGGGGGACGGGCTGCGCCCAGGAGCCAATTATCACTGGTGGGATGTGATTGTTGTAGGTGTCATGGGCCGGCAGTACCCTCCTCTAGGGGCGACCCGGCCTCCGGGCCACAGTCCCCTGCCTGGGGACGTTAATCGAGGGCGTAGTGTTGTTGTCCTCACCGCTCAGGATGGCTGTGACGCTAGCAACCTCACACTGATCGTTCAACATCAGATGTCCCGACCGCGCGGAGCAGGGGGCCGAGGTCAGCATGCACGCCGCTCGCCTGCACCAGATGGGCGTGGGTTGCTTCGGTCCAGCTGACGGATCCGTTGCTGAGTGCCAGCCAGATCTCGGGGGTCATCTCGATAACGTTGGGCGGGGTGCCGCGCCGGTGCGCGGTGGTCACGCCAGGAAGGCCCACCTGCACCGCTGCGTAGGGAGGAACCCGGATCTCGATCAGCTGGCCGGGATGCTGGCGGGCAAAGTCGCGCAATGAGGTACGCACCCGCCCAGCCAGGGGCGCGTTGCCGGTCGGACCCATCAGCGGGTGGCCGTGGGGGAGGGCGTGGCCGGTCCTGGTGGATCATACTGCTCCAGCCCACCGGGGACCGGCAGCCTGCGGTCAGCGAGGGCCACCAGTTGCCCCTCATTCAGGCCGGACACTATCTCCACCCGGCCGCCGCCCCGCCCGCCGATGACCACGGTGATGGTGTCGGCAGTGATCGCCCGGGCGTTGGGCACCACCTCCACCGTACCGGTGGTATCGGTGATCATGGTGACCGCAGAGCTGGGAACGGTGAGCACATCGGGCAGATCCCGCAGGGTGAGGGTCACCTCGGCATAGGCGCCGGCGTTGAGCAGCCCGGTCGGATCGTCGGCGAGCACCGTGGTGGCATACCGAGGTGATCCCGTGGAGCCGGTGGGGAGCACGCTGACGGTGGTCACCTCACCGGACAAGGCGTGAGGGCTGACCAGCTGTCCCACGGTGGCGGCCGTTTGCGGGGCCACCAGAGCGCGGTCGCTGAGGGGCACATCAATGGTGACCGTCGCCGCCCCGGCCCCGACAATGGTTGCCGACGCACCGGTCGAGGGCTCACCGGTGACGAAACCCAGGGCACCGACAGTCCCCGATACCGGAGAGGTGAGGGTGGCTCCGGCCAGATCAGTCTCGGCGGTGGCCAACTGCTGGCGAGCTTGGAGCAGCGTGGCCCGGTCCCGGGCGATGGTGGCATCGGTCACCACGCCTCCGGCTAGGGCGCTGAGCTGCTCCTCGAGTTGCTGCTGCGCGGCCTCCATCGCGGCCTGGGTTGCCTGTTCGGTGGCGGCGGCGAGCTCGGCCTGGGCTTGGGCCAAGGCTTCGGCGGCGGCCTGATTGGCGACAGCCATCTCTTGCGATGCGGTCATTATCGCCGCCGCCGCCTCAGCCTCCGCCTGGGCAGTGACGCCCATCGACACCGAGCAGGCCTGGAATCCAGTCAGGAAAACGGTCAGGTCATCGGGATCGCTGGGCAGCCCCGCTGGCCAGCTCGGGGGGAGCGTGGTGGGAAGGCTGGTGGGTAGCTGAGTTGGGAGGCTGGTGGGCAGCGGAGAGGGGCGTGGAGGAGGTGGCTGGGTAGGCGGTGCCAATGTCGCCGATGTCGATGGGGCGGCTGGCTTGGGTGGGGTTGCTGCGCTATCCGATGTCGCCGAAGGGGCTGGTGCCGTCGCGATCGCTGGGCTAACCGATGTCACCGGGGCCACTGGTGTTTCTGGGGTAGCAGAGGGCGCGGTGGGGGCCGCGGTGGCCGACCCTGCGGGAGCAGGGGACGGCGAGGGTATCGGGCTCACAGAGGCAGTTGCTGAAGGTCCGGCGGCAGGGGTGAGGGGGGTGGCTGAGGGGGTGGCGGTTGCCGGGACAGCTGCTGAGGGGGGCGGGGTCATCGCCAGCGGCGGTTGGGCAGTGGGCAGCGCCACCGTCTCCCCGAGATCACGCAGCTCCTGAAGCTGGGTGAACACCGGAGTGCACACCTGCTGCTGGGCGGTCAAGGCGGCCTGGACCCCTCCGAGGGAGCTTTGCAGATCGGCTAGGTAGGCGGGCGGTTCCTGGCTGCCCGATGCCCCCAGGGCGCCGGGCAGCGGCCCGGTCGAGCCAGGGGCGGTGGTGTCGCTACCCGGGGCGGTTCCGGTATCCAGCTCCGGGAGCGTGCCCGTCGCCGCAGCTGGCGGGCTGGCAGTGCTCCCGCCATTCTTCTGGGCGGTCAAGTCAGCATCCAGTTGGGCTTCGGCCTGGGCAACACTGGCGCGCGCGGTGAGCACCGTCAGCCGGAGCGGCGCGGGGTCGATCCGGGCGATGGGTTGCCCGGCGATCACTTCCTCACCTAACGAGACTTCGACAGCGATCACCTGTCCCGGGGTGTCGAAGGAGAGCTCGGCTTGGGTGTCCCGCTCGACCGGCCCGACCAGGGTGAGGGTCTCGGTTACGGTGGCCCGCGCTGCCGGGGCGACGACATAGGTGGCCTCACCTTCGCGCGGCCACCATATCCACGTGGTCAGGATGGCGGCGCCGGTCAGGATGCCGATTGCTGCTGCGAGCCGTTCGCGCTTCATCACTCGCTCCTCAGAGCATCTATCGGTGCCAGCCGGGCTGCCCGCGAGGCCGGATAGACCCCCGCAACCAATCCGATGGTGAGGGACACCGCCAGGGCGATCAGGGTCGCGGGCAGGGAGAGAGCCACGGTGATGTCCAGAATCGGGGTCAAGATGGCTGCCCCCGCCATGCCGACCAGGATCCCCAGGGCTCCGCCCAGGAGTCCGAGGATGCCCGCCTCGACCAGGAATTGCCGCCGGATCAGCGCAGGGGTGGCCCCGAGGGCTTTGCGGAGTCCGATCTCGCGGACCCGCTCGCTGACAGACACCAGCATGATGTTCATGACGCCGATACCGCCCACGATCAGCGAAATCGCAGCCAGCCCGCTGAGCAGTGAGGTGAGTACTCCGGTCATGGTGTCGGCGGCGGTCATCAGCGCCTGGAAGGTCATGATCGAGAAGTCCTTGTCGGCGGTGGTGGTGCCATGATTCACCACCAGAGTGCGGGTGATCTGCTGATGGGCCGAACCGATAGATGCCTCATCGCGGGCAGCGATGTACATGGCGGTGAGGCTGCGAGCGTTCGCTGAGGGGGCCAACCGCTGGGCCATCGTGGACAACGGCACCAAGACGGTATCGTCCTCATTCTGGATCGAGTTGGAGCCCGATGGTTCTAGCACCCCCACCACCGTGAACGCCTGGGTATTTATAGTTATCTGCTGACCGAGGGCGGGGATCTCGGTGAACAGCTCGGCGGCGGTGGCGGGTCCGAGTACGGCCACCTGCTCGGCGGAGGCCAGCTCGCCGTCGGTGAAAAATCGGCCATTAGCCATGGACCGTGCGCGGACACTGATCCAGTCGGGGGTGGTGCCTTCCACCGAACTGGTATAGGTGGTGGTCTCATAGCGCAGGTTTCCGACCGCAGACATGATCGGGGCGACCCCGGCGATGTCCGGCGCGACGTCGGGATTGCTGAGCACTGCGGCGTCTTCCATGGTCAGCGAGGAGCCCCCGCCGCTGCTCATGGAGCCGAATCCGGACGAGCCGCCGGGGAGCACTATCAGCAGATTGGCCCCCAGTGAGCTGATCTGCCGGTTGATCTCATTGCGGGCCCCGTCGCCGAGACCCACCGTCAGCATGACCGCAGCGATCCCGATCAGGATGCCGAGCATGGTGAGCAGCGACCGCATCCGCCGCGCCACCAGCGCCTCGACGGCGATCCGGAGAGTTTCGGTCCAGCTCATGCCGCTACCTCACCCTCCTCCAAGAGGCCGTCGATGATCCGCACCACACGATCCGCCCGGGCGGCCACATCGTGCTCGTGGGTGATGAGCACGATGGTGCGTCCAGCCTCGTGGAGCTCCTGGAACAAGGCCAAGATGTCGGTGGTGGAGCGGGAATCGAGGTTGCCGGTTGGTTCATCGGCCAGGATCAGGCTGGGGTTGGTCACCAGCGCCCGGGCCACCGAGACTCGCTGCTGCTGCCCCCCAGAGAGCTCGCCGGGACGATGGTCAACCCGATCCGCCAGCCCGACCTTGGCCAATGCCTCCCGGGCCCGCTGATGGCGGGCCGCCGGGGGAACGCCGGCATACATCAGCGGCAGCTCGACGTTCCGCAGCGCGGTCATGGAGGCGAGCAGGTTGAACTGCTGGAACACAAACCCGATCCGGCGATTCCGCACGTCGGCCAGCTGGGCTTCGGACATCGAGCTGACATCCTCGCCGTCCAACGAATAGCTCCCCGCTGTGGGGATGTCCAGGCACCCGATTATGTTCATCAAGGTGGACTTGCCCGAGCCGGAGGGGCCAACGATGGCCACATAGCCACCTGCGGTGACCTCGAGGTCGATTCCCCGCAGGGCATCCACCGCTACCGAGCCGGTCGCATAGGTCTTCCGCACACCCGCCATGTGCAGCAGCGCACTCATCGTTCTGGAGTGGTGGTATCGGGTGAGGTGAAGGTCCCATTCGGGCCAAACGGGCCGCGAGGGACGCCGGTGACCACGGTGCCGCGGGGCACCAGGACCTCGTCGCCCTCGCTGATTCCGGAGAGCACCTCCTGCCGGTCACCGAAGCGTCGGCCCGCGGTGATCTCGACGGTGGATCCGTCGGGTCGCTGGACAGTGGCGGTCTCGTCGGCGTAGGTGATGGCCGCTGCCGGAATGGTCAGCACGTCGGGGACTACCTTGCTGAGGATCACCGCGTCGGCATCCGACCCGGTGAACAGGTCCACCTCTGGATCGGTGATGCTCAAGTTGACCGGGAACCGGGCCGCGCCACCGCTATCCTGACTGGCGACGATGCCCACCGTATCGACCACGGCGCTGACCTCCAGGGAGGTGCCTGTGGGGGTCACTATCGCCTCTTGGCCCGGGGCGATGGTGGGCAGATCTGCGGTGCCGACGGTGGCCTCCAGCGTCCAGGCATCGGGCTTGATAATGACTATGTGCCCGCTGCCGACAGTGGCGCTGCTGCCGCTGCTGCCGCCCAAGGACCCGCCGCTGAGCCCGGGAATGTCGATCCCGGGTAGCGGCCCGCCAGAACCTAGGGACGTGCCCGTGGCGCCGCTGACTTGGTCGCCGATGCTCAGGGTTACCTCGGCCACCACTCCGGTGAGCGGGGAGGTCAGGGTGGCGTCATCGTGCCGGCCCCGGGCACTGGTGACGTTTGCCTGCATGGCCGAAATCTGAGCTTCGGCCGCCGATATTTGCGCCGAGGTGGCTCCGTCGGTGTCCCGTATGGTTTGGGCCTGCGCCCGGGCGGCGGTGAGGTTGGCTTCGGCTAATGCGACCGCGTTGGCAAGCTCGGTGTCATTCAATGTGGCCAACGTCGCCCCGGCGGAAACCTCATCGCCGACGTTGACCGCGATGCTGGCGACTGTCCCAGGGACCGCGAATGAGGCGTTGGCTAGATCGCGCGGGGCCAGTGTCCCCGACACGGCGACCGCTGTGGTCTGGTCAGCCCGGGTGGCGCGCATGACTTCGGTGGTGGGCTCAGAGTCCGGCGGGGGAAGCAACAGTGCAACTCCGGCGATCACAGCTACTACCGCGAGCGCGGCCACCAAGGCCACGCCGACGATGCGTGGGCGGGTCCACCGGCGGCGCCGGGGCGAGCTGTGCATGTGAGACCTTTCAGCGATTTCGGGAGCCACAGTACCCGCGTCCGAAAACGGCATCGCTACCATGAAGCCTCATGGATCGGATGGCGACCCAGGCCGGAGAGCTTGCGCGGCGCGGTTTTACCGAGCCTCGGCAGGCGGTCGAGGTTATCGCTCAGTGTCTGGATGACCTCGATGAGACCGTCGTGCGGGCCCTGGTCGCTGACGTGATTCAGAGCGCAGACCCCGATCAGGCGCTCGCCTACATCGGCCGGCTGGTGGCCACCCAGCGGGCCGCACTCCAGCCGGTGCTGGACGATCCCGGCTATCGGCGCCGGGTGACCGCCGTGCTCGGTGCCTCAACCGCACTGGGTCAGCACATCGTGGTCCACCCGGAGGTGCTAACGGTCCTTGCCGATGCTCCACAGCGGAGTTCGGCCGCGGAAGTGCTTGCCGAACTCCTGACCGCGGTGGATGCGGATCCGCAGCTGGCCAAACCAGTGGCCGACCCATCCCGCTCCGATGATCTTCGACTGGCCTACCGCCGGGCGCTGTTGCGGATCGCTGCCCGGGATCTCACCGCGCCAGATCCGGCAGAGATAGTGTCCGACATTTCCGCGGAACTGGCCGACCTCGCCGATGCGACCGTGGCCACGGCGCTGGCGCTGGCGCGCGGTGAGGTGGACGGGTACGAGGGCGTGCGCCTCGCCGTGTTGGCCATGGGGAAAACCGGTGCGCAGGAGCTCAACTACGTTTCCGATGTCGACGTTATCTATGTGGTCGAGCCGGAGCCTGTCGGGGATTCAGACGCGGCGCTATCCGGTGAAGCCGCGGTCAGGGTTGGCACCCGGTTGGCCGCCGCCCTCGCCCGGATCTGCTCAGCCCATACTGCCGCCGGAACCATCTGGCAGGTCGACGCCAACCTTCGTCCCGAGGGTAAAGCAGGCCCGCTGGTGCGCACCCTGGCCTCGATGCGGGCCTATTACGACAAGTGGGCCAAGAATTGGGAATTCCAAGCCCTGCTCAAGGCACGGCCGATGGCCGGCGATCTGGCCCTAGGCCAGGAGTTCGTCGACTTGGTGGCCCCCCAAGTTTGGACCGCCGCCGACGATCCTCAGTTCGTCGCGGAGAGCCAGGCGATGCGGAAGCGGGTGATCGCGCTCCTGCCTGCCAAGGAGGCCGACCTGGAGATCAAGCTGGGCGCCGGAGGACTACGGGACACCGAGTTCACCGTGCAACTGCTCCAGCTGGTCCATGGCCGCGCCGACGAACGGCTCCGGGTGCGGGGCACCTTCGCTGCGTTGGAGCGGCTGGTCGAGGCCGGCTACGTCGGGCGTACTGACGGCCCCGAGCTGGGGGAGGCCTACCGGATCCAGCGGGTCCTCGAACACCGGATTCAGCTCTCCCAGCTCCGGCGAACCCATCTGATGCCCAGCGATGAGGTGCCTCTACGTCAGCTAGCCCGATCCACCGGGCATGCCGGGCCGGACGAACTACTGGCCACCTGGCGCGCCTCCACCCGACGGGTGCTTCGGTTGCACCAGCGCCTGTTCTACTCCCCGTTGCTGGAGGCGGTCGCCCGGATCTCCACCGATGAGGTCCGGCTCACCTCAGAGGCGGCCGAGACGCGATTGCGAGCCCTGGGCTTCAATGACACTCGCGCGGCGCTGCGGCACATCGAGGCGCTGTCGGTGGGCTTTACCCGGCAGGCGGAGATTCAGCGACAACTCTTGCCAGCCATGCTGGGTTGGTTCGCCACCGGCCCGAATCCGGATCATGGGCTGCTGGCGTTCCGGCGGGTCTCCGAAGCACTCGGCCGGACCTCCTGGTACCTGCGGGCGCTCCGTGACGAGGGGGCGATGGCGGAGAACCTGGCCCGAGTACTGGCCTCCAGCCGGTTCGCGGTGGACCTGTTGCTGCGCGCGCCCCAGACCGTCCAGCTGTTGTCGGCCGAGGACGGCGACGGTACCCACCGCGACGCTGAGCAGATCCAGGCTGAGATGGAATCCGTGGCCCGCCGTCACGACGATCCGCGTGCAGCCGTCGATGCAATCCGGGCGATCCGACGTAAGGAACTCCTCCGGGTGGCGATGGCTGATCTGCTGGCAGCCGACGATCTGGCCACGGTGGGGCGGGACCTCAGCGGCATCATGACCGCCACCCTCAATGCCACGCTCGGTGTAGCCGCCCGTGAATTCCCGGCAGCCCCACGGCTAGCGCTGATCGCGATGGGCCGCTGGGGCGGAGGCGAATGCTCCTACTCCTCTGATGCGGATGCCATGGTGGTCGCCGCGGACTCCGAGGACCCCGAGGCCCTAGGGCAGGCGAACCGGCTGATAACCAGGGTCCGGGAGCTGCTGCGGACTCCGGGCGCAGATCCGGTGCTGGAGCTGGATCTCGACCTGCGGCCTGAGGGCAAGGGGGGGCCTATGGTGCGCACGCTCTCCTCCTACCGCGCCTACTACGAGCGCTGGTCATCCACGTGGGAAGCGCAAGCCTTGGTCCGGGCGGGCTCCGGTGCCGGGGATCCGGTGCTAGCGGAGTCCCTGCTGGAGTCGATCACCCCGGTGCGCTGGCCCACCGGTGGACTCCCCAGTCGGCAACTCACCGAGATTCGCAAGCTCAAGGCGCGGATGGAGAGTGAACGGGTGCGAGGGACCGATCCTCGGCGCCACGTCAAGCTGGGCCCGGGCGGGCTGTCCGATGTGGAATGGACCATCCAGGTGCTGCAGCTGGCGCATGCTCACGAGGTGCCGACCCTACAGACACCCAGCACACTGGCGGCCTTGACTGCGCTCGCGGAGTCGGGTCTGGTTACGGCCGAGGATGCCGTCGACCTGCGGACCGCCTGGGAACTGGCTGCCCGGATCCGCAATGGGACCATGCTGCTCCGCGGTCGGGCCTCGGATGCGCTACCCACCGATGCCCGGGAGATTGCCTCCCTGGCCAACCTGCTGGGCTATCCGCCCGGTGAGGCCTCGGTGTTTCAGGATGACTGGGCGCGGGCCGCCCGCCGGGCCCGGGACGTGATGGATCGGCTTTTCTGGGGTCTCGAGTGAGATTATCTGCCGCCCGGCGATGATCCCTACCGGTGCGCAGTACAGTGCGAGGTGATGAGCAGTTCAGTATCGACCTCCCGCCCGCTGACGGGATGGGGGCGGACCGCAGCCAGTGTCGCCGACGTCCTCAAGACCCCAGACGTGGAAATTATGGCCGCCGCCGTACGCCGGGTAGCGGCCGAGAGGACCGCTGGTCGCGGCCGGGGGGTGCTGGCTCGAGGTTTGGGACGCAGCTACGGCGATGTCGCCCAGAACGGCGGTGGGCTCGTGCTCGACATGACCGCCCTGAACCGGATCCACCACATTGACGCTGACCAGGCCACGGTGACCGTGGATGCTGGGGTGTCGCTGAATGCCCTGATGCGCGCGGCCTTGCCCCATGGGCTCTGGGTGGCCGTGCTTCCCGGGACCCGGCAGGTAACCGTCGGTGGGGCGATTGCCAACGACGTTCACGGCAAGAATCACCACAGCGCCGGAAGCTTCGGCGATCACGTGCTGAGCATGGATGTGCTGATCGCCGACGGCAGCATCCTGACGCTGCAGCCCGATGGCAGCCCGGATGATCCAGACGGTTCGCTCTTCTGGGCGACGGTGGGCGGGATCGGTCTGACCGGCATCATCGTGACCGCCACGCTGGCGATGGCCCGGACCGAAACCGCCTACTTCCTCGCTGACGGAGTAGCGACCGGTTCGCTGTCCGAAACCATCGCGGCCCACAGTGATGGCTCCGAGGCCCGCTACGACTATTCCTCGGCCTGGTTCGACGCGATGTCGGCGTCGCCGAAACTTGGCCGGGCGGCGATCTCTCGGGGTCGGCTGGCCACCCTGGCCGAACTGCAGGAGTATGCCCCCACCCTGGCTGCTGACCCCCTGGCCTTTAGCGGCCGCACCTTTCTCACGCTTCCGGATGCTTTTCCCAACGGACTGGCCAACCGGGTTACCTTCGGGCTGCTCGGCCGGGCCTGGTACCTCAAGAGCGGCACCTACACCAACAAAATCCAAAGCCTGACCGGCTTCTACCATCCGCTCGACATGTTCGGCGAATGGAACCGGGCCTACGGCAGCCATGGGTTCCTGCAGTACCAGTTCGTAGTGCCACCGGCTGCGGTAGCGGCCTTCACTGACATCATCGGCGACATTCAGCGTTCGGGGCACTCCTCATTCCTCAATGTCTTCAAGCTCTTCGGGGACGGAAACCGGGCGCCGTTGTCCTATCCGATGGCCGGCTGGAATGTCTGTGTCGACTTCCCGATCCGAGCCGGCCTATCTGAGTTCTTGACCCGCCTCGACGCGCAGGTGGCCGAGTTCGGCGGGCGGCTCTACACCTCCAAGGACTCGCGGACGAGCGCGGCGACATTCCATGCGATGTACCCTGAGCTCGACTCCTGGATCGCCACCCGGCGCCGGGTTGATCCCCACGGGGTTTTTGTCTCCGACTTGGCCCGACGACTGGAGTTGATGTGATCGATGCCACCGGCAACCCGCAACGGATTCTGCTCCTCGGGGGCACCTCCGAGATCGGCCTGGCGATTGTTGCCGAATACCTGTCTCGAGCGGCTGCCGAGGTGGTGCTCGCTGCCCGACCCGGGGAGGCCCGGGCGGAGGCCGCGGATGCGCTGGTAGCGGCAGGTGCGGAAGAGGTGATGCTGCTGGACTTCGACGCCACGGAGTTCGACACCCACGCACACGTCCTGGATGCGGCCTGGGCGGGTGGCGATGTTGATGTGGCCATCGTCGCCTTCGGGCTGCTGGGGGAGGCCGAGGAGCTCTGGCAACAGCAGGAGCAGATCGTCCAGATCGCCCAGGTGAACTACACCGGTGCACTCAGCGTAGGCGTTCTGCTGGGGGAGCGGATGTCGGCCCAGGGGTATGGGCAGGTTATCGTGCTGAGTTCGGCTGCTGGAGAGCGGGTGCGCCGCTCGAACTTCGTCTATGGCTCCACCAAGGCGGGTCTGGACGGCTTCTACCGGAATCTGGGGCAGGCCCTCAAGCCCGCCGGGGTCAAGGTGCTGGTAGTGCGTCCGGGTCAGGTACGCACCCGGATGTCTGCCGGAGTCAAGGAGGCGCCGCTCACCGTTGACAAGGAGGTCGTCGCGCGGCAGGTGGTGGCGGCCGCTCGGGACGGCAAGGAGCTCATCTGGGCGCCGCCGGCTTTCCGGGCCGTCATGGCGGTGCTGCGTGCCATCCCAGAACCCCTCTTCCGCAAGTTGCCCATCTAAGGATGCGCTGATCAATCATGCCCTGGCTGCGGCGCACCGGATCGGGCGAACCGCTTCCCCCACATCTGGCGATGGACATCCAGTACACCCACCAGATCCGGGGCACCGGCTAGGCTCCCGGTGTGATCGCACCCATCGTTGATGTGACCTGGTTGGCCGACCACCCCGACGCAGTGGTGGTGGATGTTCGGTGGTATCTGGACGGCCGATCCGGCCGGGATGCCTATGTGACGGGTCATCTGCCCGGCGCCGTCTTTATCGATCTGAACACTGCTCTGGCCTCACCACCGAGCTGGGCTGAAGGGCGGCACCCGCTTCCCGAGCCCATAGTCTTCGCCGAGGCGATGGCCGACGCCGGTATCAGTCACGACTCGGTCGTGGTCGCCTATGACGATGCCGGGGGCGCCTCGGCGGGGCGGCTGGTGTGGTTGTTGCGCTCGATCGGGGTTGGGGCGGCCTTGCTCGACGGCGGAATTGGTGCGTGGGCGGGTGAGCTGACGACTGAGGTTCCTCAACCCGCACGGGGGCACTTTGGGCCGCGCTCCTGGAGGCCAGAGCGGTTGGCCAGCATGAATGATGCCGACACCGCGCCGCTGGTGATCGACTCGCGAGCTCCCGAGCGCTACCGAGGTGAGTCGGAACCCATTGATGTCCGGGCTGGCCACGTTCCGGGGGCGGTCAATCTCCCGTTCGTGGGAAATCTCAACGCGCAGGGGTACTTTCTCTCCCCCGATGCTCTCCGGATGCGCTTTGAGTCTGTCGGGCTCACATCGGCGGGCGACGCCGTCGTCTACTGCGGTTCGGGCATCACGGCATGCCACAACCTGCTCGCCATGGAGCATGCCGGCTTCACCGGGGGCCGATTGTTCCCCGGTTCATGGTCGGCCTACGCCGGGAGTGAACGGCCTATCGCCACCGGGCCGCTGGCCTAGCTCCGCCGGAGTCGTCCCAGGGGTTGGGTGCCGTGGGGGTTACTTGGGGATGCGCTGATCAATCATGCCCTGGCTGTGGCGCACCGGATCGGGCGAACCGCTTCCCCCACATCTGGCGATGGACCTCCAGCACACCTACCAGATGTGGGGTTGCGGTTCATCCCGCCCGGCACGTCCTCGCACAGGACAGCATTGATCAGCGCATCCTTGGTATTGGTGGCCGGTGGGTGAGGTCCAGAGGTAGGTGCCGGGTTAGGGTTGTTGGACGTTCCAGATTTTGGAGGTCTTGGCTCGGTGGGCTCGTCTGGTGAGGGGGCCGAGGTTGTCGGGGCGGGTTTGGTGGCCGCCGGGTGCTGTTTTGGGGTTGTAGGGGATGGTGTGGTCGAGGTCGAGTCCGGGGGCTGGGTGGGTGCCGTGGGGGAACACGTCGACGGGGTTGCGTTGGTGGATCAGGGTGCGCATCTGGCGGGGGGTTTCGTAGGCGTCGACGGGTGGGATGGTGTTGAGGTCGATGACCGGTCGGATAGTGACGTGGCTGTTGGCGAGGAAGCGTTTGAGGGTGTGGGTGTCGAGGGCGCCGATGCCTTCGACCCGGGCGACGCCGGCATGGGTGCTGGCAGTTTCGGATGCGGTGGTGGTGATGGTGTCTGCGGCGATGTGCACCATGAGCGTAGCGGGGAGCCGCCGTCCGGTTGGTATCCCGCTGGTGGTGCTGGTGAGTAGGTCGAGCGCGGTGGCGGGGTCGGCGAGGAGACCGAGTGCGGTGGCGCGACGTTGTTTGGCGCATTCGGTGCTACCGCAGATCTTGAGGGTGTCGGCGAGCTGGTTGAGGGTGGTGTCCAAGGTGAGGGCGGTTTCGGTGTTGAGACGGCCGTAGATTTCGGAGCCTCCGGATTGGTGTTCGCCGATGTGGATGTATCTGTCGGTGTGTTTGTGGTGGGCGGGTTCGGGCTGCCAGGGCGGGGTCGGCTTTGATGATGAGGCCTTCAAGGCTGCGGGTGGCCCGGGTCCAGCCGAGTGCGGGGAGTGCGGTGACCAGTTGGTGGTCGACCCATTGGGTGGCTTCGGCGGTGAGTCCGGCCTCTGCGCAGCGGGCGGCGATTCTGATGGCTTGCCAGGGTGCTGGCCCGCCGGTCTGGGTTGGGGTGGCGGGACGGTGCTGGGTTTCCCCGGTCGTGGTTTCCGGGGTGGGGGGCTGACTGTCGGTGGGGGTGTTGGCTTCATGTGTTCTATTTTATTCGAACATGTTGGTGATTCGAGGGTCGATCGCACATCTGTGGACAACGCCCCACGTTATCCTCCGTCGGGCCAAGCTGTGGCAGTCGCGGGGCATGAGTCCTGCACGGTCGGCCAAGGGTATCCCGGACATCGTCGTTCGCCCTCCGGTTCGTCACAGCTCCCGCGGTGATCGCTGCCCTGCGGCGATGTAATCACGGGGAAGCCGTCAGATGGATCAACCGGCCCCCGTCACCGTCCTCGATGAGCCATATCGTGCCGTCGCGGGGATCCTGGGCGACCACCCGGATCCGGTTCTCCATCGGCCAGGTGTCGGCGATGCTGCCGGTGTCATCGGTCAGGTCGATCCGCACGAGGGCCTGTCCGCTCAGTGCGCCGATGAGGGCATCGGCATGCCAATCGGGAAAGGCGTCGCCGGAGTAGAGGAGCAGCGAACCGGGGGAGATGCTCGGATTCCAGGAGACCACCGGTGCGGTGAACCCGTCCCCGGGGGCATGATCGGGGATGTCGGCGCCACCGTACTGCGATCCGTTGGAGGCCTCCGGCCAACCGTAGTTGCCGCCCTCGGTGATCAGGTTGAGTTCGTCACCGCCTTCCGGCCCCATCTCGGTGGACCACAGCCTGCCATCCGGTGCGAAGGCCAGGCCGAGAGGATTGCGGTGCCCCAGGCTCCACTGCTCGGCGATGCCGGTGGCCAGGTGCAGCCGGATGATCTTGCCGAGATCCGAGGCGGGGTCCTGGGCGGGCTCCTGGGCCTGACGTTCGCCAGAGGTGAGGAAGAGGTACTGGCCATCGGGGCTGAGCGCCAGCCGATGGCCGTAGTGACTGCCCCCGTTGATGGTGGGCTGTTGTCGCCAGAGCACTGTCAGATCGGTGAGTTGCGGCGTCCCGGCGCCGAGGTCGAGCTGGGCGCGGGCCACCACCGCACCGCTGGTCTGATCGGCGGACAACTCCGCCCAGGAGAGATAGACGGTGGCCACGCCTCCAGGCTCTCCGGGCCCGACCAGGACATCGCCCAGCCCGCCCTGCCCGGCGACGTGAACCTCGGGAACCCCGGATACCGGGGTGGTCGTGTGTGCGTCGAGGTCGACGAGGAGCAGTTCTCCGGTCCGCTGGGTGACCAGTGCCCGCTCGTCGGGGAGGAAGCTCATCGCCCAGGCAGCCTCAAAAGTCAGATCTGTAACATAGGAGAACTCCGGGGTGGTGGTCTTGACCGGTGCCGAGCCTCCCGGCGCGGAGGGGGGAGATTCCGGCGCGGGGGTGGTGGGTGTGGGTTGCGCCGGTTGGCAACCGGCGAGCGCCAGGAATAGAGCGGTACCGGCCAGGTGTACCCCCACTCGGATCAGAACCCTTGATTTCTCCTCCGTCAGGCTGGGGCCGCGGTGGGGCCTCCGGTGGCCGGCTTTCAGCTCGCCACCAACGCGGTCACCTTGGCCAGCTCGTCGGCGTGGAGGTCACGCTCGACTTCGAGGTCGTAGTCGGTCTGGATGTTGATCCAGAACCGGTCGTCGACGCCGAGGGCCTTGGACAGTCGCAGGGCGGTCTCGGTGGTGATGGCACGTTTGCCGCGCACGATCTCGCTGATCCGGGTCTGGGGGAGTCCGGTGGCTTGAGCGAGGCGGTACTGCGTGATGCCCAGCGGCTCCAGGAACTCGGTCAGCAGGATCTCGCCGGGAGTGATCGGGTCGGGTGCCTTGGCCTTCGTTGCCATGATCGGTCTCCTCTCTTGGTCAGTGGTAGTCGGTGATCTCGACGTCGTCTGCTCCGGTGTCGGTCCAGACGAAGCAGATTCGGTATTGGTCGTTGATGCGGATGGAGTGCTGGCCGGCGCGGTCGCCGAGCAGCTTCTCTAGGGCACCCGCAGGCTGTTCAGTTCTGAGGCCGCGTTGAGGAGGCGGAACTTCTTCTGCGCGGCCCGTTGCAGTTCGGGTCCCAAGGCTCGGACATGTTCACGGTTCCAGACCTTCTCTGTGTCGGTGTTCTTGAAGGACCGGATCACGACGCAATCCTAACGCGCAACGATACTATCGACAAACGTAAGCAATGGAATCCGTCGACAGCTTGGGGGTGAGTCCTGGCCCGGCTGTTTGATCCTGGGGCCTTGATCGTGGGGCCGCGGTAGGGCGCAGAGCAACGAAAAATGACCCCTGACCTGACAGACCTCGAAAGACGTCCGTGCAGGTCAGGGGCCGTTTTCGGCGACGACTGGCAGAGGCTGAAAACCCCCAGATCAGATGTCGAAGTACATCTCGAACTCGTGCGGATGCGGACGCAACCGGAGCTGGTCGATGTCATCGCGTTTGAGCTCGACCCAGGCCTCGATCAGGTCAGCGGTGAAGACGTCACCGGCGAGCAGGAAGTCGTGGTCGGCCTCCAGTGCGTCGAGGGCGGCCTCCAGCGAACCGGGAACCGTGTCGATCTCGGCGTGTTCCTCCGGCGGCAGCTCATAGAGATCCTTGTCGATCGGGGCGGGGGGCTCGATCTTGTTCTGGATGCCGTCCAGGCCGGCCAGGAGCATGGCCGCGAAGGCCAGGTAGGGGTTGGCCGACGGGTCGGGGCAGCGGAACTCCATCCGCTTGGTCTTGGGGTTCGGGCCGGTGATCGGGATCCGGATACAGGCCGACCGGTTCCGCTGGCTGTAGACCAGGTTGACCGGAGCCTCGAAGCCGGGCACCAGCCGGTGGTAGGAGTTCGCCGTCGGGTTGGTGAACGCGAGCAGCGCCGGCGCGTGCGCCAGGATGCCGCCGATGTACCAGCGGGCGGTATCGGAGAGGCCCGCGTAGCCAGCCTCGTCGGCGAACAGCGGCTGGCCGTCCTTCCACACCGACTGGTGGACATGCATGCCTGAACCATTGTCACCGAAGATCGGTTTCGGCATGAAGGTGGCGGTCTTGCCGTTCTCCCAGGCGGTGTTCTTGATGATGTACTTGTACTTCATCAGGTTGTCCGCCGAGGCGAGCAAGGTGTCGAACCGGGTGGCGATCTCACCCTGGCCAGCGGTGCCGACCTCGTGGTGAGCACGCTCAATCTCCAGGCCGGCGTTTATCAGATTGCGGACCATGTCGTCACGCAGATCCCCGAAGTGATCCACCGGGGCCACCGGGAAATAGCCACCCTTGTACTTGACCTTGTAGCCGCGGTTCAGCGCGCCATCGGCATCGCTCTCCGAACCGGTCGCCCAGGCACCAGCCTCGGACTCGATGAAGTAGTAGCCAGCGTTCTGCTTGGTCTCGAACCGCACCGAATCGAAGACGTAGAACTCAGCCTCGGGGCCCATGTAGGCGGTGTCGCCGATGCCGGTGCTGCGCAGGTACTCCTGCGCCTTGCGGGCAATGTTGCGGGGGTCGCGGCTGTAGGGCTCTTTGGTGATCGGATCATGGACGAACCAGTTCATCACCAGGGTCTTCGACTTGCGGAACGGATCGACGAATGCCGTGGTCGGGTCCGGCAGCAGTGCCATGTCCGACTCGTGGATCTTCTGGAAGCCGCGGATCGAGCTGCCGTCAAAGCTCAGGCCCTCTTCCAGGACGTCTCGGGTCAGGAAGCTGGCCGGAACAGTGAAGTGCTGCATGATGCCGGGGAGATCGCAGAAGCGGACATCGACCGTCTCGATCTCATTCTCGGCCACATACGCCAGCAGGTCGTCGGCGCCTTGGAACATCTTTCCTCCGATGATGTGGTGGGAACGAACATGGCGAATCTAGTGTGGTTGGATCACCGCCCATTTACGCCCATGTTTCGGCGATGTTACGCGCCCGGAGAGGGAGGGCCTCGGTGTGCTGCAGGTGCGACACCCGGTGCGGTGGCCTATGCTCGCCCGGTGACAGCTACCGACCCGTATCCAGGGGAGGGCCTTGGGCTCCCCGACTCCGGTGCCGGATCCGTGGCGCCCTGGGGGACGCGGCTCGGGGCCCTCATCGTTGACTGGGGTGCCAGCATGACCATTGCGGTGGGTGCGTTCGGCGCCGGAGTACTCACCGAACAGGGGTGGCGGGCCTGGATGATCCTGGTTGTCTATGGTGTGCAGAAGGCAGTGTTGACCGGCCTGACCGGCAGCAGCTTCGGACAGCTCATCACCGGTGCCGGGGTGGTGCAACTGGACGGTTCCCGGATCGGCTGGTGGCGAGCGGCGGTACGCGCAGCGCTGATCTGTCTGGTGATTCCAGCTGTCGTTATCGGATCGGACCGGAGGGGCCTGGATGATCTGCTTCTCGGCACCGTCGTGGTCCGTCGGCGGTAGGGCGTCAACTCCTGGTAGGGCTGCATAACGCTGATTTCAGTCAGTTGGTGGTTGTTTGATAACGAACAGAGCACGGTCTCACCGAAGCGGTGGGCTTTTCTGCGATCCACTAGGTATGTTGCAGGAACCAGTCCGGCGTCCAGTTGAGCGGCGGGCCCACCCGAGTCCGTAGGGACGCGGGCTCGCTGACTACTGGGAGGAACGATGAGCAAGCGCAAGCTCGTTGCAGCGGCCGCAGTCGCAGTGTCGGGCCTGATGATGCTGAATGGGTGTACCCCGGATACCTCCAGCAACCAATCGACGGGGCCGACCGCAGCCAGCCAGACCGCGACGATTGCCTGGAATCAGGGGTTCTTCTCCTACAACGTTGATACGACCTCGGGCAATGCCACCGCGAACGCCAACATCTTGTATCTGACAAACGACTCGTTCACCTACTATGACGGCGATCTGAACTTGGTGCCCAACGAGAGCTTCGGTACCTATGAAAAGATCTCAGATGAGCCATTGACTATCACCCAAACCATCGCCGAAACGGCGACCTGGTCGGATGGGGTTCCAGTTACCCCAGCAGACTTGGTGCTGCAATGGGGGGCGGTCAGCGGCCACTTCAACACCATCAAACAAGACCAAGTTACCTATGACCCCGACACTCAAGAGATCTCCTCCACCAACGAGGGCAGCGATGTTTACTTCGATGCCGCCGACCCGTCCCGGGCGCTGATCACCGAGACCCCGACAGTCGACGGAAACACCATCACCTACAGCTACTCCAAGCCCTACATCGACTGGGAGCACAACCTGCTCTTCGGTGCCTCCAGCTGGGGGCTCCCAGCGCACATCATCGGCCAGCGAGCCCTCGGTATCGAGGATCCCGCCGAGGCAGCCACCGCCGTGCTGACCGCCTTCCAGAACGACGACCAGGAATCCCTGTCCAAGATCTCCAATGTGTGGAATGTTGACTACAACTTCAAGAACACCCCAGCAGAGCCCGAACTGCTGATAGGCACTGGTCCGTACACTATTAGCGCCCTGGCCGAGGAGGCCTCCGTAGAACTGGGGCGCAACGGGAACTACACCGGTAGCCATGAGCCCTCGATCGACAAGATAGTGGTGCGGATAATCGCGGATGCGCAAGCGTCCGTCCAAGCCCTCCAAAACGAAGAGGTGCTCGCCACCCAGCCGCAGGCGACCGCAGACATTCTCACGTCCATGGAGGCCCTGGCCGGGGTGACGGTGCTCAACGACGCCGGTGGAACCTATGAGCATGTCGATATGGCGATGAACAACGGTGGCCCTTTCGATCCGGAAACCTACGACGGTGACGCCAATAAGGCCAGGCTGGTGCGGGCGGCTTTCCTGTCCACCATCCCGCGGCAGCGGATAGTCGAGGACATCATCAAGCCACTCAACCCCGAAGCGGTGATCCGCAACACCTTCACCATCGTGCCGGGTTCACCCGACTACGACGCCATGGTCGCCGCCAACGGCATGGACGCCACCTATGGCGGTGAGGCCAACCTGGCGCGAGCCAAGGAACTGCTGGCGGAGGCCGGGGTGTCCACACCCGTGGCGGTGCGGTTCATGTATGCCGAGGGCAACACCCGTCGAGCCCAGCAATTCCAGCTCATCAAAGAGAGTGCCGAAACTGACGGCCTCTTCCAGCTCGAAGACGGTGCTCGGCAGGATTGGGGGCCCAAGCTGACCGACACCACCGTCTACGACGCTGTCGTCTTCGGATGGCAATCCACGACCACGGCGGTCGGGGAGTCCGATGCCAACTTCCGTACCGGCGCGCAGAACAACTTCTACGGATACTCGAATGCGGAGGTGGACGCCGAGTTCGACAAGCTGCAGGTTGAGTTTGATCCGGCGAAACAGCAGGAGATTCTGCAGTCCGCCGAGAAGCTGCTCGTTGATGATGCGTTCGGGCTGATCCTGTACCAGCATCCGCAGCCGACAGCGGTGAGCAACCGGCTGGGGAACTTCAGCTCGATAGCTATCTCGCCAACACTCTTCTGGAACTATTGGGAGTGGACGCTCGACGCCTGAGACTCGACGTTGCGAAGGCATGCGCATGATCGGCTTCATTGCGCGTCGACTGGCGATGGCGGCAGCACTCCTGCTGCTGCTGTCGGCGATAGTCTACTTCCTACTTGCCTTGGCGCTCGATCCCCTGGAGGATCTGTATGCGAGTTCGGCCCCCAACAAAGAGGAGCTGATCGCGGCTCGGATCGCTCAACTGGGGCTGGATCTGCCCTGGTATCTCCGCTACGGCGACTGGCTGGCAGGTTTCATTCGCGGGGATCTGGGGGTGGCCTGGCAGTCGGGGCAGCCGGTCACCGCCCTGCTGGGTGGCGCGATCGCCACTTCGGTGCAGTTGGTGTTTGCCGCGACCTGCCTGGCCCTCCTGCTGGGCGTGGCCATCGGTTTGGTCTCGGCGCTGCGCCAGTATTCGCTCTTCGACTACGTGCTGACCTTCGTCTCCTTCGTGCTGTTCGCGTTGCCGGTCTTCTGGGTGGCGGTGCTGCTCAAGCAATTCCTTGCCATCGGAGTCAACGACTATCTCTCCGATCCCCAGCTGAACTGGCTGGTCCTGCTGGGGATCTCGGTGGTGGCTGGACTGTTCTGGGCGGGGGCGCTGGGGACGACCCCGCAGCGAGGCCTGATGGCCTTCGCCATGGCGATGCTGAGCACGTTCGGTGCCCTGACGTATGTCCTGCTCACCGGATGGGTCCATGACCCGCAGCTGGGCACCGTGGGCGTGGCCTTGGTGGGGGTAGCCGCAGCGTTCGCCGTCACTGCCATCTTCGCCGGCCTGCACAATCGGCGGGCGCTGTTGTCGGCGCTGGCGACTGCGGGCGTGGGGGTCGGGGCCTATATCGGGGTGCAATGGCTGTTCTTCTTCGTCGAGGCGACCGTCTGGATGCTGGTGGGCCTGCTGGTGGTGGCGGTTCTGCTGGGGTTGTTCGTGGGCTGGTTGTTTGCCGGCCCGGACCGGTGGGTCTCGATGCGGGGGGCCGGGGTGGTGGCGCTGGTGATGTCGGTGGCCACCTACTTCGACAGGGTGATGCAGGAGTGGCAGGCCTACAGCAACCTCAGCATCATCCGTGGTCGCCCCCTCGCCACCATCGGCACGGAGACTCCCGGCCTGGGTGGAGACTTCTGGATGTCCCAGCTCGATCGGTGGACCCACCTGCTGTTGCCGACCATCGCGCTGGTGCTGATCTCGTTCGCTCAGTACACCCGCTACCAGCGAGGCTCCATGCTCGAAGTTATGGGTCAGGACTACATCCGCAGCGCGCGGGCCAAAGGGGTTTCCGAACGGGTGGTGATAGTGCGGCATGCCCTCCGCAACGCGCTGCTGCCCTTGGCCTCGATAGTGCCGGTCGACTTCATCACCATGATCGGCGGCGCGGTGATCACCGAGACCATCTTCGGCTGGTCCGGCATGGGGCGGCTGTTCATAGTCTCCCTCAAGCAGAGCGAGATCGACCCGGTGATGGCCTACATAATGATCACCGGAGCGCTCGCCATGGTGGCCAATATTGTCGCCGACCTGGCCTACGGCCTCCTTGACCCCCGAATCCGGGTGACCTCATGAGCAATGAAGTCGATCCGCTGGCCGACCAGGTTGCCACCGGTCGCGGGGAGGGCATCGGCGAACTGAAGGATGTCGCCGGGCTCTCCCAGAATCAGCTCGTGGGGCGACGCTTCATCCGGCACGCGGGCGCGGTCTTTGGCATCGTCGTTATCGTAGGCATCGCGGTGCTGTCGTTCAGTTCTATGGGCATCTTCGGCCTCCCGGGCTGGTGGCAGTACCAAGACCACAATGCCACCTACGGCGGAGTCGTCAACGGCGGTCAGCCGACGCTGAGCTGGTCCGGGCTGGGTGACCATCCCTTCGGCCAGGACATGATCGGCCGGGACAACTTCGCCATGGTGATGCGCGGCATCCAGACCTCCATGCTGGTGATGACGGTGCTGGGCCTGCTGACCTTGGCCATCGGTACCATCGTGGGCGCGATCGCCGGCTACTACCGCGGCCCGCTCGACACCCTCCTGATGCGCGGCACCGATCTGGTGATCACCCTGCCGGTCATCGTGCTCGGAGCCGTGCTCGGCAAGCTGGTCTCCGAGATCCCCGATCGACTCGGGATGACCGCGGCCGCCCGCGCCACCTTCCGGGAGAACATCCCGCTGATGCTGGCGGTTTTCCTTGGCCTGATCCTGTGGCCGTCGCTAGCACGCCTGGTTCGCTCGGAATTCCTCACGTTACGGGAGCGGGAGTTCGTGGACGCAGCCCGGGTGGCCGGGGCATCGGATTGGCGCATCATCACCAAACACATGCTGCCCAACTCGATCAGCGTGATCATAGTCAACACCACCTTGACAATGTCCTCGGCGGTGGTGCTGGAGGCGGCCCTCAGCTTCCTCGGCTTCGGAGTTACCGAGCCCAATGTGTCGTTGGGCAAGTTGATCTCGGACTATCAAACGGCCTTCCTCACCCGGCCGTGGCTGTTCTGGTGGCCTGGCCTGTTCATAATCTTGCTCGCGCTGAGCATCAACTTCATCGGTGACGGCCTGCGGGATGCCTTCGATCCGCGCACGAAGCGGATCCCTTCGAAGCGCACGATGGATGCGGCGCTAGCGGCCGAAGAGCGGAAGGCGGGAACCCATGAGTGAAGGCACGATGCCGCAGCAGCGGGCCGAACGGTTGTCCCGCGGCATCAGCGGCCACATGTTTGTTCCGGGGGAGACCATGCTGGAGGTGACCGGACTGACGGTTCGGTTCTGGGTGGGCGACGAGTGGTTCACCGCAGCCGAGAATGTCAGCTACACCCTGGCGGCCGGGGAGGTGCTGGCGGTGGTGGGCGAATCGGGGTCGGGCAAGAGCCAGTCATCGATGAGCCTGATTGGGCTGCTGCCGCGCAATGGCCGGGCCACCGGATCGGCCCGACTGAAAGGCGCCGAGCTGATTGGCATGCCAGCCAGTCGGATGCGGGAGGTTCGCGGCAATGAGATCTCGGTGATCTTCCAGGAGCCGATGACCGCTCTCAACCCCGTCTACACCGTCGGCTTCCAGATAATGGAGACCCTGCGGGCACACTTCCTGATGGCGCCAGCCCAGGCCAAACGGCGAGCCGTTGAGCTGATGGCGCTGGTGGAGATTCCCGACCCGCACGATAGTTTCGACAAGTACCCCCACCAGTTCTCCGGTGGCCAGCGGCAGCGGATAATTATCGCCCAGGCGCTCGCCTGCGATCCGGGTCTGCTGATCGCCGACGAGCCGACTACCGCCTTGGATGTCACCGTGCAGGCCGAGATCCTGAAGCTGATCCGGGACCTACGGCACCGGGTGGATGCGGGCATCATCCTGATCACTCACGACATGGGTGTGGTGGCCGACCTGGCTGACCGGATAATAGTCATGAAGGACGGGCACGTCGTCGAACACGGTACTGCTGAGGACATCTTCCACCGGCCGCACCATCCCTACACCCGGCAACTGCTCAGCGCCGTGCCCCATATGGGTGCCACTACCCCCGATTCCGGAACCCCGGTCCCCGAAATCGAGACGCACACCCTGGTCGCAGCCGAGGGTCGTCCGATACCCCTCACCGACGGTGATCCGGCGGTGACCCCGGCGCTGCTGCTCGACGATGTGGCCATCGTCTACCCCAAGCAGGGCCGACGTCCTGAGTTCCGGGCCGCCGAGCACATAAACGTGCGGATAGATCCCGGCGAGGTGGTTGGCCTGGTGGGGGAGTCCGGCTCCGGGAAGACCACGATTGGGCGGGCGGCGGTGGGGCTACTGCCGGCTCGGGAGGGCCGGATTGTGGTGGCTGGCCGCGACCTCACCCGGGGGACCAGCCGCGAGCTGCGCTCCTTCCGCAGGTCGGTCGGCATAGTCTTCCAAGACCCGGGGAGTTCGCTGAATCCGCGGCTGCCCGTGGGGGAGTCCATTGGCGAGCCGCTGTTGCTGCACGCGGGCCTTCAGGGGGCCGCGCTCGGCGCCCGGGTGGAAGCACTGCTGGAATCTGTGCACCTGCCCACGAGCATGCGCAACCGGTATCCGCACGAGCTGTCCGGCGGGCAGCGACAGCGGATAGGCATTGCCCGAGCCTTGGCCCTTACCCCGCAGCTGCTCATCGCCGACGAGCCGACCTCCGCGCTGGACGTCTCGGTCCAGGCCCGGGTGCTCGCATTGTTGCAGGAGCTTCAGGAACAGCATGGTTTCGCCTGCCTGTTCATCAGTCACGATCTCGCCGTGGTGGAGCAGGTCTCTCAGCGGATCGCGGTGATGCACCAGGGGAGGCTGGTTGAGTTGGGGAACGCGACCGATGTCGTCGCGCGCCCCCAGCATCCGTACACCCAACGGCTGTTGTCGGCGGTGCCGGTCCCAGACCCCGAGGAGCAGCGTCGGCGCCGCGAACTGCGGGATGCGATCATCGAACGGGAGCACCTGGTCTCCTGACGCAGGTCAGTCTCCACCCCGCCCACCTCTTGACAACGATGACATCTGCGAACTAGCTTCACCCGAACAGCGCCGTTCACCGTGAGGAGCCCTGATGAGCATGCACCGAGTCATCGCGCGCCCGGCGGGTATTGCCCTGGTGGAGGAGGCGGTTCCGACCCCCCGGGCAGATGAGGTTCAGGTGCAGACCGTCGTGGTTGGCATCTGTGGTTCCGATCTGCATGCGGTTGCGGGGCATCACCCCTTCGTGCCCCTGCCGTACCAGCCTGGCCACGAGGTCGTCGGGATCGTACGGCGGGTGGGTGCTGACGTTGCTGACATCTCCGTGGGGGATCGAATAACCGTGGAGCCGACCCTGCCGTGCTGGGAGTGCAAGATGTGCCTGACCGGCCGGAGCAATGTATGTGAACGGCTGCGATTCTTCGGCTGTGGATACGAGCAGGGTGGCATGGCTGAGTTCTTTACCATTCCCGCGAACCGGATTCACCTCGTTCCCGATGCCCTGACGGACCTGCAAGCCGCGCTCATAGAACCCCTGGCCACGCCGGTCCACGCGGTTCGGCTGAGCGGAGACGTGCACGGGCAGGCGGTAGCTATCATCGGCGCCGGAACCATCGGCCTGCTCACTCTCGCGGCTGCTCGGCACGCGGGCGCTCGCACGGTGGTGATGACCGACCTGCTGGCCAGCAAGCGGGAGCGCGCCCGGCGTCTGGGTGCCGATGCGGTTTTCGATGGAGCCCGGCCGGATCTGGTGGCGGCGATGCGCGCGGAGCTGGGCGAGAGTGCCGACGTGGTTTTCGATTGTGTTGCGGTGCAGAGCACCATCGATCAAGCCGTGCCGCTGGCGACCAAGGCTGGCACGGTGGTGGTTGTCGGAGTCCCGGCGAAGCCAGTCACGATCCCGCTTCCCGAGATTCAGGACCTGCAGGTCCGGATCCAGGGATCGGCCACCTACCTGCCCCAGGACTACGACACCGCCATGGACATTATTGCCGCCGGGCTGGTGCGGCCCGAGGACCTGATCACCGCCGAATACCGCCTCGACCGCGTGGCCGAAGCGTTCCAGGCCGCCCGCAGCGGCGATGAGGTCAAGGTGGTCCTCACCGGGAGCGTCCGCGGCGAAGCCCCCGTGGGCACCCGGTAGGCCGCCGTGTTTCCGCTAGCCAACGACACCCTGGCCGACCTGCCCCCCGCGCTCGAGCGTCCCCGATACGACCGCAGCCAGGTCGGGGTGGGGATCGCCCACTTCGGCGTGGGCAACTTTCACCGGGTTCACCAGGCTGTCTATGTGGATCGCTGTCTCCACCTTCCTGGACACCAGCAGTGGGGCATCGTGGGTATCGGAATCAGCGATGGTCCGCAGGCGCGGACCAAAGCCGAGGCGTATCGCCGTCAGGATGGGTTGTTCACTGTCACCGAGATGTCTCCCGATGGTGCCCGCCAGGCCCGGGTCATCGGTGCCATGGTGGACTACCTGCTGGCGCCGGCGAATCCGGAGGCGGTCTTGCACCAGTTGAGCGATCCGAACCTGCGGATAGTCTCGCTGACCATCAGCGAGGGCGGGTACCCCATCGCTGCAGACAGTGGCGACTTCGTGGACTCGGATCCGGCTATTGCTGCCGACATCGGTCAGACGGCTCCGCCCACGACAGTCTTCGGCTTCATCGTGCGGGCCTTGGCACGCCGTCGAGCAGATGGCCTGCCGGGTTTCACCATCGTCTCCTGCGACAATCTCCGCGGCAACGGCGCAACGACGCGGAAGGCTGTGTGTGGATTCGCGCGCCACGTCGACCCCGGGCTGGCTGAGTGGATCGCTGACCAGGTGACTTTCCCCAACAGCATGGTTGACCGGATCGCCCCCTATGTCAGTGCGGCCGATAGTGACCAACTCAATGCGGCTACGGGGGTCGACGACGAACTGCCAGCCATAGGGGAGCGTCACCTGCAGTGGGTTCTGCAGGATGAATTCGTGCAGGGGCGTCCGGCGCTGGATCAGGTGGGAGTTCAGTTCCGCACCGATGTGGGGGTCTTCGAGGCAGTGAAGGGCCGGATGCTCAACGCCACCCACGTCCTGATGTCCTACCCCGCGCTGCTCCTCGGCCACCGGATGGTGCATGAGGCGATGGCCGACCCGGACATCCGCCACCTCTTAGAGACGTTCCTGGCGCGCGATGTCGTGCCGCGGCTCACCGGACCGCATGGGGTTGACCTGCATGCCTACGGCGAAGAGATCCTGGACAGGTTCGCCAACCCTGCTGTGGGGGATCAGCTGATCCGGATCGCTACCGATGGTTCGGCTAAGATCCCGGTCTTCCATGCGGCGACCCTGGCTGACCTGCTGGCCGCCGGTGCCGATATCAAGCGGGAGGCTTTTTTACTGGCCTGCTATCAGCGGTACCTCGTGGAAGCGCGTGACGACCAGGGTGATGCCCTGGAGGTGACCGAACCCTCCCTGCGCACGGAGGATCGGGAGTCGATTCCGGGCCCGGATGGCCTCGGCGTCCTCCGGCTTGAGGCCTTGGCCGCCCTGGGGCTCGACCAGCACCAGGGATTCGTGAGCAGCTTCCGCCAGATGGTGGCCGGAGTGCGGTCTCGGGGCACGCGGGCCACGCTCGCGTATGCGGTCCAGCGATGACCGGGCGCCGTGAGGCCGAAGCCCGGCTGTCATCGGTGGAGCGGAGCTGGGGACCCCGGTCGGTCACCCTCTCGAACGGGCCTGGCCGTGGGCGCCGCCAGATTGATCTGCGGCATCTCGGCGGGCTGGCGGTCACCGTTGAACCAGATCAGTTCTTAGACCTGGGCGAGGCCTTCTGGCGGGGCGAGTTGGTGTCCTTTGCGCCAGCCTCCACGTCGCCGCGGGCTGAGACCTGGGGTCGCCGGTGGCTCGGAGGTCTCCTGACCACCTGCGGCCTAGCTGCCGTGGGGGAAGCACCAGCAGAGCACGGTGGGATGCACGGCCGGGCGCAGCTGATTCCGGCAACGCTGACCCGGGCCGAGGGACGCTGGGAGGGGGATCGGTACCGGCTCGAAGTGGCCGGACACCTGCGTGAAGGTGGCATCTTCGAAGGCAACCTCACCACGGAGCGCAGCATCACCGCAGAACGCGGGGTGAGCCGGATTCGGATAGTGGACGTGGTCCGCAACGAAGGGTTCGAAGCCACCCCAGTGAAGCTGCTCTACCACCTCAATGTCGGCTGGCCGGTGGTGGACACCGGGACCCGGGTAGCAGCAGAAGCGGCGCCGCCCGGCGGCGCGGGGCGGGAGTGGCAAGCAACCCTGAGTGCCCCGCAGCCAGGGGCGGATGAAGTGGTGGACGCGCTGGTGGCGGTGCCTGATCATCGAGGATGGGCCGCCGTCACTGTGTCCGCTCCCGGCACCGCTGCGCGTCCGGGCATCAGGGTAGCGGTGCGCTACCGAGCCGCCGAGTTGCCCTTTCTCACTGTCTGGCGTAGCCAGGCGGCTGGGGCTTATGCCCTCGGGATCGAGCCGGGGACCTGCTGGCCCAGCCATGCCGATGGTCCCGATTCCGGCAAGGTCGGTCGGGTACTGGAGCCAGGGGAGTCCGTGACGACCGATCTGGAGCTTGAATTCGGGGCCGGTGAGGGGTGACGGGTGCCCGCCGAGTCACGCGTGTCGTAGCGCCGTAGCGAACGAGGGAACCACCGGCAGATCCTGGACCAGGAGCGCCTGATAGGTGTGGTACGCGTCTGGTTTCCCGGCCCAGGTGCGGGACTGTGGCCGGTTGTCCGGTCCCAGTTCGTGATGCCAGGACCCGGCGTGGTGGTCGACCAGGAACTCATCTGCATAGTCCCACCAGCGGTGCAGATCGGAGTCGTGCCGAGGATCGCCGGTGACCTGGCTGAGGATGGCCGAGGTGGCAATCGCCTCGCAGATGACCCAGTGCATCCGGGAACGGACTATCGGGCGCCCCTCCCAGTCGGTGGTGTACACGAAACCGTCGGCGCCATCAGCGTGCCAACCATCAGAGATGGCCCGGTCGGCGAGCGCGATGCCTGCCTCCTGCAGGCCAGCGGGAGCGGCGGCGCCCAGACTGGCGTGCACCTGGATCAGCAGGCGTGCCCACTCAAGCCCATGGCCGATGGTGGCACCGTAGGGGCGGAACGGGTGCGCCGGCTGTTCCAAGTTGTAGTCCATCATCGGTGTCCAGTCGGCGGTGAAATGTTCGGGGATGCGCCAGTCATTGGCGCTGGCCCAGGACACCAGGCGGGTGGCCATCCGGCCGGCTTTCGTATGCCACTGAGGATCGCCGGTGACATCGCCGGCGGCGAGGTAGCACTCGACGGTATGCATATTCGAGTTCATCCCGCGATACTCCGAGAGCTGGCGCCAGGCCGGATCCCATTCCTCCACCACCAACCCGGCATCGACGTCGAAGAATCGTTCGCTCTGCACGGTGAGCGCCTGCTCGAGCAACTCCGCTGCGCGATGGATACCCCCCGCGAGCGCACTGCTGGCGGCCAGCACCACATGAGCATGGCCGTATGCCTCTTTTAAGGGTGCGGTGGTGTTATCGGTGTTGACCCGGGCGAACCAGCCACCATGCTCTGGATCGTGCAACGGGCCCTCAAGAAGCGCCTGGACGCCTTGCTGAGCGAGGGACCGCAGGGTGTCGGCATCCGGGCCGTGGGGAGCCGGTGGGTCCGCCGCGAGCAGGCCCAGGGCAAAGGTGTGGGTCATCCGGCAGGTGACATAGAGCTCCACGGGCTGGGTGGGGTCAAGCTTCCCCGTCGAATCGAGGTGACCGAAACCGGCCGGGTGTCGGGAGTTGGCAGCGAACCGCAGGAGTTCACTGCGTTGGATGGCCCGATCGGCGCTGGTACCAGGCGTCATGGTCAGAGGTCCTCTCCCGCATTGATGTGGACGTCGAAAACAACGTCGGCGCGTGCTCGGCTCGACGCGACCCGCGCCGCGTTGGGGAGATCTACCTCGGTGACCCACGGCAGGGCTTCGGCCCTGGATTCGCCATGGGCCATCCGTCGCGCGAGCAAGCGCCTACGGATCTCCTCCTCGGTGACCTGCAAATACCACACCTGATCGAGCAGTCCGCGGACCTGATCCCACCCGTCCTGGTCATAGAGCAGGTAGTTGCCTTCGGTGATCACCAACTCGACCTGCGGGGAGACTGGAACCGCGCTCCCGATGGCCTGCTCGTGGGCCCTGTCGAAGCGGGGGGCATAGACCACGTCCTGACTCGGAGTACGCAGCCGCGTCAACAGGGAGACGTAGCCGGGCACGTCAAAGGTGTCCGGGGCGCCCTTGCGCTCCCGTCTGCCGAGGGCGACCAGCACGTCATTGTCAAGGTGGAATCCGTCCATGCCCACCAGAGCGGATCGCTCACCGAGGGCTGCGGTGAGCTTGGCACACACGGTGGACTTGCCCGCTCCAGGGGGGCCGACGATTCCCAGGAGCGTCCGACCAGGGCCTGCGGCCAGGGTCGAAGCCCGGTCAGCCAGCTCGCTCAGCCCGACGCGTTGCATGGGTCTCCTTCCGGGTGCTGGTACCTGCGGCGCTACCGGCTGGTGTATCCACCGTCGATAGGCAGGTGTGCTCCAGAGATCATGCCCGCTTGGTCACTGAGGAGAAAGACCACTGGCCCGGCGCAATCGGCCTGGGTGGCCCAGCGGCCCAGCGGCATCATCTCCAGGAAGGGCTCGCCGATCTCGGGTCGGCCCCAGTAGAAGGCGGACATCTCGGTCATCACCACGGTGGGATGGACGCTGTTGACCCGGATGCCGTGCTGGCCCAGTTCCAGCGCACTCACCCGGGTGATGTTGTCGACGGCGGCCTTCGATGAGCCGTAGGACACATGGTTGGCCAGGGCGACCAAGGAGGCCTGACTGGAAACGTTGACGATGGAGCCGCCGTTGCCTAGCCGGATCATGGTTCGGGCGGCGTACTTGGTGACCAGCAAGGTGCCGCGCGCGTTGATAGCCATGACTTTGTCAAAGACGTCGATGTCTGTGTCTTGCGGGGTCGCGATTTCTCCGCCGAACCCGCCGCAGTTGACCACCCCCCACAGATCCAGGTCGGCAATTGCCGCGGCGACTTCAGCTTCGGAGGTCAGGTCGAATCGGACGGTACGGCAGCCGGTTTCTTCGGCCACCTGAGCGAGGCCATCCATGTCCTTCCCGGCGCCGATAACATCCGCGTCCGCGGCCATCAGCTGACGGACGATCTCGGCCCCGATTCCTCCGGTGGCGCCGGTCACCAAGATGGGGCGTTGGCCGAATTCGATCTTCATGAATCACCTTCGTCTCGGGCGCGGATGCGTGTTGACAACGATGACATGTCTGCCTAGATTTGCCAAGTGAATCACCGGAGACACCGGCTAGTAGCGTGTCGCAGTTGAGATGTGTGGTATCGAGCGGCGTCAGGTGGGTTCTGGGCAAGACGGGGATCCGGAATCGATGCCGGGGTATCGGTGAGGGTCCACGGCGCACCGCAGGGCCACCTGGGGTAGCGCATGCAGAAGATTGGCTGCGACAGGCGACGAGGAAGGCGCGCATGCTGGAGCTTCGCCCCGAGAACCTTGGCGAGATGGAGATCCCCGTCCCCGGCTATGACCGAGTCGCGCTGGTGCCGGGGATCGTCCACTTTGGCGTGGGTGCCTTCCACCGGGCGCATCAGGCTTTTTTCCTCAATCGAGTGCTGGCGGCGGGTAGCGGTGAGTGGGGGATCGTCGGCGTCGGATTGTTGCCGGGGGATCAGGCGGTGCGGGATGCTGCGGTTGCTCAATCTGGTCTCTACACGCTGACCACGGTGGCACCGGATGGGGCTGAGACCACCTGCGTCATTGGCAGCCTGCTGGATGTCTGCTACGCCCCGGAGGATCCCGACCGGGTGCTAGACCTGCTGACCGCAGCGACCACCCGGATAGTGTCCTTGACAGTTACCGAAGGCGGCTATCCCATCGATGACGCGACCGGCAGGTTCGCACCGTCAGATTCGCTCGTCCTCGCCGACCTGGAGGGGGCGGCCGTGCCTCAGAGCGTCTGGGGGTATCTGACCGAGGCGTTGCGTCGCCGTCGCGCGGCGGGCCTGTCCCCGTTCACGGTGATGTCCTGCGACAACATTCAGTCGAATGGACGGGTGGCGCGCGAGGCACTCACCGCGTTCGCCCGCCACCAGTCTCCCGAACTGGCCGACTGGATCGTAGCCCACGTGGATTTCCCCTCATCCATGGTCGACAGAATCACTCCCGTCGTGCCGCCGACGCTCGCTGCCGATGTGGCTGAAAGTACGCAGGTGATAGACCGATGGCCGGTGCGGTCAGAGGCCTTCATCCAATGGGTCCTGGAAGATAGATTCTCCTCAGGGCGTCCTCCGCTCGCGGACGTTGGCGTGAGCCTGGTTCCGGATGTGGAGCCCTATGAGCACCTCAAGCTGCGTCTGCTCAACGCCAGCCATCAGGTGATGAGCTACCTCGGCCTCTTGGCTGGATACCGTCAGGTAGATGAGGTGTGCCAGGATCCCCTGTTCCGGGCCTTCCTGTTGCGCTATATGCGTAGCGAGGCTATCCCGACGCTCGCCCCGGTTCCCGGCGTCGATCCCGAGGCCTACGGTGACCAACTGATTGCACGGTTCTCCAGCCGCGCCATCCGGGACACCTTGGCTCGCCAGGTCGTCGACGCCTCTGACCGGCTACCCAAGTTCCTTCTGCCGGTGCTGCGGCATCAGTTGCGGGTCGGCGGCCCGATTGAGTGCTGCGCCCTGACCCTGGCGGCGTGGGCCACCTACCTGGAGGGGCATCTCGCTGAGGATGCGCCGCCCCTGACGGACCGCCGGGCGCCAGAACTGCTCGCTGTCGTCGCCCGTGAGACCGACGAGCCGGGAGCGCTGCTGCGCTACGCACCGGTTTTCGGCGACCTTGGGGAGCATGAGCGGCTGCGACGGGCGTGGCTGAGTGCTCGTGGGCTCCTCGCGGAAGCGGGAGCTGCGGGGGCGGTGGGCGTCCTGATGGGGCCGGATCCAGGTGCCCGGCCGGAGGGGGGCGGGTAGGCGAGATTTCCGATGAACCAGGCTTAGACTGCTCGGAAACTCCGATGATACGAGGTGGTTTCTTGTCCAGGGATCCCGGGTCCGTGCGCCCAGGCGAGCCAACCGAGAGTGTGGCTACCTTGCGCGACGTCGCCGCACTCGCGGGGGTGAGCATCAAGACGGCCTCGCGGGTGCTCAACGACCATCCCAATGTCGCCGTGCCCACACGGCAGGCCGTGATGGACGCTATTGGTACCCTTGGCTACCAACCGGATCTGGCGGCCCGGTCGCTGCGGTCGGGTAGGGACCGGACCGTAGGGGTGTTGGTCGACTCGATCGGCGATGTCTTCTTCGCGGAGTTGGCGGCTGCGGTCGAGTCTGCGCTCGACCCCCATGGCTACCGCAGCTTGATAGTGTCGAGCAATCGCGATCCGCAGCGGGAATACGAGGCGATAAACACCTTCGTGCAACGACGGTGCGCCGGCATGATCGTGGCACCGCTCAGTCCGAACGCTGCCTCCGAGGTTCGCCTGCGCGGCACCCCGGTCGTCTTCGTCGACAGGATCGGTGCTGCTCCCGGGGCGCGCTCGGTGGTGGTGGATGATGCCCGGCTATGCCAGCAGGCCACTGAACATCTGATTGACCATGGGCATACCCGGATTGCACTCCTGAGTGACAGCCCCGTCATGGAAACCACTCGCAACCGCCATGAGGGGTATCGGATGGCCATGGCTAACCGTGGGTTGAGCATCGACCCTAGCCTGATAGCGGCAGACGTTCCGGACACCTCGGATGTCCCGGCCGCCTTGGCGAGACTTCTGGGCCTGTCGGAACCGCCAACGGCGATAATCTCCACCAACTCTCGGCTCTCGATGGGCCTCCTTCCGGCGTTGCATCAGTTCGGCCGGACCGATATCGCGGTGGTTGCCTACGGGGACTTTGCGCTGGCCGGGACCGTCTCGCCGGCCGTCACGGTTATCGATCACTCCCCGGATGCCATCGCTCGGGCTGCCGTCGCAGCACTCCTTCCGATGCTGGCCGGTGAACCGGAGAGCCAGCACGACAATCCGGTGATCTATGTGCCGGTTGACCTGATTGCGCGGGGCTCTGGTGAGCTTCGCCCGGCTCGGGTGCCGCGACCCAAGGGCTGATTCCTCGACCGGGTCGGCCTGCTCCTGCTGTGTAGGGGTAACGAATTCGTCACGGACATTGACAACGGTGTCATAGCACCCCATAAGATGCGCTATGACAACGATGGCATGAATGGTCGAGGAGGATCATGAGAGCACGTAACAGCATGGCCGCCCGTCGTCGGGTGGTGACTCCGTGAGCGAGACGCCGGTCTACGAAGCCCTGGGAATGGTGCGTACCTTCGGGTCCGTCCAGGCGCTCCAAGGCGCCGACTTTGCGGCACGGGCTGGTGAGGTCGCGGCCCTCATCGGGGATAACGGTGCCGGCAAGTCGACCCTGGTTCGGATCCTTGCTGGTGCCGACCAGCCGAATGCTGGAACGATCAAATTCAAGGGTGAGGTGCTCAAGCTCAGCAGTCCGGTTGATGCGCGCGAACGCGGCATTGAGACCGTGTTCCAGGACCTTGCGTTGGCCAATCACCTGAATCCGATCCAGAACATGTTTCTCGGCCGGGAAGTCATGAAACCAGGCCTACTCGGGCGACTGGGTTTCATGGAGCGCGGAGGCATGCGGAACGAAGGAAGAGCAGCCTTCGCCGACCTGGGTGCCACCGTTCGCGACTTCGACGGTCCGGTGAGTGGTATGTCGGGTGGTCAGCGGCAAGCCATCGCCGTAGCCCGGGCGGCAGCGTGGGCGAGCGAGGTTATCTTCCTCGACGAACCCACCGCAGCTCTCGGTGTGGTGCAAACCAAGGGCGTCCTCGATTTGGTCCGGCGAATTCGTGACAAGGGGGTTGCCGTGGTCCTGATCAGTCACTCGATGCCGCAGGTGCTGGAGGTGGCCGACACGGTGCATGTGCTGCGTCATGGTCGGCGCGTGGCCACGTACCAGGCCAAGGACACCAGCGTGGAAGAACTCGTCGGCGCCATGACTGGCGGCCTGGATGGGAAGGAAGCGGCATGACCAGGACCGACCAGGCGACCCCGACCACGACTGTCGAGACCCCGGTACCGGCCCAGGGCAACCGGCTGATGGGGCTCCTGAGTGCTCAAGCAATGCAGATAGTCTTCGTATGGCTGGCCATCGTCCTGATCTTCAGCGTGCTCGCGTCTCAGGCGTTCTTTACCTCGACGAACTTCGTCAACATTGCGGTGAGTGTTTCCATCATGGCCGTGCTCGGGGTGGGGACGACCTTCATAATAATCACCGCCGGAATCGACTTGTCCATGGGCTCGGTGCTGGTCTTCAGCGGGGTGGTGTCCGCTATGACCATGGCCTCGATCGGAGACGGGCAGGGCTGGGGAGTCGCCATCGCCGGGATCGTGGCCGCCCTCGTGTCTGGGACAGCCTGGGGAGCGCTCAACGGGTTCTTGGTCGCCAAAGCCAAGGTGCCACCCATGATTGTGACACTCGGCACCTTCGTTGCGGCGCTGGGTCTCGCTCAGGTTCTGACCAAGGGCATCGACCTGCGCTCAGCGCCCACCGTGCTGGTGGACACTGTGGGTTTCGGGCGGGTTCTTGGCATACCCGTGCTCGTCATAATCGCCGGTGTCGCGGTGACGGTGGGCATCATTGTGCTCCACCGGACGAAGTTCGGGCTCTATACCCAAGCCATCGGATCCAATCCTGAATCTGGCCGTCGGGTGGGCATCAATGTGGACTGGCACTTGATCAAGGTCTACGCCCTGGCCGGATTCCTTGCTGGGTTGGCTGGGTTGCTCAATCTGTGCTTCTTCCGGTCCACCACCATCGCCGGGCATAGCCTCACCAACCTCGACGTCATCGCGGGTGTCGTCATTGGCGGGACCAGCCTGTTCGGCGGGGTCGGCACCGTGTTCGGGACGGTGATCGGCCTGTTGATTCCGGCGACATTGCGCAATGGCTTCGTCATCCTCGGGGTGCAGCCCTACTGGCAGCAAGTGGTGGTGGGGGCCTTCCTGGTCGCCGCCGTGTATTTCGACCAGGTCCGTCGTGCGGCAGCGAACCGCGGGAAGTCCAAGCCCCCACTCCTCACTCGGCTGTTCTCAACCCATCGGAAGGAAACCTAGAAATGCGTAAGACCACCATGGCTCAGGGCGGCATCGCCCTGGCCTTTGCCCTCGCCCTCGCTGCGTGTTCCACGGGAACCCCCACTGCACCCAGCGGCACCGGCTCTAGCAGCGCATCGGGGGGCGCCGACGGCGCAAAGCCGAACATAGCCTTCATTCAGGGCGTGATTGGCGACAACTTCTACATTTCCATGGAGTGTGGCGTGCGGGCCGCCGCCGATGAGTTCGGTGCTGAGATCAGCGTCCAGGGTCCGCAGAAATGGGACCCAGCTCTGCAACAGCCCGTGCTGACCTCGGTCCAGGCAAGTTCTCCGGATGCGATTCTGATAGCACCCAATGACATCACCGCCATGCAGCGGCCGTTGGAGGAGGCCGCTAAGGTCAGCAAAGTCGTTCTCGTGGACACCTCGGTGGAAGACCCGTCCTTCGCCGTCTCGACGATCTCCTCCGATAACCTGGGTGGCGGCACCGCCGCCTTTGAGGCCTTGAAGGGGCTGATTCCCGACGGTGGGAAGGTTCTCGTGCTTGACAACCAGCCCGGCATCTCCACGACGGATGCGCGCGTCAAGGGGTTCGAAGACGCAGTGGCTCAGGATGCCAGCTTCGAGTACATCGGCGTCGAGTTCCACAAGAATCAGCCTGCTGAAGCGGCGAAGTTCGTCACCGCAACCCTGGCTGCACACCCGGATCTCAAAGGGGTTTTCGCCACCAACATCTTCGGTGCTGAAGGTGCGGCCACCGGCATCCAGCAGGCAGGTGTCGCTGGCAAGGTGCAGGTCGTCGGCTTCGATGCCGGCCCGGCGCAGGTGGCTGCACTGAAGGATGGCACCGTGCAGGCGATTATTGCCCAGCAGCCCTATGACATCGGCTACCAAGGCGTCCAGCAGGCGTTGGCCGCGCTCAACGGGGAAGAGACGACGTCTGAAATCCAAACCGGCTTCAGCATCGTGACCATGGATAACCTGGAGACCGACGAGGGGCAGCAGGCGTTGTACGCCTCTGAGTGCTGAGGAGCGCTCATCGCCGGTGGCAATCAGGCGATTCAGGATCCCGGTACACCCGTCAGCGAAGGATATTGAGTGCCCAGCTATGTTGCAGGTGTTGACCTCGGCAGCACTTCCATCAAGGTGCTCGTGGCTGACCGGGCAGGCGCCGAGATCGCGGTTCACACAGTGGACACACCCTGGACGATGGGTCCCGGCGGAACGGCCAGCATGCGGGAGCCTGACCTGGCTGCAGCGCTGACTGAGGTTGTCAGCGCTGCAGCACGGGATCTGCCAGCGGGCGCTCGCCTGGCCGCGGTCGCGGTGGCGGGCATGGGTGAGACCGGCTTTCTTCTGGATGCTTCGGGTCATGCCCTGGCCCCAGGGCTTGCCTGGTTTGATCCGCGAGGCGTAGAACAAGTGCGGGATCTACCCGCTCCGCTGCGTGATCAGTTCTCGGGTCGTACCGGATTGCCCTGGGGAGTCCAGGTGTCGGCGGCGAAGATCCTCTATCTGCGTGACCAGGGTGTCTCCTTGGCCGGGGCCCGATGGGTCAACCTTCCTGAATGGGCAGTGGTTCAGCTGGGCGGCGCCCTGGTTGGGGAGCGATCTTTGATGTCGCGCACCGGATTGCTGGACCAGTCAACCGGACAGCCGTGGCGAGAACTACTGGCCTATCTGGGGGTGGATCCGGGCTTCCTTCCCGACCTCGTCGACGCTGGGACCCCGCTGGGGAGAGTGACCGCCCCTTGGGCGCCAGACAACTGTCGCGGAGCAGCACTCACTGTGGCTGGGCATGACCACCTCGTCGCGGCCCTGTCGGGAGGCATCGAGCCGGACACCTATCACGTGTCGCTGGGCACTGCGGAGGTGCTGCTGCGCGTGCTCGACACCCCCCTGACCTTTGATGCTCGCCGACGGCTGGGTGACGCGTTGATCAATTGTGTCCGGCATGTGATTCCGGGGCAGTCGGTCCTGGTGGCGGGCGTGAAGACCGGGCTGCTCATGCGACGGATCCTGCAGTTGCTCGGCATCGAGGATCAGGTGGCACGGGATGCCCTGGATGCGCAGGTAGTCGACCTCGGTGCCACCCGGTTGGCCGACGGTGCCGTCGAGGTACGCGGCGCCCGCAACGACGACGGGGTTCTCACCCTCATGGTGTGTGCTGATGGGGTGTCCCCAGCGGAGCTCTTCTTGGCCACCTTGGAGCACGGCAACGACGAGATTCGACGGCTGATGGCAGCGATGGACGGGGAGGTGCCGCCGCCGCGCGCCAGCGTCATCAGCGGTGGTTGGGCCAGCATGCAGTCGGTGATCTCGGTTCGGTCCCAAGTCCTCCCGGACCTGCGGCTTTCCGCCAGACGTCAGGAAACCGCCAGCGGTGCGGCCCTCTTTGCCCGGCAACTCATCACACACCAAGGAGAATCTGGATGAACGACCTCACGACTGCGGATAAACGCGCCCTGGCCAGAATCAGTACCGCTGCGGGCGGAATGATGATCGTGGCCGCGGACCAGCGCAACAGCATGAAGGCGGTCATGCATGCTCCCGGGGGGGCTGCGGCCGTGAGCACTGCGGAACTCCACGGAGCCAAGGCCGATCTGGTCACCTATCTCAGTACCCATGGGCCAGCCATCCTGCTGGATCCTGAGGTGGCACTGCCGGATGTGGTGGACCGGGGGATTCTGGGCAGCAGCGTCGGTCTGGTGGTGGGTCTGGATGCTTCCGGGTTCACGACCGAGGGGGAGCTTCGATTCACGACGATGGTCGACGGGGTTTCCCCGGCGACCGTCCGAGCGTGGGGTGGCGACGCGGCCAAGATGTTGTGGTATTTGCGCACTGATCTACAGTCTCCTGACTCAAGGGTGGGTCAGGAAATGCGCGATCTCATTCAGGCCTGCGCCGCCGAGGGGGTGCTGCTGATAGTGGAGATCCTCACCTACCGGCTGTCGACCGAATCCGAAGCCGACTACGCCCAGTTGTTCCCGACGCTGATCCGAGATGCGGCTACGTTCGCGGTGGCCTGTGGCGCCAAGGTGCTGAAACTCCCGTACCCGGGCTCGGCAGCCGCCTGCCGGGCCGTGACCGACGCTGCTGACGGAGTGCCCTGGGCAGTGCTCTCCGCTGGGGTGGATCATGAAACCTTCATCGAACAGGTACGCGCTGCCGTGAGGAACGGCGCCAGCGGGGCAATGGCCGGACGGTCCCTCTGGAAGGACAGCCTGTCGATCTCGCCGGAGGAGCGCCGCGTGCTGCTCTCCGAGCGAGCTGCCCCGCGCCTGGAGGAGCTGGTCCAGGTGATTGACGCCGAGTTGCTCCGGTGAGCCGTCAGACAGTCATCATCGCTGGGGTGGCCGGCAGTGGAAAGTCGACCTTGGGGCGTGCTGTGGCGCGGGTGTTGGGCTTGCCGCTGGTGGATCTCGATAGCGTGACCAACCCCTTGCTGGACGCGCTGACCACCACGATGGCGGGGCACTGGCTGTCGGGCCCGGCGGCCGAGCAGGTCCGTGCCGGGCGCTACGCCGCGCTGCGCAGCGTCAGCCGGGACATTGTCGCCACGCATGGTGCCGTGGTCGTCGTTGCGCCGTTCACTGCAGAATTGCGTGGCGGTGATGCCTGGGAGGCACTGCTTCAGGCGATAGCGCCGGGTGAGCCCGTGGTCGTGCACCTGGTGGGTGACCCGGACCTGCTTGCCGAGCGGCGGCGGCGGCGTGGGGAGCCGCGCGACGTGCACCGGCCGGACTCCCCGGCCGTCGATCCGGTGATGCCGGTGATCACCCTCGATACCGCACTGAGCACTCAACAACAACTGACCCAGCTGCTGGTAGCGCTGGGAGGTCAGCCCCTCCAGTAGGCGCTGTCGGTCGTGCCGCTGACGGCGGCTTGCGGGGTATTTGAGTGGCGCGAAGCCCGTCTGGGTGCAGAATCTCACCTCGGTGCCCCGCCTGTTAGGGATGCGCTGATTAATGCTGTCCTGTGCGAGGACGTGCCGGGCGGGATGAACCGCGACCCCCCATCGGGTGGGTGTACTGGATATCCATCGCCAGATGTGGGGGACGTGGTTCGCCCGATCCGGTGCGCCACAGCCAGGGCATGATTGATCAGCGCATCCTTAGCTACGACAAGCTATTAGGCTGGGCTCCATCACCACATCGAGAGAGGAATGCAGTATGCACCAGCGCACCCTCGGGCAAGGTCTCACAGTCTCTGCTATCGGACTTGGTGCCATGGGCATGTCTATGAGTTTTGGGCCGAACCCGGGATCCAGGCAGGACATGATCGATGTGCTCCGCTATGCAGTAGCGGCGGGCATCACCTTCATCGACACCGCCGAGGTGTACGGACCCTACGTCAACGAGGAGCTAGTCGGCGAGGCCATCGGCCCGATCCGGGACCAGGTACAGGTAGCCACCAAGTTTGGCTGGAACATAGTTGACGGCGCCATGGCCGGGACCGACTCGCGCCCCGAACAAATCCGGCGGGTGGCCGACGCCTCGCTAACCCGGCTGGGGGTGGAGCGAATCGACCTGTTTTATCAGCATCGGGTGGATCCCGAGGTGCCCATTGAGGAGGTGGCCGGGACCGTGGGTGAGTTGGTGGCCGCCGGGAAAGTGGCCCACTTTGGGCTATCGGAGGCGGCCGCAGCCACAATCCGCCGGGCCCATGCGGTGCACCCGGTCACCGCCGTGCAGAGCGAATACTCGCTGTGGACCCGTGATCCCGAGGCCGAGGTGCTGCCCACCTGTGCCGAACTGGGCATCGGGTTCGTCCCGTTTAGCCCGCTGGGGAAGGGCTTTTTCACCGGCAACGTCAGCGCGGATACCACCTTTGGTGAGGGCGAGATCCGGGCTAGCATTCCCCGATTCGAGGCTGAGAACCTGGCCGCGAATCAGGCGCTGATCGACCATGTGGCAGCGCTCGCCAGCGAGCGTGCCGCCAGCTCCGCCCAGGTGGCGCTGGCGTGGCTGCTGGCCCAATATCCGTTCATAGTGCCGATCCCGGGAACCCGGCGACGAGAACGTATCGATGAGAACGCAGCCGCCACGACGGTGAGACTGTCGGCCGACGATATCGCCGATCTCAACGGCTTGGTGGATCGGCTCGGGGTTGCGGGCAACCGGTACAACGACGGCGGCATGGCCATGGTGGGTCGCTGACCGGGTTGCCGGGTCGGGCTGCCGCTGGTCTACCCTGGCGACGCACCCGACGCTCTGCCTGACGATCAGCAAAGGAAACTCCCATGCCCCGCACTGCGCTCGCGATTCGCCACGTCCTGTTTGAGGATCTGGGACTTATCGAGCCCTTGCTGGCGGAGCGGGGTTACCAGATCCGCTACCTGGAGGCGGGCGTCGGCCCCTTTCCCAGCGACCTGGTGGCTGAGTGCGATCTGCTCGTGGTTCTGGGCGGTCCCGTCGGGGTCTACGACGCCGGTGCGTACCCCTTCCTCGGGGCAGAGAGTGACGCCATGGCTCAGCGGATGGCTGCGGAAGCTCCGACCCTGGGGCTTTGCCTGGGCGCACAATTGATGGCCAGTGCGCTGGGTGCCGAGGTGACCCCCACCGGCCGCACCGAAATTGGCTTCAGCCCACTCACCCTCACCCCGGAGGGGCACGCGTCGGTGTTGGCTCCCCTGGCTGGGGAACCGGTCCTCCATTGGCACGGCGACGAGTTCGCCATCCCGGATGGGGCGACCCGGCTTGCCGAAACCCCCGGCTTCCCCAACCAGGCCTTCGCCCTCGGCGGCCATGCCCTCGGCCTGCAATTCCACATCGAGGCTGATCACGAGCGGATTGAGCAGTGGCTTATCGGTCATGCACACGAGCTCGCCAGCGCTGGTATCCATCCTGGAGGTATCCGCGCGGATGCACAGCGGTTTGGTCCGGCGCTGGCTCGGCGTGCCCACACCATCCTGAGCGAATGGCTCGACCAACTGGGTTGAACCCCACCGGGATGGAACCGCCAGTAGGCTAAGGCCGGAATCCGGTTTCGAGCAGGAGGAATGCGATGCCGCAAACTGTCCAGGGAGTGATCGCCCGGAGCAAAGGGGCACCTGTCGAACTGGTGCCCATCGTGGTGCCCGACCCGGGGCCAGGTGAGGTGATCGTCGCCGTTCAGGCGTGTGGCGTGTGCCACACCGACCTGCACTATCGTGACGGCGGCATCAACGACGACTTCCCGTTCCTGCTCGGTCACGAGGCCGCCGGCATCGTGGACCAGGTCGGGGACGGGGTCACCGAGGTCGCCGTCGGGGACTATGTGATCCTCAACTGGCGGGCGGTGTGCGCTCAATGCCGGGCCTGCCGACGGGGCAAACCCTGGTACTGCTTCAACACCCACAACGCTGCCCAGAAGATGACGCTGGCCGATGGCACCGAGCTCTCTCCCGCCCTCGGGATCGGCGCCTTCATCGAGAAGACCTTGGTCCATGAGGGCCAGTGCACCAAGGTCGATCCGGCGGCCCGGCCGGAGGTCGCCGGGCTGCTGGGCTGCGGCGTGATGGCCGGGATCGGGGCGGCGATCAACACCGGCCAGGTGGGCCGGGGCGACTCGGTGGCGGTTTTCGGCTGTGGTGGCGTCGGTGACGCCGCTATCATGGGATCCCGGCTGGCCGGTGCGAGCACGGTCATCGCGGTGGACATCGATAACACCAAACTGGAGTGGGCCACTCGCCTGGGGGCCACCCACACCGTGAACTCGAGCAGCACCGATGCCGTGGAACGGATCCGGGAACTCACCGGCGGCTTCGGCGCCGATGTCACCATTGAGGCCGTCGGTCGTCCGGACACCTATGAGCAGGCCTTCTACGCCCGTGATCTCGCCGGCACCGTGGTCCTGGTCGGTGTACCCAACCCGACCATGACCATCGAACTCCCGTTGATCGAGGTGTTCGGACGCGGTGGCGCCCTGAAGTCGTCCTGGTACGGGGACTGCCTGC
>JBKEBU010000074.1:0-23807 GCA_047973325.1 Propioniciclava sp. | reverse complement strand
GACTGCAAATCCGTGTACACGGGTTCAAATCCCGTCTCCACCTCGGGCGGTTGGCGCAGTTGGTAGCGCGCTTCCCTGACACGGAAGAGGTCATCAGTTCAAATCTGGTACCGCCCACCAGCGCCTTCGGATTTCCGGAGGGCGCTGCACTCTGTCCGAGCACCTGACCGCTCCGGCATACTCCCCCTATGGGGGCAGGGATCGGTTCTATGACGTTCACTCGGGAGCAGCGACAGCGCTATCGCGAGAAAGTTCAGCTGTGCCTGGATGCGTTTGAGCAGATGCTCGTTGAGGACCGTTTCCTGCACGCAGACATGATCGGGATGGAGATTGAACTCAATCTTGTCGATGCCGACTATGGCCCGCGCATGGACAATGCCGATGTGCTTGCTGTGATCGCCGATCCGGACTTTCAGACCGAGCTGGCCCGCTTCAACATTGAGTTCAATGTCCCTCCTGGCCGCCTGGAGGCCGACAGTCTGGCAGCACTGGAGGCGAATCTGCGCAATACCTTGAATGAAGCCGAGCAGCGCTGTTCCCAGCGGGGCGCCCACATAATGATGATCGGGATCCTGCCTACGGTCTTGCTGGAGGCCTTCTCGGGGACCTGGATGAGTGCGAACACCCGCTACGAGGCCCTCAACGATGCGGTGCTAGCCGCCCGTGGTGAGGACATCCTGCTTGATATCGCGGGAGCCACGGGGGAGCGACTGTATGCCTATGCGGATTCGCTGGCCCCGGAATCCGTGTGCACCAGTATGCAGCTGCACGTGCAGACCTCGCCCCAAACCTTTGCCGAGCAGTGGAATGCAGCGCAGATCCTGGCCGGTCCGCAATTGGCTGTGGGTGCGAACTCACCGTTCGTCTTCGGGCACCGGCTCTGGGCTGAGAGCCGGATTCCGGTGTTCACACAGGCAGCAGATACCCGTCCGATCGAGTATGCCGCACAAGGGGTTCGTCCCCGGGTGTTCTTTGGTGAGCGCTGGATAACCTCTATTTTCGACCTGTTCGAAGAGAACTCACGGTTCTTTCCGGCACTGTTGCCAGAACTCTCCGATGAGGATCCGCAGGAGATCATGGCGGCCGGTGGGATTCCTCAGCTGGCGGAGATGCGGCTGCACAATGGGACCATCTATCGGTGGAACCGCCCGGTCTACGACACGGCTGATGGGGTGGCACACCTGCGCTTGGAAAATCGGGTGCTCCCGGCCGGTCCTACCGTGCTCGACACCCTCGCCAATGCCGCGTTCTACTACGGCGCTCTCCATGCGCTCGCCCGGCAGGAGCGACCGGTCTGGACGCGATTGGCTTTCGTGAGCGCGCGGGAGAACTTCCTGGCCGGCGCCACCGATGGGATCGACGCCATGCTCTTCTGGCCCGGCCTGGGCGAGATCCCGGCGAGCGAACTGGTGCTTCGGCAGTTATTGCCCCTAGCCGATGAGGGATTGGCCAAGCTGGGAGTGGCCGCAGATCTCCGCGATCGCTATCTCGGCGTGATTGAACAAAGATGCCTGACCGGGATCAATGGTGCGGCTTGGCAAACCCGCTGTGTCGCTGCCCTGGAAGCGCGGGGAGCAAGCCGTCGAGAGGCCCTGCGCGCTATGACAGCGGCTTACGCCGAGGGAATGCATGGCAACGAACCGGTGCACCGGTGGCCACTCCCGGCGTAGGCGCTACGGCGTGCACCATGCTCGGGCGCGGGTACGGCAGAATAGAACCGTTTCATTGGTCAATGTGAGAGGCAGTTCGCTGTGTCAGGTTCCTTCACCATCGTTCACCCGGATTCTCGTGAGACCGTGGTGCGGGAGGAGACTACGACCGGGCTCGACCACTTCGGGACCGATCGCAGCATCGTCGCGGTCCGGATCAACGGGGAACTGCGGGACCTGGCCTGCTCGATTTCCGACGATGACCAGGTAGAGCCGGTACGGATCGATGAGCCCGATGGTCTCTATATAGTCCGTCACTCGGCCGCCCACGTCGCGGCTCAGGCCGTCCAAGGCCTGCGGAGTGAGGCCAAGCTGGGGATTGGCCCCCCGGTTACCGACGGGTTCTACTACGACTTTCTCACCGAGCCGCTCACCCCGGAGGATCTCGCTACCCTGACCAAGAGCATGGGGCGGATCGTCAAGGAGCGACAGCGATTCGTCCGGCGGGTGGTGTCCGAGGAGGAGGCCCGGGATGAGTTGGCCGACGAGCCGTTCAAGGTGGAACTCATCGGCCTCAAGGGCGGCAACACCGACGCTGAAGGTGCCAGCGTCGAGGTGGGGGCTGGCGAATTGACCATCTACGACAATGTGCGCCGCGACGGGACGGTTGCGTGGAAAGATCTGTGTCGTGGGCCGCATGTGCCACACACCGGATATCTGGGCAATGGCTGGGCGTTGACCCGCACCGCAGCCGCCTACTGGCGCGGCGACCAGGCAAACGCCCAACTGCAGCGGCTCTACGGCACCGCCTGGGCCACCAAAGAGGATCTGCAGGCCTACCGCACCCGGCTTGAGGAAGCCGCGAAACGCGATCATCGTCGCCTCGGCACCGAGCTCGACCTGTTCAGCTTCCATGACCTCATCGGCTCCGGGTTGCCGTTGTTCCACCCCAAGGGGGGCGTCATCAAACGGGTCATGGAGGACTACGTCCGGGCTCGGCACATTGAGGAGGGCTTCGACTACGTCGGCACCCCGCACATTGCCAAGGAGGATCTCTTCTACACCTCCGGGCATCTGCCCTACTACGCCGATGGGATGTTCCCGCCGCTGCTGGAGGATGTCGAGCGGGATGACACGGGTCGGGTGGTCCAGGCCGGTCAGGCATACCGGCTCAAGGCGATGAACTGCCCGATGCATAATCTGATCTTCTCCTCGCGGGGCCGAAGCTACCGGGAGCTTCCGTTGCGGTTCTTTGAGTTCGGGACCGTCTATCGCGATGAGAAGTCCGGTGTGGTGCAAGGGCTGACCCGGGTGCGATCGATTACCCAAGACGACTCCCACAGCTACTGCACCAAAGAGCAGGCTCCTGAGGAAGTGCGCCACTTGCTGCGCTTCATCTTGTCGCTGCTGCATGACTTCGGGATGACGGATACCGTCCTCGAACTGTCCACCCGGGATGCCGAGGGCAAGAAGGCCGATAAGTTCATGGGCTCGGACGAGCAGTGGGAGGAAGCCACTGCGGTGCTTGCTGCCATCGCGGAGGAATCGGGACTTCGGGTGGTGGACGATCCCGGTGGTGCCGCCTACTACGGCCCGAAAATCTCGGTGCAGGCGACCGATGCGATCGGGCGCACCTGGCAGATGTCCACCATTCAGTACGACTTCAACCAACCCGAACGCTTCGATCTGGAGTACACCGCCTCGGATGGCTCTCGCCAGCGGCCGGTCATGATCCATTCGGCCAAGTTCGGCTCTATCGAGCGATTCATGGGGGTGCTGATTGAGCACTATGCTGGCGCCTTCCCCGCGTGGCTAGCGCCGGTCCAGGTGCTGGCGGTGCCGGTCGCTGACGCGTTCACCGGCTATCTGGATCAGGTGGCCGGATCCCTCCGGGAACGCGGGATCCGAGCGGTTGTCGATACCTCCGACGACAGATTCGGCAAGAAGATCCGCAATGCAGCCAAGGAGAAGGTGCCGTTCACCCTGATTGCCGGCGGTGAGGACGTCGAGGGCGGTGCCGTGTCCTTCCGCTACCGTGACGGGAGCCAGCGCAACGGAATCCCGGTGGCCCGAGCGGTGACCGAGATCGAAGCGTGGATCACTGCCCGTCGCAATGACAACCCCACCGCGGAGGCTCCGGCGACATGACGGCGGAGTCTCCGGGTGATTTCGCAGGGGCTGGCGATGGATTCGAGCGGCTGTGGACCCCGCATCGCATGGTCTACATCGATGGCGAGAATAAGCCCGGAGACGCCAGTGAGCAAGAGTGTCCCTTCTGCCGAATGCAACGACGGCCAGACGACGAAGGGCTGATAGTCCATCGGGGACGGCTGGTGTTCGCGGTCCTCAACCTCTATCCCTACAACCCTGGCCATCTGTTGGTGTGTCCCTACCGGCATGTGGCGGACTACACCGAACTGACTGCAGACGAGGTAGCCGCGCTGGGAACAGCGACGGCCGAAGGGATGCGATCCCTCCGTAGGGTGTCTGGCCCATCCGGATTCAACCTGGGTATCAACCAGGGAGGGGTGGCGGGTGCCGGAATCGCTGCCCATCTGCATCAGCATGTGGTTCCGCGATGGACGGGGGATGCTAACTTCCTGCCGGTGGTCGGTCGAACCAAAGCAATTCCGCAGCTGCTTGCCGATACCCGGAGTTTATTGGCCGACGCGTGGGGGAGTGCTGAGATGAGCGAGGGGTAGCGCATTCATGGATGCCGATCTACGTCACGCCAGGAAGCAGCGCCCAGACGCCTCCATGGATCTACTCAACACCGTCCGGGAGCAGGCGCTGGAGCTGGAGTACGGCACCGTGGCTCATCATCGGCGGCGGCCGAGTGTCCTGGTCATCGGTGGAATCCTGACTGGGGTACTCCTGGGCCTGGCGGGTGCGTCATCCCTGGCTCACGGGACGATTGCTGAGCAGGACCGGGTCAAACTGATCTCCCGGATAGAAGCTGCGGACGCGGAGCTCGCCGAGCTTCATCAGCGCGTGGACTCGCTCTCCCGGCAGAATCGGGAGCTAGAGCTCACTCTTGGCGGCGCTAGTGAGGCTGAGATTGAAAAACGCGAGGAGTTGGAGGTGCGGACGGGTCGGCTAGCGGTAGCCGGTCCGGGCGTGCTGGTGACCCTGGATGATGGGCGCGACCACACCGTCGAGGGCAGTGAGGTTGTCGATGCTGATGTTCGGATTGCCGTCAATGGGCTCTGGCGGAGTGGTGCGGAGGCGGTGTCGGTGAACGGTCACCGGGTCACCGGTCAAACCGCCATCCGCAATGCTGGAGATGCTATCACCGTCAACTATCGTTCATTGAGTACGCCCTATCACATAGCCGCGATTGGGGATCCGGAAGAACTTGCTGAAGGATTCCCCACCACGGCTGGGGGCAGATGGCTGGCCGGACTCGAGGAGCACTATGGCATCACGTGGGATCTCCAGCCGGTCAGCACCGTGGAGATGGGAACCGCGACCGGGCCTGACATCAAACACGCCACGCGCCGTGGTGAGTAGCGGAGGAATACATGTACGCGATTGTCGGTTTGGCCCTTGGCCTGGGGATCGGAATCTGGTTGCAGCCCACCGTGCCGGCAGGACTGCAACCGTACCTCCCGATAGCGATAGTTGCCGCACTGGATGCGATCTTTGGAGGTTTCCGGTCCTATTTGGATCGGATCTTTGATGACAAGGTCTTCGTTGTTTCCTTCGTGTCCAACGTGCTGATCGCGGCTTTGATCGTCTGGGTGGGCGACCTGATCGGCGTGGGAGACCAACTGTCCACCGCAGTGGTGGTGGTCCTGGGGATCCGGATCTTCACCAATGCTGCCGCCATTCGACGGAAGATCTTCCATGCCTGAACCTGCTCCCGGCCCGGCGCCGGTCACCTGGCGGGAGATCGGTCGCGACCTGCTCAAACCAACACGGGGGCAGTTAATCGTGGGGGCGATCCTGCTGGTGTGCGGGCTGGCGCTGATGATGCAACTCAGCGAAGACACCAACGAGCGCTACAGTTCGCTGCGCCAAGAGGAGCTGGTCTCCATCCTGGATGATGTGAGTGCGGAGTCCCGACGGCTTGAGGATGAAGTTGAGGCGTTGGAGGCAACCAAGAGGCAATTGGAGTCCGGCGTCGACGCCCGAGAGGTGGCCCAAGCAGAGGCGGCCAAGCGGCTGGCTTCACTGGAGCTGCTCGCTGGCACCGTTGCCGTTGAGGGGCCGGGAATTCGGATTGATATCTACGATCCGAACCGCAAGCTCTCCACCGACACCGTGCTCAACGCGATTGAGGAGCTCCGTGATGCTGGCGCCGAAGCTCTTGAGATTAATGATGAGGTGAGGATTGTTGCCTCGACCTGGGTCGATGTCGAGGACGGGACGCTGACCATCGACGGTCAGGTGTTGTCGGGGCCGTATCGCCTGGAGGCTATCGGCGATCCGCGAACCCTGTCGGAAGCATCCCGATTTCGGGGTGGGCTAGTGAGCACGATTGAGGGGGAGCGGATCGGAGGCGTGGCTCAGGTTGTCGAGGTCGAGGATCTGCTGATCGACAGCGTTCACGTTCCCGAGCGCGCTGAGTTTGCCCGACCTGCTTAGCCCGGACCGCCGACTGGCGTGGGCGGCGTCGGTTAGGGTGTGAGTCTGACCGGACGCTGGGTGCCGGGAGTTGGACGAAAGAGGGCAGTGGTGTTTCCAGAAGATCTTCGCTACTCCGACAAGCACGAGTGGGTGCGGCTTGGCAACGGGGCGATCCTGCGCGTCGGAATCACCGCCTACGCTGCCGAGGCTCTCGGTGATGTGGTTTACGCGTCGATGCCACAGGTCGGTGAGGTCGTGGCGCAAGACGACGCGTGTGCCGAGGTTGAATCGACCAAGAGTGTTTCTGATGTGTTTGCGCCGGTGTCGGGGGTGATCACGGCCGTCAATGAACAATTGGCTACGGCTCCCGAGGTCATCAATTCTGACCCCTACGGGGATGGTTGGCTATTCGAGTTGGAGGCTGCTGATCCCGCTGAGTTGGAGGAGCTGATGGACGCTGATGCATACGCGCAGCTAGTCGATGGCTAGCCAGGACTGTGAACTGGTAGAAACTGGACAAACTCAATGGCTTGACTCGACATTGACGACTAGTCTGGGGGGACCCTTTTGACGGGTTGTGAGAAGGAGAGGCGATGACAACGTGTCCTCAATGTGGTGAATCCTCTGGGGCGGGGGATAACTTCTGTCCGAACTGTGGGGCTTCCCTCCGTGGTGGTTCTGGGGATACCACCCGGGTGATTCCGATGCAATCGCCCGAGGAATCGAGTGTTGAAGTCACCCAGAGTCACTTGGACATCTTGGACACGGTTCCGGAAGGTTCGGCGGTCCTTCTGGTCGTGCGCGGACCCAATCAGGGTGCCACCTTCCTGCTGGATCGGGAGTTGGTGACAGCCGGGAGGCATCCGCAAAGCGACATCTTCCTAGATGACATCACCGTTTCTCGGCATCATGCTCGGATCAGCGATCGCGGGGGGCATCGCTGGTTGGCAGACGAGAACAGTCTGAACGGCACCTATGTGAATCGCGCTCTGATTGACAGCGAAGTGGCCTTGCGCCCCAACGATGAGGTGCAGATCGGCAAGTTCCGGCTCGTCTATCTGGTGGCTCCCTCCGGATCTCGCTAGATGCCAGCGGCGACGCGAAGCATCGGACAGGTCCTCAAGGTCCTCAAGGAGGACTTTGAGGATGTCAGTATCAGCAAAATCCGATTCCTCGAGGGGGAGGGGCTGATCACCCCTGAACGGGCCCCCTCTGGCTATCGACGCTACTCAGACGCTGATGTCTCTCGCCTCCGCTACATCCTGGATGTGCAGAAGAATCACTACTTGCCACTGAAGGTTATCCGGCAGAACTTGGAAGTCATGGACTCCGGTGAGGAACCTCCCGGACCGGGTGCGCCCGCGCCCACAGAGACCGTGGTGCCACCACCGTCTGCCGTAGCGCCCGCGGTCGCAGCAGCCGCCTCGACCAAACGGCCGATTCACATAACGCGCAAGCGATTGCTCCGCCTCTCCGGCCTGAGCGAAGCGGAATTTGCCGAACTTGAGCGTCATGATCTGGTCGTTCCCCGGCATGGCACCATCTACTACGGTCGGGATGCCTTAACCATCGCGGTGGTAGCCCGCAAATTGACCCAATACGGGATGGATGCCCGGCATCTTCGGGTTATCAAACATGCTGCTGAGCGGGAAGCAGCACTCCTCGACCAGGCTCTAGCCCCGTATGCGCATCGCGGGGCGCAGGGGCGGCAAGCTGTCCAGGAACTGCTCCATCTCGCCGTGACGGCGCATGCTGCCCTGGTCCGATCCACGTTGCGGAGTACGTCATGATTCCTCTGGTTCTGGGAGAGGTCCGGATGACCGATGTCGCCCGGGAGCCGGTGCTGATTCTCCGAGAGCGTGCCGGGGATCGCCTGCTGCCGGTGTGGATTACGGCGGCGGCCGCGCACGGAATTCTCGCGGCCAGCGATGAGCCGCAGGCCGCGGTAGGGACCCATCAGCTACTGCTGGAAGTCCTGGCCCGATTGGATCACGCGGTATCTGACGTGCGGATTCTCGGCATAGAGGATGGGATCTACCGAGCCGAGCTCCGGATCGGCCAGGTTTCGGTACCGGCCAGGATTTCCGATGCCCTAGCCGTCGCCATCCGGTGCGGGGCCATGGTGCTGGCCACCCAGGAGCTCATGGACACCGTGGCCCTCGTCGATCCGCAGGTGTCATCAGCCGGTCAGACGGCAGATGTTCAACTGGAACGCTTCCGCGCCTTCCTGGATTCGATAGCGCCCGAGGACTTCGAGGGCCCCGAAGGGAAACCTTCAGCCCATGATTGAGACTTGTGGTCACTATCGGCGTGTCGGTCGGGCAGCGCGATCAGGGCGATTAGCGTCATACTGGTGATGCGAGCCATGTCAGGAGGAACGGTGAACGTACCGCAGTCCCAGCTCCCCCCTACGACGGGGCAACAAGATGCCCTCTTTGAGGGCGACTTCGCGCCTATGCCGGAGGATCTCGGATTCCGGGGTCCGGTGGCATGCAGCGCTGCCGGGATCACCTACCGTCAGCTCGACTACTGGGCCCGCACCGGGCTGGTCGTCCCCGAAGTGCGTGGCGCCGGGGGTTCTGGTACCCAGCGACTCTACAGTTTTCGCGATGTGCTCCTGCTCAAAGTAGTGAAACGCTTGCTGGACGCGGGAATCTCACTTCAGCAGATCCGGACAGCGGTCGATCACCTCCGTGAGCGTGGGGTGCAGGACCTTTCAGCAGTCACTCTGATGAGCGACGGAGTCTCGGTGTATGAGGCGATCTCCGATGAGGAGGTCATCGACCTGGTCCGCGGTGGGCAGGGAATCTTCGCTATTGCTCTGGGCCGAGTGTGGCATGACCTCGAGGGAAGCCTCTCGGCCTTGCCCAGCGAGCGCAACGACGAGGCTGCCAGCACACCGGCTCCTGACCTCACCGACGAACTCGCGGCGCGACGGCGCAACCGTGACGTGGGCTGATCTCTCGTTCGACTAGTGTCCCACGCCTGAAAGGGGGCCACGGTGGACTGGGTGAAGGCTCTCCTGAAGAAGCCCCTGATTGCCCACTGGATCCGAGCGTTCGAGCGCTTCAATGGGCGCCTAGGCCGCCAGTTTGCTGCGGCGATAACGTACTTTTCGGTGCTCTCGATGGTGCCGATCCTGATGGTGGCCTTTGCCGGGGTCGGCATGACTGTCACCGTGTTCAATCCTGACCTGCTGGTCACCTTGAAGCAGACGATCACCGACGCCTTACCTCGTGAGGGGGGGATTGGGCAACAACTTACCGGCTTGGTGGACGAAGCCTTCGGTAGCTGGCGGACCGTGGGTGTGATTGGTCTCGCCTCTGCCCTGTGGACCGGTAGTGGCTGGGTGAAGAATGTGCGCGCCGCGGTGCGCGCCCAGATTCGGAACGACTTCGATGACCAGGTGAAGGACAACTTCATCGTGGCTGTCGCCAAGAACATTCTGGTCCTGATCGCTTTCCTGGGGCTCCTGGGCCTGACCACCGCGATGTCGAGCGTTGCGGTCTCGTTGCGCGATCAGCTAGCAATCTGGTTTCCGGCTGCTGCAGGCTGGGTAGGCTCTGGTGGATTCTCGGCCGCGACGATGCTCGGCACGTTGGCGGCGGGGTTCCTCTTGTTCTGCTTCGTTTTCTGGGTGTTGCCCAAGCCCAGGGTCTCCGGGATGACGCTGGTCAAGTCGGGAGTTATGGGTGCGCTGGGGATGGCGGCCCTGCAGTATGCCATGGGGCGTCTGGTGGGGGTTTTTGCGAATAATCCGGCGGCGGCTGTTTTCGGCAATGTCATCGTCTTGATGCTCTTCTTCAATCTGTTTGCCACCTTGATCTTGTTGATCGCGGCGTGGATCGGGACCGAGGATCTGCCCGAGTCCACTGTGATTCAGGATGCAACCGCCATACCCCATCAGCCGACGTCCTATGCCAGCAAGCTGCTGGTAGCTCAGTTGCGCGAGGACCCCCGCAGCGATGATGTCCCGCGCGCCGACTCCGTCAAGGCCACCCGGGTTGGCCTCGGGATCGGTGCCGCCGCTGTCGGTTTGCTGGCGAGCGTTGCTGCGGTGATCAGTGGCTTGGTTGGCAAGTAGGTGCCCGGCGCGCACACCCCAGAGGGGGATCGCAGCATCAGGGTGCCCGGTGCACCACCTGAGCTGAGATCTGATCTCGCGGCATCATGACGATCTGATCGATGTTTACATGGGCAGGTCGGGAGGCCACCCAGGCGATGGCCTCGGCCACATCGGTCGCGTCGAGGGGGGTCATCCCTTGGTAGACGGCGGCCGCCTTCTCCTGGTTCCCGGCAAACCTGACCAGGGAGAACTCGGTCGCCACCATCCCGGGATCTATCTCGCTGACTCGCACCGGTTGGCCGATCATCTCCTGACGCAACACCTTGGTCAGCGCCGCCTCTGCGTGTTTCGCCGCGTTGTATCCAGCACCGCCAGGGTACGGCTGGAATGCCGCGATTGACCCGAGAGTGATGATCTGGCCATCACCGGAAGCTATCAGCGTGGGCAATAACCCACGGGTCACTCGGAGGGTGCCCAGCACGTTCATCTCATACATCCGGTACCACTCGGCCTCATCAGCCGCTGCCACCGAGGTGGTTCCCAAGGCGCCGCCGGCATTGTTGACCAGGAGCGAGCAGGCGGGGACAGCCTCACAGAACTCGCTGACTGAGGCCGGATCGGTGACATCCAGGTAGTGGGCGCGCCCGCCGATATCGGTGGCCAAGGCTTCCAGGCGCTCCACTCGCCGGGCACCGATGATGACCTGCCAGCCGTCGCGGGCGAGGGCGCGGGCGCTCGCAGCGCCGATCCCGCTGGAGGCTCCGGTGACGACCGCGGTCCGAGCCATGGCCTCAGTGCTCGGCCGGGGGAGCGGCAATGGGTGCAGGCTGGCCGATGGCCGCGAGGAGTTCGCCGTACCAGGGCTCATTAATGTCGAAGGGCTTCCCGCCGGCGATCCTGGTGAAATCGATGACCGATAGCTCGTCGGCGTTCTCCTCATCATGGCCGATCACGCCAGCGTCGCCACGTAGTGCCGCCGCGACGGCCAGATCGACCATCTGGCCGATGAGCTCACTATCAAACTCGTTTGACGCCGCCGAGCGGGAATAGTAACCGGATTTCTGCACCAGGGTCTTCTCGGCCCCGAGCATGGTGGCGAACTGCTCACCGAACCAGGCCCCTGGATTCACCTTGTCCAGTCGAATGTGACCGAAGGCATCGCGGGGTACCTCCTGGCCTGCGGCCTCCATCTCGGCGACAATGCTTTCCACACCTGCGCCCTCGGACAGGAACAGGGTGACACATCCGACCTCGTCCATGATCGCCTTGAGCCGGGTGGCTTCGGCCTGCAGATCGATGACAGCCTCGGGCACGAAGATGCCGTGCACATCCCAGGCCCGCTGATCCAGCCCGATCTCCGGAACCCATGTCTGGGCGGTGAGCCAGTCGCGGTACTTGCGTGCGGTCGCCGCGGTGAGCCAGCCACAGTTGCGGCCCATAACCTCATGCACGATCAACATGCGTGCGTTGGCGTTGTGCTCGGCCACCACGTTCTTGGCGAAGCGCGCGCCCATCTCAGCTGCGGTGTCGGCGCCCAGTGATTGCCGGATGGGTACGACGTCGTTGTCGATGGTCTTGGGCAGTCCGACCACGGTGAGTTGATAGTCATGCTGGGCCAGATAGGCGGCCAGGTCGGCCGCGGTGGTGTTGGTGTCATCCCCCCCGATGGTGTGCAGGATGGTGACCCCGTCGGCTACCAGCCGATCGGCGGCGAACTTGAGCGGATCCACACCGTCGGCGACCAGCCCGCGCTTGACTAGATCGGCTGCGTTGGTGAGCTTGACCCGGCTATTCCCGATCGGGGAGCCGCCGAACTTCTTAAGTTCGCCCGCGTGAGCTCGTACTTCACCGGTGACTGTCAAGATGTCGCCCGAGAGCAAGCCCTGGTAGCCATGCCGGTAGGCAATGATCTCGATCTCGGGAGCCACGGCGGTGTAGCGCTCAATTAGCCCGCCGACGGCGGTGGAAAGGCATGGGGCGAAGCCTCCGGCGGTGAGCAGGGCAACCTTGTTCGTCATCTGTGTAGACCTCTCCTGGACAGCAAACATCACATGTGGAGTACCCAGCCTAAGGCTTCGACCGGAGCCCGCGGGCCCAGCGTCGGCCCGGTGGATGATTCCGAGCATGAGAGGTGAGTCTCTGGCACAATCGGTCTCACCCCCACTCCAGGAGTTCGCTTGATGCGCATGCTATCTGTGGACCGCGATGACCGCGGCCAAGCTCTGAGCAGTTTCTTTGCGGTGGTGATGGTCGCGCTGTTTCTGACAGCTGGCCTGGTGATCGATGGGGGTGCGAAGTCGGCCGCCTCCCGGGTTGCCCACGGTGCAGCCGCGGAAGCGGCCCGGGCGGCAGTCGACGCGGGTGCGAGAGCGCGGGCAGGCGGCCGGCCGGTCGATCTGGGGGCGGTTCAGGCAGCTGGCCGGGACGTGCTCACGGTGCGAGGTGTCGAGGGTGCCGTCACTGTGCGGGCGGGCCGGGTCAAGGTGACCACAGCCAAGACTGTTGACACGCTCTTTCTCGGGCTCGTGGGGGTGCCGACCCTGACCGCGCACGCCGAGGCCTCCGCGATGTTGTTGACCCCGTAGCTGGCTGTCCGCCCCGTGGTATCGGCGAACGGGGGAGGGTGCTTCTGAGATAGTTGAATATATGACTAAAAAGGTGCTTGCTTTCGTTGCTGTCGTCATCACTGTGCTCTACGCGGTCGGATTTGCGGTGTGGACGGTGGATGACGCCTACACAGTTGTTGGTGCGATTGTGGTGCTGCTGGCCTGGATCGGTGTCGGCGTGTTGGGCAAGGGTGGCAACGGGCCGTCTGGCACGTAGCGGGCTCAGCCAAGGGATCGCCCGAACCAGTGCCCGTTGTGAGGAGATTGGTTGTCAGCGCATGCCGAGACTGGCAGCCATGCGGCGGATCGCCTCGGTCACCAGTTCCGGTGAGGTGGCGAGATTGATCCGGACAAACTGGGCGTACTCGGAACCGAAATCCTGGCCATGGTTGAGCGCCACCCGGCCGGCATCCAGGAAATGCTGCCGGGGATCGGGCAGTCCCAGTTCGGAGCAATCCAGCCATCCCAAGTAGGTGGCCGGGCCACGCTGATACTGGACTTGGGGGAGCTGCTCGGCCAGTAAAGATCCGAGCAGCTCCTTGTTGCTAGCTACTTCGCTCATCAGCTCATCGACCCATCCCTGAGCGTGGCGCAGCGCGGCGGTGTGGGCCAGCGTCGCGAACTGCCCGGTGGATTGATTTGCCAGGGGTGGCATCCGCTCAAACACCGAGGCTGCCTCCTGGCCGCGGATCATCACCCCGCCCTTGAGCGCGGCGAGGCTCCAGCCCTTGCCCGCCGAGAAGGCCACCACAGCCTGCTGCCCTTCAGGAAGCGACAGGATCGGGACGAAAGACTCACCGGGGTCGACCAACGGAGCATGGATTTCATCGACAATCAGCAGCACCTGTCGCTCGGCGCAGAGGATGGCGACCGCGGCGAGTTCGGCTGCGGTATGCAGCGTGCCCGTTGGATTGTGGGGGGAGCACAGCAGGTACGCGGTGGGGTGATCGGGGCCGTCCAACGCGGCGGCAATCGCGTCCAGGTCGAGCCGTCCGGCCGGAGTGAGATGGGCTTCGGTGAGGTGACGACGATAGCCGGTCACTATCTGCCGGAATGGGGGGTAGATCGGTGGGTTTATCAGGATGTGATCGCCCTCCGCGGTGTTGCCGAGAACAAATGACAACATGGTGTTCATCACGTCTCCGGAGCGTCGCATCTGTTCGGGCGCGGGTCGCCACCCCCAGCGCTGTGCCGCCATGTCGGCATAGGCATCGGCATAGCCAGTCCCACATGGATACCCGGTGTCGCCCAGCGCAATCGCCTCGGCCAGGGCTGCTTGCACCGCCGGATGCTGCTGCACATCCATCTCGGCCACCCACAGGGGCAACACGTCAGGCGGGAAGGCCCGCCACTTCATCGAGGTGCGGGCGCGTAACTCGGTCTCGGTGAGATGGAGCAGGGTCATACCGGCATTCTGCCATCGCTGGTGGGCACGGTGCGCTCGGCAGGCCGCCTGGTGAGCTCCGCCAAACCCCCTCAGCCGCCGCCCTCCACACGGCTCGTTGACAGTGGTGGTGGGGCAGCGTAGCGTCCTTGCGACAAGGCCACATGCGAAGGGAGATGTCATGGGGGACATCGCTGGCAAGACGGTCATTGTCACCGGCGCCGGAAGTGGGATTGGTCAAGCTATCGGTCGGCGTTTCGCCGCTGACGGTGCTGTGGTGGTGGGGACCGATGTCGACGAGGCCGGGCTAGCCAAACTTGAAGGCGTCGAGAATATTCTCACCACACGTGCCGATGTGACCTCGTGGGATGAGGTCAAGGCGTCCGTCGATTTCGCCGTCGAGCAGACAGGCAAGGTCGATGTCTACATCAATGGTGCCGGGATCGCTATCGAATCGACAGTGGTCAACACCGATCCGGCCAGGTTCGCTCTGCTGCAAGCCATTCACGTCAACGGGTGCCTCTATGGCATGAAGGCCGCTCTGGGCTACATGCGGGAGCAAGGGTCCGGTCACATCCTCAACATAATTTCTCGGGTAGCCGAGACGGCGACGCCCGGACTGTCGGCCTACGGTGCAGCCAAGGCAGCCATGTGGTCGCTCACCAATATTGCCGCCGCCGAGAATGCCGATCGCGGCATCCTGATCAACTCGCTTTTTCCAGGAATGTCTCGGACCGCGATGACCTCAGGTGGCGAGATGGGCGATCCAGCCAAACTGGGGAAGCCGGACCAGCACTACGAGACCTTTAAGATGCTGGCCACGCTGGATCCAGGCAGCCCGGTGGGGAAGGTCTGGTTCGATGGCAAGATCTACCCGATGTTCGCCGGGAATGACTTGAGCGCCGTCGCGGGGGCGTTCGCCGAAGGCCGGGAGTCCGGGAAGGCGCAACTCTGATGCCGATGCCGGGAGCCCGTGGCACCGACCATATTGGTTTTACAGTGCCGGATCTCGATGTTGCCGATGACTTCCTGGTGAATGTACTCGGAGCCCAACGGGTGCTGGAGCAGCCCGGATTTCGCGATGATAGCGGCGACACCATGGCTGTGCAGTTGGGGGTAGAACCCCGGGCGGCGATCCGGCGGTACAACTTCTACAGGATGGGCGATGGGTCCAACTACGAGGTGTTCGAGTACGAGGCCTCTGGCCAAGCACCGGAGGTGCCCCGTAACAGCGACATTGGCGGGCATCATCTCGGCATCTATGTGGATGACATTGACGCTGCGGTCGCCTATCTGCGGGAACACGGGGTCGAGGTGATGGGGCAGATCCTGTCTTCCGGAGGTGGTTCCACGGGGAATCGGTGGGTCTACTTCCGGGCACCGTGGGGGATGCAGTTTGAGCTGGTCTGCTTTCCCCAGGGTAAGGCCTACGAGCAGGGGGCCGAGGTGCTGCTGTGGAATGCAGCGCACCCGTGTGATTGAGCTGGGGGTTGCTTCGGCGATTTCCACCCCGCTGACAGAACCCACCTGACACCGCTCGGCACCGCACATCTCAGCTGCGAACAAGCTACTAGGCTGCCTCCATGGCGCGCTACTACGACGTACATCCGGACAATCCGCAGCCCCGCTCCTTGGCTGCCGTCGCCACCATTCTGGCCGATGGCGGGCTCATCGCCTATCCCACTGACTCCGGGTTTGCGCTGGGCTGCACTTTGGCCAACCGGGACGGACTGGATCGGATCCGCCGGATTCGCGACCTGGACCGCAGACACCACTTCACGCTGGTATGCAGCCAAATCGCTCAGTTGGGCCAGTATGTCGAGATGGGCAATGACGTGTTCCGCGCGGTCAAGGCGCATACGCCGGGCGCCTATACTTTTATCCTCAAGGGAACCCGAGAGCTTCCCAAGGTCATGCTCCAAGAGAAGAAGCGCACCGTGGGGGTGCGGATTCCAGACCATGTGACGGCACTGGCCTTACTCGATCAACTCGGGGAGCCGCTGATGTCGAGTACTCTCATTCTTCCCGGCGCGGAGGACCCATTGGCTGACGGTTGGATGATCAATGATGAGTTGGGTTACCAGATAGATGCGGTTCTCGATTCCGGGGATGCCGGATTGCTCCCGACCACGGTGATCGATTTGTCCGGTGCCCTGCCGGTGGTCGAGCGCACCGGTGCTGGTGACCCGGCGGCCTTCGAGTAGAGTTAGGGATTACTCCTCTTCGGCATGGTCCTCGGGTTCGTTGAGGTTGGCCAAGAAGTCCTCGAACCGGGCTCCGATCTCGTCGGCGTTGGGTAGTTGTTGCTCGGTGGGTGGTACGAGGCCGTTGGCTTCGGTGAAATTGTCGTACTGCTCCTCCATCGTGCTGATCAACTGCGTGAGTTCGGCATTGGACTCCACCTGTGCGTCGATAGCCCGACGTACCTGTGCTGAGGCTGGCTCTAGCCCGTCGAAGGGCAGCCGTAGACTCGTGCTGTCCTGAATAGCGGAGATCATCGCGGTGGCAGCAGGCGGAAAGTCGGTTTCGGTCAGGTAGTGGGGGACATGCGCGAGCAGGCCGTGCACCGGGTGTCCGGTCTCGCCGAGACGGAAGGTGAGCAGACCGCTGAAGGATGCCCGCAGGCTGAAGGTGCCCAGAACGGGGGAGTCATCCACCAGGGCTGGGTCGCTGGCATATCGGCTGACCACGACGGGACGGGTGTGGGGGGCCGGGGAGGGCATGGTTTGGACCAGCACCGTCTGGGAAACATCCAGTTGCTCGATCAGATGTGCGACGGCAGCCGCCATCCGTTCCCATTGCAAGGCTGGCTCTGGCCCTTGCAGCAGCAGGAAATCCTGCCCGTTGGTGTCGGTCACCTGATGAAGCGCGATTTCTGGGGGCGTGTAATCAGTGAAATGGTTCTTGTCGAAGGTAATCTCGGGCCGGTTATCGGTGTAGTCGATGAGCTGGTCGATGTCGAAGGTGCCCAGGAGCCGGTTGGGCAGATGGTGTAACAGTTGCGAGTCGAGTTGACGTTGGGTGTGCCCGGCGTCGGCATAACTTCCCAGAGTCATCACCAGGGTGTCGGTGTGAACGGCACGCTGGTCGACGTGTGGCGCCCAGGTAAACAGGGTGGTGGGATCAAGCACGGGGCCGATACCTCCTCGATTGAAAAATCTGTCGTCGTCTGGATAACGCTCGCTAGGGCTCAGGCATTCCCGGTGCGCTGCCGCTTCTCCACGCGTCGCTGCACCACCCGGTCGCGGCGTTCCGCGGTCAGGCCGTGGTCGAGGGAGAAGCGGCCGGGCCCGGTGAAGACGAGCGGCAGGGCAAAGGCTGCGTACACCAACGAGATTTCGGCTGCCAGTGCGCCGGTATCCGGATCGACTATCTGATTGCCTGCGAGCACCCACAACGCATACATGCCACCCATGACCAAGGCCTGAATCAGGGCGGCGATCCGGGTGCCGAAGCCCAAGGCGATCAACACCGGAAGCAGCACTTGGGCGATCAACATCGCGATACCGAGGACCTCGGGGGCGGGCGCCCCAAGCGGATGAGCCCGGACCTGAGCCACGTACTCGCTGAAATTCAGAAAGCCCCGAATTCCGTGCAGGATCAGCGGCAACGAGCACAGGCGTAGCAGCAGGAGTCCAATATCGGTGGAGGCGCGATTCTGGGTGCGGGACATTTGCCAGGCCCAGGTATCGGAGGCGCGCAGTGCCTCGGCTTCGGTTGTCGTCGGCGATGGATCGGCGACGGGGGCCGGATAAGGATCTGGAGTTCCGGGCAGGTACGGATCAGGCGGAGCCCACCCACTGGGCGGTGCGGCCGTACCCGTTGGCATGACCTGAGTGCGATGGGCGTCGTACTGCGCGTGGGGGAGGGCGGCAGCGGCAGGCGGCGGGGCCGCTGTTGGTATGACCTGGGTTGCCTCCGGATCGCCGAATCCGGGGATGAATGCGGTGGCCGCGGTGTCGGTCGGCAGGGTGACGGTGGCCTCGGCGTCGCCGGTGACGACCACGGTACGTTCGCTTTCCGGATCGGAATGGTGTCCGTTTGACGATTGGTTCATGAAGCCCCCTTCTCGAAGTCCCACGGTAGTCGGCTGAGACAAAGTGAGCACGCAGCCACGCAGGTGGGGGAAAGCGGGCCGAACGTGCAGCGCGCACAGCCGCAATGCCAGCGATCGGGGCCCCTCGATCTGACATAATGTGCATTATCGGACAAGCCAGGGTGCGCGGGCCAATAGTCGTCGACTCGGTGACTGCGCCTAAGGCCGGTACGCTTGGCATCCATGTCACCTCCACAGGCCTCGAAGCGCTGGGCGGCGCACCCGCATTCAAGGGTGGCCCAGTTGGCCGTGCTGACCGTCGGTCTGGGGATCTACTCGGTCACGCTCAAAGTGATTCGGATCCGGGCCCAGTACGAGTTCCCGCCGGATATTTGGCCCGGGATCCAGGCGGCGGCGGATGTGGCGTTCGCCGTCGGCTGGGTGGTGTTGTGGGTTGGGTCGTACCTGGTGTCTGCGCGGGAATGGGTTCGCCGAAGCGTCTTCACCGGCGCCTATAGTGCGTCTTTGCTGGTGATGCTGGTGGTCTTCTTCAATCACGAGTTGGTGATGAAGACAGGATCGTCGCTGAGTCTGTCGCGGATAGTTCAGGCAATCGTCTCGCCCGAAGAGATCGGCGCGGCGGTGGCTACTGAGTTCAGCCTGGAGGCAACCGTCCGTCTCGGGATCGGCCTGGCTGTAGTGCTGATTCTCCCGCCGTTGCTGAGTCCGTTGATAACCTACGTGGCCGACCAGATTCGGCATTGGCCCGAGCATGGTCAGGTCCAGGTGGCGGCTCACTGGCGGATCGCGCTCCCGGTGATGGTGGTGGGCTGTGCCGTGCTGTCGGCCTGGAGCCCAGCCACCGCATCGGCCCAATTCGCGCGCGCGCCGCTTACCAATATTCTGCTGACACCGGTGGAACGGCTGGCCGCGCTGCGCCCCACCACTGTGATCGACGGTTCGATCCCGGATCCAGAGTCGACCCGGCTGGTGTCCACCGAGAACACCCGGCGGCCGAACGTGGTGGTAATAACGCTGGAATCGCAGCGGGCCACCGAAACGCTGCCGGAGTCCGAGGTTCCCGTGACGCCGGTGCTCGATGGGCTGCGGGCATCGAGCCTGGTGGCCGAACAGGCCTATTCGATCCTGCCGCACACGTCGAAGTCGCTGGTGGCCACTCAATGCGGCATGGAGCCACCCTTCGACAATGAGAACTCCGAGGGCGAGACCAACGGTGTGGTCGCCAAGTGCCTCCCCAGGCTGCTGAGCGAAGAGGGATATGCCACCGGGTTTTTCCAGTCCGCCACCGAAAATTATGAGCGGCGCCGACAGCTCGCGACCAACGTCGGCTATCAGCACTTTGGGCCGGTCGATGAACTCCCCCAAGCCGGTTTCAGCCGAGCCAACTACTTTGGGTGGGAGGACGACATCATGCTCCAGCCCAGCATGGATTGGGTGGCTGCACTCCCCCAAGATCAGCCCTTCCTGCTCACCTATCTCACCGTAGCCGCTCACCACGACTACACCTTGCCCGATATCCCGCAGACGAGGTATTCAGATCAGTACTACCCCAATCTGTATCTCAACGGCGTCAACTATCAGGACCGGTTTGTCGGGAAGGTGATCGACAACTTCAAAAAGATGGGCCTTTATGACAACACGGTGTTCGTCATCGTTGGTGATCACGGTGAGGGCTTCTGGGAGCATGGCGCCTTCGGCCACGACGACATCATGTACGAGGAGGGTTCCCGGGTTCCGCTGATGGTCCACGCGCCCGGCATGGTTGAGCCGGGTGTTTATACCGAACCGATCACCCAAGCCACCGTCACGCCGACCATCGTGGAGTTGCTTGGCTACGAGGTGGAGAACTCTGCTATGACAGAGCAGTCCCTGCTGCAGGCTCCCGATGGCAGCCCAGTGAACATGACCTGTCTTGAGGACGGCGAATGCCTGGCCTCGGTGGTGGATGGCTACAAGTACATGCATTTCTTTGGGGATCGGCAGGACCGGGTGTTCCACCTGGAGACTGATCCTGGAGAAACCCAGAACCTCGTCAGCCAGATCGACCCGCGTTGGCTGGAAGCCCAACGCGAGCGGCTGGTGATCTGGTGGCTCACCACCAACGGCCGGTACGCCAATGTCCGTGAGGGCGTCGACTAAGTAGCTGGTGGCGCCGGCGGCAAGCGACGAGCGAGCCACCCGGCGGTGTCAGAGGTTGATCATGTGGCCCGCGATGCCCTCGACAGCTTCCTTGAGAGCTTCGGACAAGGTGGGATGGGCGTGAATGCTGCGTCCCACCTCATCAGCGGTGAGGTCCCACTGCTGCGCTAGCACCAGCTCGGGCAGCAGCTCGGTGACATCGGGTCCGATCATGTGGGCGCCGAGAATCTCGTTGTGTTCGGCATCGGCGACCACCTTGACGAAGCCAACAGCGTCGCCCAGCCCCCAGGCCTTACCGTTGGCCGAGAACGGAAACTTGCCGACCTTGACGGTGAAGCCGAGATCCTTGGCTTGCTGTTCGGTGTAGCCGAAGGAGGCGATTTGTGGCTGGCAGTAGGTGGCCCGCGGGATCATGTCGTAGTTGAGCGGCATGGTTTCGGCTCCGGCAATGGTCTCGGCGGCAACCACACCTTGAGCCTCGGCCGTGTGAGCCAGCATGAGCTTGCCGGTGCAGTCGCCGATGGCATAGAGGCCGGCCACATTGGTGCGCATGAAGTCGTCTATTTCGATGATGCCTCGGTCGGAGACGGCGACACCGGTGTTCTCCAGGCCGTAGCCCTCCACGCGGGCAGCGAAGCCCATTGCCTGCAGCATCTTGTCCGCTTCGAGTACCCGAGCCTCGCCGCCCTGGGCGGGCTCCACAGTGACCCGCACGCCGGACCCGGTGTCCTCGACGGTGGTGACGGCCGTCGAGGTCAATACAGTGATCCCGAGCTTCTTGTAGGCCTTGGTGAGCTCTTTGGAAACCTCGGGGTCCTCGTTCGGGACCATCCGGTCTAGGTACTCCACGATGGTGACCTCAACCCCGTAGCTGTTGAGGACGTAGGCGAACTCGGTCCCGATCGCGCCAGACCCGCCGATGATTATCGACTTCGGCAGCGACTCGGTGAGGATCTGCTCCTTGTAGGTGATCACATTGGCGCTCTGCGAGGTGCCACGGAGCAGCTTTGTGGTGGCCCCGACCGAGACTATGCAGTTGTCGAAGGTGACCGTCTCGGTGCCGCCCTCATTGAGGGTGACCTGGAGGGTCTTGGCGTCAGTGAAGGTGCCCCACCCGTGGATCTCGGCGATCTTGTTCTTCTTCATCAAGTAGTGAATGCCGTTGACCATACGATCGGATACCGCCCGGCTCCGGGTGAAGGCCTTCCCATAGTCGACGGTGATATCGCCGGAGATGCCGAAGGCGTCGGCCTCTTTGGTGACTATGTGAGCGAGCTCTGCATTGCGGAGCAACGACTTGGTCGGTATGCAGCCGACGTTCAAACAGACGCCGCCCCAGTACTCCTTCTCGACGATGGCGACTTTCTGGCCCAACTGGGCCGCCCGGATCGCGGCCACATAGCCGCCAGGCCCAGCACCGAGGACAACGACGTCAAAATGAGAGCTCATGGGGCTCACTCTAGAACACCCAGATCTGTGGTGCGGCGCACCGTTCGGAACTCGGTTGAGCGGGACTTGTCTACTAGGATGGCCCTCCGTGACATCCAACTCCTCTGCCAACATCGGACGGCTGGTACGTAGCGCCCGGGCTCAACGCGGCCTGTCGACGGAACAGGTGGCCGAGGCCCTTGAGGTCAGCGCTGACGAGCTCGCCCGCGTCGAGCGGGGTGAGGTGGCGCTTGACGTGCCGACCCTGGAGCGGGTCGCGAACGTTATCGAAGACCCTTCTATGGTGCCGGCGGGTCGCGCCATGCACTTGCGGGTCACCGGACCGACTCAGCTGAGCGGCAGTATCGATGTGCGCTCCTCAAAGAACGCCGCGGTGGCCCTGCTGTGTGCCTCGCTGCTGAACCACGGCCGGACCGTCCTGGCCGATATCGCCCAGATAGAAGAGGTGAACCGGATTCTCGAGGTGCTGGAGAGCATCGGGGTCACGGTGACCTGGTCGGCTGATCGCAGCGAACTGGAACTTGTGCGCCCGGAAACTCTGGACTTGGCGCACATGGACGTCGACGCTGGGAAACGGACCCGGAGCATCATCATGTTTCTGGGGCCGCTGCTACATATGCTGCCTGAGTTTGAACTCCCCTACGCTGGTGGATGCAACCTGGGCACCCGAACTGTCACCCCTCACCTGCAAGCCCTGCATCACTTCGGTCTGAGCGTCAAAGCAACCGAGGGCTGGTATCGGGCGCAGGTCCGGGACACAGATGTCGGCGTGCGGCACATAACTTTGACCGAGCGCGGCGATACGGTCACCGAGAACGTGCTGATGGCAGCTGCCCTGCATCCGGGTGAGACGATCATCCGGAATGCGTCCCCCAACTACATGGTGCAGGACCTATGTTTCTTCCTGGAGTCGCTCGGGGTGAAGATCGATGGCATCGGTTCGACCACGCTGACCGTGCACGGCGTGGAGCGGATTGAGGCAGACGTCCGGGTGGCACCCTCGGAAGATCCGATCGAAGCGATGAGCCTGATCACCGCCGCCATTGTCACCGAATCCGAACTCACTATCCGTCGCTCCCCGATCGAGTTCTTGGAGATCGAGCTCTCAATTCTGGCCGATATGGGGCTCCAGTACGAGCTCAGTGGCGAGTACCACGCGCTGAATGGCCGGACCCGGCTGGTAGACGTCACCGTGAAGCCCAGCACGCTGCGCTCGGCACAGGACAAGATCCATCCGATGCCGTTCCCCGGGTTGAACATCGACAATCTGCCCTTCTTTGCGGTGATCGCTGCGGTGGCCGAAGGCAGCACCCTGATCCACGATTGGGTGTACGAGAATCGGGCGATTCACCTACATGAGCTGAACAAGTTGGGGGCCAAGACCCAACTGCTCGACCCCCACCGGCTCCTGGTCCAGGGACCGACGGGTTGGCGGAGCCAGGAACTGAGTTGCCCGCCCGCGCTGCGGCCCGCCGTCTGCCTGCTGCTGGCGAGCTTGGCCGCCCGGGGTGTGAGTGATTTGCGCAATGTTTACGTCATCAACCGCGGCTATGAAGACCTAGCCAACCGGCTGAACCGGCTGGGCGCCAATATCCAGCCCTTCTACGACTAGCTGCGACAGGCTACTAGGCCGTGTCTGGTAAATGGGTGTGGTGGTAGGTGATGAGGCTGGCGAGGAGGACGCCGCCGAGGTGGGTCGTGGTGTACTTGTCGTGTCTGGTGGTGATGCCTCGCCACTGTTTGAGCCGGTTGAAGCTGCGCTCGATGGTGTTGCGCTGCTGGTAGACCGTGGGGTCGAATCCGGGTGGGCGTCCGCCGGCTGACCCACGAGCTTTGCGCCAAGCGATCTGGTCGGATTTCTCTGGGATGACGTGGCGAATCCGCATGT
>JBKEBU010000073.1:0-17155 GCA_047973325.1 Propioniciclava sp. | reverse complement strand
GCGTGCGAGGTGAACACGATCGTTCGCCCCTGCGTGTGGAACTCTGACAAGAGCGCGTGTGTGATGCGGCTGCTCTCCCGGTCCAAGGCGTTGAACGGCTCGTCGAGAATGAGGACCTGCTGATCCTCCATGAAGGCCTGGGCCAGCGCGAGTTTCTGGCGCATGCCCAGGGAGTACCCCGAGACGGGTACGGTTAGGGATGCGCTGATCAATCATGCCCTGGCTGTGGCCCACCGGATCGGGCGAACCACGTCCCCCACATCCGGCGATGGACATCCAGTACACCCACCACATGCGGGGTCGCGGTTCATCCCGCCCGGCACGTCCTCGCACAGAGCAGCATTAATCAGCGCCTAGCCAGGTCCCCTCAGTCCAGGATCGAGGGTGACCTCCCGGGTCCTGGTCAGCGATTCCGATCCGAGCGGCGCCAGCCCGAAGCCACGGCCAGCCCCAACCCGACCACGAATCCGCCCCCTACCAGATTTCCGCCGCCGACTATCAGCATGTTGCGGGCGAACTGGTACCAGTCGGTTTCCGGCATACCGGCGATCAGGCCCAGCGAGAACGTGGTCATGTTGGCCACCACATGCTCGAACCCGGAGGAAATGAAGGCGAGCAGCACCCAGAACAAGATGATCGCCTTGGCGGTCTCCGACTCCAGTCGGCCACAGGCCCAGATTCCTAGACAGACCAGGGTGTTGCACAGGATGGCCCTGGAGAAGAGCTGCAGCGCTGACTCATGGGCCTTCGCATCCAGCATGTCGGCAACCATCTGCCCGGCCCCGGGATTGCTGATAAGCACGCCCGACCACACCACCAGGAGCGCAAACACCGCCGCTCCGAGAAGATTCCCGATGAAGGCGAAGGCCAGCGTGCCACTCGCTGGCAGCCAGCCGATCTTGCGGGTCAGCGCCCCTTGGACCAGCACCATCATTCCGGAGGTGGACAGCTCCCCCCCAACGTAGACCACCAGCGTGAGCGCTACCCCGAAAACCGCGCCAGCCACCAGCTTGGTGGCCGGGTGATCCACCGCGGCCATCGGCCCCGCGGTGGAAACCATGAGGACGACCGCGATGCCGATGAAGGCCCCCGCGAACATCGACGAAACCAGGTATTGCAGCGGACGGGTGGCGTTCGCTGCCTTCGATTGGGCCGCTTCGCCTTGGACGCGGAGTCCCGCAGACATATCAAGCACGGTTTTTCACCCTAGGGATGGAACAATTGCCGGGCAAGGGCGATGGCCGTGCGCTGAGACAATCACCGCCAGACCTGCCGATAGTGCTTACGGCATGCTGACGGTGAAGCTGACCCTAGCGTCGGCACGCACCTCCCGCGCCCAGAGAGCGGCCTCCTGATAGGGGATGCGCAGCTGCCGAGCCAGGATGGCGCCGTGACCCAGGGCGGAACCAGCCCACGTCACCACCCCGGCGCACACCTCCGGATCGAGGGAGAGGCACATCGCCAGATCAAGTTCTGCGGCCACCGCCACAAAGGGCGACTGCGGCCAGCTGGGCCGCAGATCGGCCCCCACCAGGGCGGTGAGCAGCAATCGCCCGAGCCCGCGGATGTCCTCACCCCGGGCCTGCAGGTACGGATCAGGGAGCCGCGCAAACCGCTCACCGGCGGCGGAAACCGCCACCTGGACGGCATCGGTAGCCGACGCGCCGGATTCAAGAGCACGCTCAGCAATCGGCAGAAACGCCCGATCGGCCAGCAGCGCCACCCAGGCCCCCACCAACTCCGGGGCTGCACCATCGGCGAGCAACTCCAGATGGCTGTGTACCGCCGCACGTGCATCCGCCAACCGGGCCTGCTCGTCGGCACCGGGGCGATAGGCAGACAGGTCTGGCTCGGGCAGGAGTGCGGCCGGCCCACGCACCTCCACCGGCACCCCAGAGCCTCTCAGCGGGGCCGGCTCACCCGCGGGAACCTCACCAAAGCCGTCGGCAACCAACGCGGCTAGGGCTGCGATCGCCTGGGGAGCATCCGCACCCTCGGCGACGAACTCAATCAGGTCACCCCGACGCAGATCCAGACCGCCCAGCCCGGTGACGCTCCGGGCATCGATGGGCTCACTTCCAGCCGTGGCATTGCGGGCCAGCACCCGAGCTGAGATGTCGGCCAGGGCGGACACCACTGCGGCCCCAGGACGGGCGTGCAAACCGTGCGGCAGATCTACGGTGACGGCGAGTACCTGCCGGTCGGTGCCAGCATCGGGTCCGGACTCCGCCGGGGCCAGTCCGGATGGCGCTCGTTCAGACAGCACTGGCGTCGACGGTGCTGCCCCAGGCCGGGTCGGCTCAATCCCCGACCCATCCGCCCCCATATGCGCGGCCTTGGCTATCAGTCCACTTTCGGCCTCATGAGCACAGGCCTCCAGGTCCGCACCGGTGGCCGCAGTCACCACGGCAGCCACGAGACCCTCAACCAGTGGTGCCGCGCTGAGCCGGACCCGTGCGGCCAGGTCCGGATCGAGGAACTCCACAGCCATCTCCGCCGAGAGCACCGCACTCCCCAGGTCAAGCAAGACCAACACCCCGTCGCCAGCATCAGCCTGGGTGATCGCCTCCGAAATCGCAGCAGCATCGGTGCCAAAAGTGTGCTCGTCCAGACCAGCTGCCGGCAGCACCGTCGGGCGCTGGTCTGGGGGGACCATCTCCGCCGCCAGGCCGATCGCCGCGCCAGCCACCGCATGGCTATGCGAGACCACCACGATCCCAATCATCGGGGTTCCCCGCTCAGGCGAGGGTTCGTGCGGCCGCTTCGAACCACAGGGTCAGGCTGGTGGCACCGGGATCCTGGTGGCCAGCGCTGCGTTCGCCCAGGTACGATGCCCGCCCCTTGCGCGCCACCAGCGGAATCGTGGCATCCCGGCCCGCCGCTGCGGCCTGGGCAGCCGCGTGTAGGGCCGGGCCTAGTCCCTCTCCGGCGGTATCCCCATAGGCCCGCAAGGCCGGGGCGAACGCATCCACCAGAGTCTTGTCCCCCTCGCTGGCTTTACCCCGGGCGAGGATGCCGTCATACCCGGCCTGCAGCACCACACCGAACTCCCCGGCGCCGACGTCGCCCGCGGGCCAAGCACCCCCCATCCGGAGCAGCAGGGTGCCGTAGAGTGGCCCGGATGCCCCACCGACGGTGCTCACCAGCGTCATGCCGGCCTTTTTCAGGTAAGCGCCGGGGTCGACAAAATCTCCCGGGATCAGCGCCGCGACCGCCTGCATTCCGCGATCCATATTGCTGCCGTGGTCGGCATCACCGATCTGCCGATCCAGGTCGGTGAGCAGGTCTGCGTGCGCATGAATAGTCTCGGCAAAATCCGCCATCCAGGCCCCTACCGACCCTGTGTCCACGCTCATACTCCCCAGCGTAGACCGACAGTATTTACCGGGGCATCCCACAGCTTGAGCAGATCATCGTCGGCCTTGAGCAGGGTGACCGAGCAGCCAGCCATCTCCAGGCTGGTGATGTAGTTCCCCACCAAGGTACGGGCTACCGGCACGCCGGCCTTATCCAACAGCGTGGCCACCTCCTGGTACATGACATAGAGCTCCAGTAGCGGGGTACCACCCATCCCGTTCATCATCACGATCGCCGGAGCCCCGGTGAAGTCATAGTCGGCGAGGATCGGCTCGACCAGCATCGCGGCTACCTCGCGGGCGGAGGCCAGGGGGCGGCGTTCCCTACCGGGCTCGCCGTGGATACCGATGCCCACCTCCATCTCGTTCTCGGCCAACTCGAAGGTAGGCTTTCCGGCAGCCGGGACCGTGCAGGACGTGAGCGCCATCCCCATGGAACGCCCAGAGGCATTGACCCGCCGGGCGATATCGGCCACCGCAGCCAGGTCACGGCCCTCCTCTGCGGCTGCCCCGGCAATCTTCTCCAGCAGCACCGTAATCCCTACCCCGCGGCGGCCAGCGGTGTAGAGCGAGTCCTGAACGGCCACATCATCGTCGGTGACGACGGCTTCCACCTGGATTCCGGAGTCGGCGGCGGCCATCTCGGCGGCCATCTCGAAGTTCATAACGTCACCGGTGTAGTTCTTGACTATATGCAGCACCCCGGCCCCACCATCAACTGCGGTGGTAGCAGCCATCATCTGATCGGGCACCGGCGAGGTGAACACTTCACCCGCGCAGGCCGCATCCAGCATCCCGGCACCCACGAACCCACCATGGAGTGGCTCATGCCCCGATCCACCGCCCGACACGAGTCCAACCTTGCCGGGACGGGGTGCATCCTTGCGGAGAATAACCTTGTTGGCGTGATCGACCCGGAGGCGATCTGCATAGGCAGCCTCAATGCCCAGCAGGGCCTCGGCGACGACATCAGTGGCATCGTTGATCAGCTTCTTCATACGCCCCATCCAACCGCACCGCACCCCCGACCGAAAGGATGGGCAGCGGCCGTGCACAGCCGTGCAGCGACGAGAGCAGCGTTCAGGCGGGCGTGCACCGACTGCGGCTAGGGGGCTGGCGGGACCACCAGCGACAGGATGACGATGCCCACGCCGAGGCCTGCTAGACAGACGGTGTCAACCACCCGGTTCCGCACGCGCAGCAGCCCCGCCGTGGCATCGGGCAGCGCGGCTCGCAATCCGGTGGCCAGCAGAAACGAGACCCCAATCAGAAAGGACCCGCGTTTCCAGTGCCCGATTCCGGCCCACAGCAGTCCGGCCCCGACCCCGGTCAGAACCAGGGCCAGTGGCCACTGCAAGCGCAGCAGGCGATACCAGGGCTTGAGCCGGCTCTCGGGTCCGGCCGGATGAGGTTCGGTCACGACCGTCGAACGGCCAGCGCCTCGGCCCGGTCCACCACATTGGAGAGCAACATGGCTCGGGTCATCGGTCCCACCCCGCCCGGGTTCGGCGTGACAAACGACGCTTGCTCCCAGACGTCCGGAGCCAGATCGCCAGTGGTTATTCCATCCACCCGGCTCACGCCGACATCCACGCAGACGGCACCCGGTTTGATATCGCTGGCCGTGACCATGTGCGGAACCCCCGCAGCCGCCACCACGATGTCGGCTCGCCGAAGGTGGCTACCGAGATCCCGGGTGCCGGTGTGGCACAGCGTGACGGTGGCATTCTCACTCCGCCGGGTCAGTATCAGGCCCAGGGGTCGGCCAACGGTTATCCCGCGGCCCACCACCACGACCTCAGCGCCGTTGAGCTCGACCTGATATCGCCCCAACAGCTCGACGATCCCCCGCGGCGTGCAGGGCAGCGTCGCCGGTTCGCTGAGGACCAGGCGGCCCAGATTGACCGGGTGCAGCCCGTCGGCGTCCTTGTCGGGGTCGATGCACTCCAGCACCGCATTCTCGTCCAGGTGCCGGGGCAGCGGGAGCTGCACGATGTACCCGGTGCAGGCCGGGTCGGCATTCAGGTGGGCAAGAGTGTCCCGCACCTGCGCCTCGGTCGCATCCTCGGGTAGTTCGACCTGGATCGAGGCGATCCCCACCTGCTCGCAGTCACGGTGCTTCATCCGGACGTAGTTCTGACTGGCCGGGTCGGCACCCACCAACACGGTGCCGAGCCCGGGCACCACGCCACGATCGGCCAGGGCGGCGACGCGGGTGGCCAGCTCTGCCTTCAGGGTCGCTGCGGTGGCGGTGCCATCCAGTGCGGTTGCGCTCATCAGTGTCCCCTTACCGCAGGCCTAGTGGAAGAAGTGCCGGGTGCCGGTGAAGTACAGCGCCACCCCGGCCTCACGGCAGGCTGCAATCGTCTCATCATCGCGCACCGATCCCCCAGGCTCCACCATCGCGGTGACCCCAGCCTCGATCAGGATCCGCGGACCGTCCCCGAAGGGGAAGAACGCATCCGAGGCCGCGACGCTGCCTGCGGCCCGCTCCCCGGCCCGCTCCACGGCCAGCTTGCACGAGTCGACCCGGTTGACCTGCCCCATGCCCACCCCGACCGAAGCGCCACCAGCCGCTAGGAGGATCGCGTTGCTCTTAACCGCCCGGCAGGCGCGCCAGGCGAAGGACAGATCCGCCAGCATCGCCGCAGCTACGGGCTCCCCCGCAGCCAGTTCCCAGGTGGCCGGATCGTCGCCAGGGGCATCGATCCGGTCCGGTGCCTGGAGTAGCGCACCACCGGAGATGGGGTGCAGTTGCCGCTCCCGGTGAACATAGGCCGGCACCTGCAGAATTCGGATGTTCTTCTTCCGGGTCAAGACTTCCAGAGCCTCGTCTTCGTAGCCGGGAGCGAGGATGACCTCGGTGAAGACCTCGGCCACCTGCTCGGCCATGGCGACGGTCACCATACGGTTCGCGGCGATCACCCCGCCGAAGGCGCTGACCGGATCGCAGGCATGTGCGGCGGCGTGGGCCGCCGCTATGTCCGCGCCCACCGCGATGCCGCAGGGGTTTGCATGTTTAATGATGGCGACACACGGCTCCGCGAAATCGTACGCCGCCCGGTAGGCGGCATCACCATCGGTGTAGTTGTTGTAGCTCATCTCCTTGCCATGCAGCTGCGTTGCCTGCGCGATCCCAGCCGGACCAGCCGGGTATCGGTACAGCGCTGCGGCCTGGTGACTATTCTCGCCATAGCGCAGATCGCCTGCCTTTTCCCAGCTGCCACCGATCCACGCCGGAAACCCCTCGGCGCTGCCGATGTGGCCACCCATCCAGGAGGCAACGGCGATGTCATAGGCGGCCGTGTGCCGAAATGCCTCCGCAGCCAGCAGTTGTCGCTGCTCCCCGGTGAAGCCGCCCACCGCCAGCGCCGCCGTCAGCTCGGGATACTGGGCTGGGCTGGTGATGATGGCCACACTGGGGTGATTCTTGGCGGCTGCCCGGACCATGGCCGGCCCCCCGATGTCGATCTGCTCCACACACGCGTCGAAATCCGCACCAGAGGCCACCGTCTCAGTGAACGGATATAGATTGCTGATGACCAGATCGAAGGGGGCCACCTCCAGGCTGGCCAGCTGCTGGCGATGAGTCTCCAGGCGGCGATCCGCCAGGATGCCAGCGTGAATCCGCGGGTGCAGCGTCTTCACCCGGCCATCGAGGCACTCGGGGAACCCGGTCACCTCCTCGACCCCAGTGACCAGGATTCCCGCTTCCTGGAGCCGGGTGGCTGTCGATCCGGTCGAGACGATCTCGACCCCGGCGTCGGTCAGCTGGTGGCCGATCTCGATCAGCCCGGCCTTGTCGTAGACCGAGACCAGCGCGCGGCGAATCGGCAGACGAACATCCATGGATGGTGGTTCCTTCCTCAACGGGCTGCCGCATAGGCAGTAACGGTGTCGAGCAGCAAGGTCCGCTCGACTATCTTGATGCGCTCGTGCAGGGTTTCCTCGTCATCGCCCGCCTCAACCCGGACGGGAACTTGGTCGATTATCCGGCCGGTGTCGATGCCGGAGTCCACCTCGAAGATCGTGCATCCAGTCACTTTGACGCCATAGTCCAGCGCATCACGCACCCCATGGGCGCCGGGAAAGCTGGGCAGCAGGGCCGGATGGGTGTTGAGAAACCGACCGCCGAATGCATCCAGGAAAGTCTGGCCGACGAGCTTCATGAACCCCGCACTCACCACCAGATCGGGGCGATATTCGGCCACAGCCTCCGTGAGGGCGGCATCCCACGCGTGCCGGTCCGGGAAATCGCGCACCCGGGTCACGAAGGTGGGCAAATTCCCACGCTGGGCGCGTGCAAGCCCCTCAATCCCGGATCTATCGGCCCCCACCGCGACCACATCCCAGGGCGCCGTTGCTGGCGGGACTGCGTCCAGCAGCGCCTGCAACAGCGTTCCGGCACCGGAGACCAGAACCACCAGACGCAGCGTCATGAGAGCAGACTATCGGTCGGAACCTGCATCCTCCGGCTCGCACATCGTGGAAACCGAAGCAGGAGCCGCTGCATCAGCGTGGTTGGCCAGGGCTTCCCGGACCTGGACGGAAGGCCGCTCCCGTCGCTGGACCAGGCTCGACGTGGTCAGCGCGGTGGCCGCTGCTGCCAAGCCGATCCCCGCGGTGGACAACCACACGACGTCGGGGAAGCGTGGGCCCAGACCCACCAGCCGGTCCACCCCGAGGTCACCCCCAGAGAACAAGGCGAAGAGGGACCAGACCAGCCCCACCAGAACGCCTGCCAGACCGGCCCGCCAGGTCCAGCCCGTCGAGGAAGCCGTACTCCCCCGGGTCAGCCGGAGCGACACCGCCACCCCCGCGCCGGTTCCCAGGAGCACCCATACCCATGACCAGGCCTCACCATTCTGCGGCAGAAGCCCGAAGATCGGCACCGTCGGCAAGAAACCGACCGTGGTAACCCCGGGTGATACCACCGTCCCCGCACCAAGGCTGATGCCCGCGCCGAGCGCCCACGAACCAGCCCACACGATCAGGTTCGGCAGGTAGGCCAGTTGGGCCAGCACCAGCAGCACAGAACCTGTCGGGTCGGGCTCCAGGGCTGCGTGCAATCCAGCCACCTGCTCCCAATGCGCCAACGCACTGATAACCAGTGCCACGGCAGCACCCCCGACAAGTACTCCCACGCCAACGGCAACCGCACCCGGCAGCCTCCGCACCCACCGTGGCTGTCCGCGCAGTACATCCAGGCCGAACCCCCAGCCGGCACCCGCCATGGCGCCCGTGGTCCCCACCACCGTTGCGCCAGCGACCAGGGCGCCCGCATCCCCCTGAGGCAGGAAAATCATGAACAGCGCCAGGCACGCCCCCACATAGCTGGCAGCGCAGCTGGCGACGACGGCTATCCACCATCGCCCGGGTGAGCGTTGCGCCCGTCGCTCGGTCTTGCGCACCTGCACCGCGACGTGATGGGCCGCCGCCCCGCACGCCGCTCCGAGCGCGAGCGTGACGCCGAGCGGGGTGACGCCCAGCGCAATCTGGCCGACAACCACATCCACCCCATGGGCGGCAGCCCACAGACTCACCGTGACGTTGAGGACCTCGGGTGCGGCGAGCCGGAGCTCGGTGAGCCATGCCGCCACCACCGGGAGCGCCACCACGCACAGCCCCAAGATCGCCGCGCCGGCGGACCATCCCGCAGCAGTTATGATCCACGGCAGGCGGGAGATACGCGCCGCCTCATCCGGGATCTCAGTCGGTGAGGAAACACTCAACTGAACGCGCGATCGGCGCGTAGGTGCGTTCGGCATAGTGCTCCCATCGTCAGGGAGGTTCCCCGCCGGTGGCGCTCAGACACGCCCGGGTTGGTAAAGTCGACCGAGCACTTAGTCATGAGCGGGGAGGACCGTTGAGCGAACCAGGTGAGTCGACACCCCGGCGCGCGCTACCCCCGCGAGAGGATGATGCCACCCCATCCGCAGCCGAGAGCGGCCCCGCGGGCGGCGGCCGGCGCTTCTCCTCCGAAGACCGGCTAGCCGCAACCCTGGCCACCGCCCTGGCCGAGTTGAAGCAACCGAGCAAGCGTTCCCCGGCCAAGGACGCCCCCGAACTGGACACCTCAGACCCAGGCTTGGCCGCCGAGTCAGCATCCGAGAGTGCGGCCATCGGCACCGAGGCCGACGCTGACGAAGCCAAGCCAACCGCGGGCGTGACCCCGCCTTCCCAGACCTCTACCCTGCGCCGGCGCTGGCGCATAGTCGCCCTGGTTTTGCTCGTCGTGGTCGCCGGGACGGGCATCGGATTCGGGGTTTGGTACAGCCAGCGGCAACCACCTCCCGGGGCATCCACGGTCGATCCCACGGTCGATCCGATAGTGGAGTACCTGCTTCAGCCAGCAGATCTCGCTGGGCTGCGCGAAGAGACCACCTGGGCGATCACGAGCACCGACACCGCGGTCCAGGCCGAAACGCCCCAGGCCAAGTGCCTTCTACCCAGCGCAGACAACACGCTCGCACCTCAATCAAGCCTGATCAGGACCTTCTCTCCGGAATCCGAACCCGCCGGCGGGTTGCTTCATCAGGTGGACTTGTACGCCGACGCGGAGGCCGCCACAACTGCCTACCAGGAGCAGGTCAACCAGCTGGCCAGCTGCCAGAAGCAGACAGCGCTCTTGCAGGGCGCTGCCAACGTGGGTGGGGTGTCGGACCAAGCCATCGGCTTCCGGCTGGTCCTGCAGGACAGCGAGAATGAATACCACACCTTTCTCCTGAGCCGAACGGGTACCCGCGTCAACATCCTGGACGTCACCCAGCCCGCTGAACCCATTGCTCTGGAGCCGGTCGCCGGCACGCTGGAGAAGGTCTCCGCCCGGCAGTGCGCCGACGGGGGCACCTGCCCGACAGAACTTGCGGTAGAGAACGTTCCGCCGCCCGGGGTGGCCCCAGTCGGCTGGCTGGCGGCGGTAGACCTTCCCCGCCTGAACCCAGGATCGGGAGCGTGGCGGGCCACGGAACCGAGCCAAATCAAGAGTCTGGGCAGCCGTTGCGAGGCCGTCGATCTGGCCGCCCTCGACAAGCAGGAGTCCGCCACCCAGCGCACCTACCTGCTGGCCGAGGACGCCAGCATTCCCTCCGGTTTCGGTGTGGATGAAGTCGTCTACACCTTCGCCAACGAGGACGATGCCGCCGCAGCCGCCGAAACCCTGTCCAAGAACCTGAAGGCGTGCGCCGACCGAGTGCCCACGGCCGCTGTCAAGCAGATCGCCAAATTCGCCGACACCGGGATCACTTGGCGCGTCACCCAGCAGACAGACGCCGATGAAACCACAGTTGACTTCCGGGTCAGCGTGGTCCGGTCCGGCAGCAGACTGGTCTACCTGATGGCCAACCCGACCGATGGGGTGGACTTCAGCGATGACGCCTGGGTAGCAGTGAGCGAGCGGGCGGCACAACGCGCCGCCCAGGCCTGACTGCTAGCCACGCCGAATGCCGCGCACCCCGGGCGGATACGCGGCATTCAGTGCCATTGCTGACTATCGACCCACGACGGCGCGCACCAGCGCGGCAGTCTCGCTCGGGGTCTTGCCCACCTTCACCCCAGCCTGCTCGAGGGCTTCCTTCTTGGCCGCTGCGGTGCCTGACGATCCAGACACTATTGCGCCCGCATGCCCCATTGTCTTGCCTTCGGGTGCGGTGAACCCGGCCACGTAGCCCACGACCGGCTTGGTTACCTGCTCCTTGATATAGGCCGCAGCCCGTTCCTCGGCGTCACCGCCGATCTCACCGATCATCACTATCACGTCGGTATCGGGGTCTTCGTTGAACGCCTTGAGGCAATCGATGTGGGTGGTGCCGATGACGGGGTCACCGCCAATACCGACGCAGGTCGAGAAGCCGATGTCCCCGAGCTCGAACATCATCTGATAGGTGAGCGTGCCCGACTTCGACACCAACCCGATCCGACCGCTACCAGCGATGTTGGGGGGAATGATCCCTACATTCGACTGCCCCGGGCTGATGATGCCGGGGCAGTTGGGACCGATGATCCGCACACCGGCTGCGGTGGCCGCCGCGAAGAACTCGGCGGTATCGGCCACCGGGATGCCCTCGGTAATCACCACGATGAGCTCGACCCCGGCCTGGATAGCGTCGAAGACGGCTGCCTTGGCGAACTTGGGCGGCACGAAGACCACGGAGACGGTGGCCTCTGTGCTGTGCTTGGCCTCAGCGACGGTATTGAAGACAGGGATCGGGTCCTCTTCGAACGTGACCGACTGCCCACCCTTGCCAGGGGTGACCCCGGCCACTATCCGGGTCCCGAACTGGAGCATTCTTTGGGTATGTTTTCGGCCTTCGGATCCGGTCATCCCTTGCACGATCACCTTGCTGCGGTGGTCAAGCCAGATCGCCATGTCACTTCCCTTCCATGGCCGCGCTGGCCAGTTCCGCAGCCTTGCGGGCCGCCTCGTCCATCGTGTCCACCACAGTCACCAGTGGGTGGGCATATTCGGCCAGGATCTCCCGGCCGATCTCCACCGCGTTACCGTCCAGCCGCACCACTATCGGCCGGCTTGCCCGGTTGCCCAGCTGTTCCAGCGCTCCCTGGATTCCCTTGGCCACCTCCGAGCAGGCGGTGATGCCTCCGAAGACATTGACGAACACGGATTCCACCTTGGGATCAGACAAGATTATCTCGAGCCCATCGGCCATAACCTGGGACGAGGCGCCGCCACCGATGTCGAGGAAGTTGGCCGGCACCGGCTTGCCCGGCAGGTTCTCCCCGGCGTAGGCCGCCACATCCAAGGTGCTCATCACCAGGCCGGCACCATTGCCAATTATTCCCACTTGGCCGTCCAGCTTGACGTAGTTGAGCCCCTTCTCCCGAGCGCGCTGCTCCAGCGGATCTATAGCCGACTTGTCTACCAGCGAATCCCACTCTGGATGCCGGAACCCCGCATTGTCGTCAAGGGTCACCTTGCCATCGAGTGCGATGATCCGGCCCTCGGTGGTCCGCACCAGCGGGTTGACTTCCACGAGCGTGGCATCCGCCTTCCGGTACACCTCTCCCAGGCGCACCAGAGCGGCGGCCAGCTCGTCACGGAACGATTCGGGAACACCAGCACTCTCCACAATCTGGGCAGCAACCGCGTCGGTGAGACCTGCCTGCGGATCGACTGGCAGGCGGATGAGTGCCTCGGGCCGCTCCGCTGCCAGGGTTTCGATCTCCACACCCCCCTCCAGGCTGAACATCGCCAGATAGGAACGCTCAGCCCGATCCAGCAGGAGCGAGAAGTAGAACTCTTCGGCGATGTCGGCGCCGGCAGCGATCAGCACGGTGTGGACCGTATGACCCTTGATATCCATGCCGAGAATCGCACGAGCATGCTCCTCAGCCTCCTCCGGGGTGCGGGCCAGCTTGACTCCACCCGCCTTGCCTCGGCCACCGACCTTTACTTGAGCCTTCACCACCACCAGATCAGCAGCGAGACGCTCAGCCGCCTGCCGCGCCTCCTCAGGCGTCGTGGCGATAAGTCCCGGTAGAACCGGGACGCCGTGTTGCTCAAAGAGGTCACGCGCCTGATACTCAAATAGATCCATATCTCCGTCCCTCGTCATGGGCGGTCGTCGCGTCCGTGCAACGGCCCTCGGGTGGAGCCTACTGGTGTGGCTGGGGAGACTCACAATGCAGTCCCGCCGCATGGGCCACCCCCTAGCTAGGGGTCTCCCTGGGGGTGGAGTAGGGGAAGTTTCAAGGAGATTCTGAGAATCGCCCAAGAAATGCTAAGGTTGCTCGCGTTGGTTTCCCAGCCCCCAGGTCAGTCATGAGGAAGGATCGGCGTGGCAACTCGCTCCCGAACACCGAGACGAGCGCTCGAGACCGCTGATACTCGCCCCACTCCTACGGCGTACGCACGCCGTACGGTGCGGTCCGGACGAGCTCTTCGTATGGGCATTGCCCTAGGCTCAGCCGGCACTGTCGGCACCCTCGCCTTCGTCGCCCCAGGTCTGGCGGTGAGCGCAGCTCCCGTCTCCGAACCCTTGGTGGCCACCGCCACGGTCGAGGTCGGCACCACCGCTGCCTTCACGGCTCGCGGCACCTCAACTGATCGCAATACTGCTCGGCCGACATTGTCGGAAACCGCCGTGGCGATCGCCGCCGAAGCCCGGGCTGACGGCCTGGCCCGGCAGGACCACCAGGTCACCGAGACCCAGACCACAGCAGCCGCAGAGGCGCGCTCGGCGGAACTGAAGTCCACTCAGTCCCAGATCGACGAAGAAGTCGAGCGGATCGAATCAACCGAGTTCTACTGGCCGACTGAGGGCGGCATCGGCTCTCCGTGGGGGATGCGGAAGCATCCGATTCTGGGCTACACCCGGATGCATGGTGGCTCCGATATCGGCGGCAAGACCGGTGCTCCTATCTATGCAGTTCAAGACGGGACCGTCACCAGGGCTGCCATGGGCTACAACGGGGGTTCCGGAAACAACGTCCGCATTGATCACGGCAAGTACAACGGTGACAACCTCGAGTCGTCCTACTTGCACATGAACAGCCTGGCGGTGAAGCCTGGCCAGAAGGTCAAGAAGGGCCAGTTGATCGGAACGGTTGGCAACACCGGGCTGTCCACCGCGCCGCACCTGCATTTCTCCATCTACATTAACGGCACCAACAGCGACCCGGCGCCCTACCTGAACGCCTGAACCGCTCCAGTTTTCTGTGGGTGGTGATGCTTTGTGGCGGCTTATGCTGCCACTCAATAGCAAGCCGCCGCGAGCACCCTCGCCATCGGGACCTGACCGACTGCCACTCAGCGACCTGAAACAACGCCACCAAGCACCAACGCTCACAGGTTTGTCGGCACCCAGGCCGCTCGGCGCAGCAGTACGGCGCGCGCTCAGAGCTTCTCCATGGGTGCGTGTTTCACGGAGAGCTTCTTCACGCCGGCCGAGCCGAAGTCAACCACCGCCCTGAGATTGTCGCCGGCACCTACGGTCTCGGTGACAGTTCCCATACCAAAGGTGGTATGCAACACCCGGTCCCCCGAGGTCACTGTGACCGGCGGCTTGGCGGCAGACGGTTTCGCGGCAAAGCCCACCGTGGTGCGCCACGATTGCTCGCTTCGCCGCCGCGACTCGCTCGACCATGAGTTCACAGATTCGCCCAGCCGACGCCAGTCGAGCAGCCGGCCCGGGATCTCGGCGATGAACCGGCTGGGGGGGTTGTATTGCGGCTGCCCCCATTGCACGCGGACGCCCGCCCGGGTGAGATAGAGACGCTCCCGAGCCCGGGTAATCCCAACATAGGCCAAGCGGCGTTCCTCCTCCAGCTCGGCCGGATCTGATAGAGCCCGCAGATGAGGAAAGATGCCGTCCTCAAATCCGCTGAGGAAAACCACCGGAAACTCCAGGCCCTTGGCGGTATGAAGCGTCATCAGCGTGACCACCCCGCCGCCATCGGCATCGGGAAGCTGATCGGAGTCAGCCACCAAGGCTATCCGCTCCAAGAACGCCGGCAGGGAGTCGTCCGGCTCCGGAGAGCCAGCCGCCAGTTCACCGCCGTCAGCATCATCAGAATGCACATCCTGATCCTGATCGAGTAGCCCAGATGTCCCCGGGGTGACGTCAATTGTGTGTGCCGCCGCCACGAACTCACCGGCCACACTGACGAGTTCGATCAGATTCTCCAGGCGCGTCTGGTCCTGCGGATCAGTGGACCCGGAGAGTTCCTTCAGGTAGCCAGACTCATCCAGGATGCTAGCCAGGATTCTATCGGCGCTGACACCCTCAGCCACCAGCTCTCGGTGGTGGGCCATCATCGCTGCGAACTGGCCAAGCTGCTTGGCTGACCGCGGTGCCAAACCGTCGACCTCACTCAGCCTGTCGAGGGCCGCCCCAAAGGAGATCCGTTCCGCAGCGGCACAAGCATCCACCAACCCCTGGGCCCGATCCCCAATCCCGCGTTTCGGAACGTTGACTATCCGCCGGACGCTCACGTCGTCATCCCGGTTTGCGATGGCTCGCAGGTAGGCGATGGCGTCACGGATCTCCCGGCGCTCGTAGAAGCGCACCCCACCCACGACTTTGTAGGGCACCCCCACCCGGATGAAAACCTCCTCAAAAGCCCGCGACTGCGCGTTGGTGCGATAGAAGACAGCCACATCGCTATGAGCGACCCCCGCATCGGCCAGGCTATCGATTTCGGATGCTATGAACTGGGCCTCATCGTGTTCGGTATCGGCGACGTAGCCGACGATCCGCTCGCCGTCGCCGGCATCGGACCACAGGCTCTTGGCCGGCCGGTGCGGGTTACGCTCGATCACAGCATTCGCGGCGGTCAAGATGGTTTGGGTAGAGCGATAGTTCTGCTCCAGCAGGATGGTCCGGGCACCCGGAAAATCAGCTTCGAAATCGAGGATGTTCCGGATGGTGGCGCCGCGGAAAGCGTAGATGGATTGGTCAGAGTCGCCGACCACCAGCAGTTCCGGAGCATCAGACATCCCCTCCGCTCCGTCGGGCGTGGCGGCGCACAGCTCTCGCACCAAGGCGTACTGGGCATGGTTGGTGTCCTGGTACTCGTCCACCAGCACGTGCCGGAACCGTCGTCGGTAGGTCTCGCGGACCTCCGGGAACGCCTGTAGCAGATGGACCGTAGTCATGATCAGGTCATCGAAATCCAAGGCGCTCGCAGCCAGGAGCCGCCGCTGGTATTCGGCGTAGACGGTTGCCTGCACCTCCTCGGCCTGGGTCTGCGCGCCAGCCGACGCTGCCTCCTGATCCACCAGGTCGTTCTTCCAGTTCGACACCGCATGCATGATCGAGCGCACCGGATACCGCTTGGGATCCAAGTCCAGGTCTTTGCACACCAAGGACATCAGGCGCTTGGCGTCTGTATCATCGTAGATAGAGAAGGTACGACTCACCCCGAATCGCCCGATCTCCTGCCGCAGGATCCGAACGCAGGCCGAGTGGAATGTGGACACCCACATCAGCCGGGCCCGATTGCCGACGAGATCCTCCACCCGATGGCGCATCTCTGCAGCAGCCTTATTGGTGAAGGTGATCGCCAGAATCGAACCCGGATGAGCCCGCCGTTTCCCGATCAGCCAGGCGATCCGGCGGGTGAGGACCCTCGTCTTTCCAGAACCAGCTCCCGCCACCACCAAGACTGGCGTCCCCTCATGGATCACCGCCTCGCGCTGGGGTGAATTGAGCCCCTCCAGCAGCGTTTCTGGGTCCACGCGACCACGATGACCACTCGGGGCATCAACGCTCCGCCGTGGTACCGCTGCCGGAGGGTTGGCAAAGGTAAAGAGGTCCGGTAGCTGCTCAGTCATCGCTCCTACAGCCTAGCGACCAAGGTCGCTACGCCGCTCCCGGCGCTCCGCCCGAGAGCGGTGGCCCTGACGGGCAGTTCTGGTCAGCAGACGTTGGTATCGCTGTGGTTCGTCGATGGCGGGGTCTGCTGAGTTCACCAAACGGTAGCGAGATCTGTTGACGGGCAGTGATCACTCGGCATCAGCATCACACGCGCCGCCGCAGAGGCCACATCGACAACACGTTGTCGATCATCTAGGCGCAAGCGCGCCGTGTCTGGTAAATGGGTGTGGTGGTAGGTGATGAGGCTGGCGAGGAGGACGCCGCCGAGGTAGGTCGTGGCGTACTTGTCGTATCTAGTGGCGAGGCCTCGCCACTGTTTGAGCCGGTTGAAGCTGCGCTCGATAGTGTTGCGCTGCTGGTAGACCGTGGGGTCGAATCCGGGTGGGCGTCCGCCGGCTGACCCACGAGCTTTGCGCCAAGCGATCTGGTCGGATTTCTCTGGGATGACGTGGCGAATCCGCATGT
>JBKEBU010000067.1:0-1693 GCA_047973325.1 Propioniciclava sp. | reverse complement strand
CGTACAAGAAGATCTACTTCAACCACCGCAGCGGCAAGGCCGAGAAGTGCACCTTCTGCTACCCCCGGCTCGAGGTCGGGATGCCGACGGTGTGCTCCGAAACCTGCGTCGGGCGGCTGCGATACATAGGCATCATCCTCTACGACGCCGACGCGGTGACGGCGGCCGCCTCGGTCGAGGATGAGCAGGAGCTCTATCAGGCTCAGTTGGATGTGATCCTCGATCCCCACGACCCCGAGATCGCTGCCGAAGCACTCCGGCAGGGCATTCAGGAGGATTGGCTGGACGCGGCCCAGCGCTCACCCATCTACAGCCTGATCAAGGACTATGAGGTAGCCCTGCCGCTGCATCCGGAGTACCGCACCATGCCGATGGTCTGGTACATCCCGCCGCTGTCGCCCGTGGTCGATCTGCTCAAGGAGCAGGGGCATGACGGCGAACAAGCCAACAACCTATTCGGCGCCATTGATGAACTCCGGATCCCGGTGGAGTACCTGGCCGAACTGTTCACCGCCGGGGACACCGACCGGGTGGTGCGGGTGCTGCAGCGGCTGGCCGCCATGCGCGCGTATATGCGCGGGGTGACCCTCGATATCGGCCGGGACGAAGGGCTGGCTTCGGCGGTCGGCATGACCGGCGAGCAGGTCGAGAAGATGTACCGATTGCTGGCTATCGCCAAGTACAACGAGCGATACGTGATCCCTGCGGCGCACACCGAACAGGCCCACAACCTCGAAGAGATGGGCTGCTCCCTCGACTTCGAGGACGGTCCGGGCATGTTCGAGTCCGGCCCGCTGGGTGAGGCCTCAGGTCGTCCGCAGCCGGTGGCGTTGGAGATCTTCAACGCTGCCAAGCTGCGCCGCGAATCCGAGACTGCCGAGCAGGCCCGGTCCGAAACCGGGCACGCATGAGCCCCGACTCGGCATCTGCCGAGGGCCGCACCTCGGCACTGGTGTGGGCAGCTGCTGCCCAGTTGCTCACCTACCCGGATCCAGAGCTGCTGGGCCGGCTGGACCTTATAGAAGAGGCCCTAGCTGATACCTGGGCAGCCGAGTTGGTCGCCCCGACGCTCTCCCATCTGCGCACCACAGCGCTCATGGAGGCCCAGTCTTTTCATGTGCAGGAGTTCGACCTCTCCCGTCGCCATGCCTTGCACCTGACCTATTGGACCGACGGTGACACCCGGCGACGCGGCGAGGTGCTGGCTGGGATCAAACAGCTCTACCGCGATTCCGGCCTGGTGGTTGCCCCCGATGGTGAGCTCGTCGACTATCTCCCGATGGTGTGCGAGTTCGCCGTCGCCGACACCGAGCGCGGTCTCGAATTGCTCACCCGCTATCGTCCTAGTGTCGAGCTGCTGAACTACGGCTGCGCGGACGATGACCTACCGCATGCCGGGGTTGTCGAGGCTATCTGCCGCACCATTCCCGGCCAGCGCCCGGCGGACCGCAACGAGATTCAGGCCATGGCGCGGGCCGCCATGCCCACCGAGAGCGTCGGCCTGGAGCCGTCTTTCCTCGGGATCCCCGAACTGCAGAGGAGTTGAGATGGACGTCGCTCTCTGGGGCGTGCTGCCCTATGTCACCGTGGCGGTCCTCCTGGGCGGACTGATCTGGCGCTACAAGTACGACCAGTTCGGGTGGACCACCCGCTCCTCTCAGCTGTACGAATCCCGGCTGCTGCGGATCGCCTC
>JBKEBU010000178.1:0-2251 GCA_047973325.1 Propioniciclava sp. | reverse complement strand
CGCAACATGCTGGCGTGAGTGCGGGGGCCGAGAAACACGACATCACCAGCTGCGCCCGGAGAAGACCTGGTTCGCCTTTCGAGGACGCGGGTTCAATTCCCGCCACCTCCACCCTATGTTCATCGTTCCAACCCACGACGAACGATGTTTGCGTTCCCGACTCCAGGGCAGGCTACTGCGCCGGCGGGGCAGCTCTGGTGACGGCGTGTTGGTATCTCTGTGGTTTATAGATGGCCGGGTCTGCTGAGTTCGCCGAACGGTACCGGGATCTGCCGAGGGGCAGCTCATGACTCGGCATCGCGGCGCAGCCCAGGGCTCACCTGGGGTCGCGAATACAGAAGATCAGCTGCGACAGGCTACTAGGGCGTGCGAAGCACCCGAACTGGGTCGCGTACGCTGGCGATCACCGCAGATGGGATTTGTGCCAAGGCTGACCCGCAGACGGCCGTTGTGAGGATTGAGCCTAGGAAATGAAGCCGAAGTACACCGCCGAATTGAATCCAGACAACGAAGCAGCCAATAAACAGCCCCAGTGTTGCGCCAATCAGTACCACCAACACGCCCTGAACCATGACGAGGGCGATAATGGTGCCACGGGTCGCGCCCAGCGCACGACGCCGCCCAAACTCTTGGCGTCGGGTGTGAACCATCAGAGCCGACACCAGGGCCAACACCAGCATTGATGTAGCGAGAGTGGTGACCACGATCATCGCACCGTACTGGCGAACGGTTCCGGTGATGGCTTGGTCCAGCGGACCTACTTCCGAGGATCTCTCTACGCTCAGTTGGCCCGTTCGGGAGGTCTCGGTGATCGCTAACAGTGCGCCCGTGACCCCATCGAGCTGGGCCAGCCGGGTTGTGGTGAAACTGAGCGACCGCGCTACGGTGTCTGATCTGCTCGGTACCAGAACTGTGGAGGGCGCCTTGGCGTGCAGTGGAACATAGGAGCCAACAATTACCCAATGCACCTTATCGGGTGTCGATACTGACCCACCGCTACCGTCGATTCCCAGCCCGTCGGCCAATGTGACTGGCAACAAGGCTTCGTTCGCCGCTTCCGGCAAACGGCCGGATACTAACGTGATGGGTAGGGTAGACATGTCCCCGAACACTGCCCGAGCGGACACTCGGCCGCGGGCCGGGAAAGCTGGATTGAAAACCTCAAAGGCGGCCCCTGTTGCCCAGACATGTTCGATATCGGTGATGGCGGTAGCCCAGCCGACTGTTTCCGGTGAGATTAAGCCCAGTTCCTGGTCATCATGGAGGCTGGCGGTACGGTGCTCGGGTCGATTGAAGGTGTCCATGACCTCTGACTGCTGTGACTCAGCTTGGCCCGCCAGGAGGGTGACAACAAGAACAGTTAAGAAAGGTGACCAGGGTGAAGAACAAGGAGTAGCTGCGGACTGCTTGGGCAGTTGCGGCTGCCTCCCGAATCACTGTGAGGACTGTCACCTGAGGGCAATCTGGTGTGTGGATCGAGCCACGATCCGTTCGTCATGGGTGGCGATGAGAACAGTGCATCCTTGCTCAGCCGCAGTCTCCAGTGCCTGGAGCACAACATCTGCCGAGCCGCGATCAAGGTTCCCGGTAGGCTCGTCAGCGAAGATAACCTTGGGTTGGAGGATCAGCGCACGGGCAACTCCGACGCGCTGCGCCTGCCCGCCCGAGATCTCTGCTGGCCGGGACCCCGCCGTGACGCTGACACCCATCGTACTCAACAGGGCCTGTGCGCGTTCAACCAGATCCGAGCGGCGTATGTCGACGTAGAGGCTAGGCTCCAGCACAGTATCCATGACACTGCGGTGGGGGTCGAGAGCCGCATGCTGGAATACGAAACCGAATGATCGAGCGCGCACTCGGGAGCGCTCGTTGTCGGTCAGTGCATTGAGGGGCTCGCCCTCGCGACAACACATGCCCCGATAACGGTGTCAGGAGACCCGCAAGCAGGTAGAGGAGTGTGCTCTTGCCAGAACCTGATGGCCCCGTGAGCGCGGTCACGGCGCCTGCCGTGATGCTCTGGGTGAAGGCTCGGAGGACAGTCTCCCCTTTCCGATAGCCGTAGGTGACGTCGCTGGCTCTGATCGATGATGGTCCTGCTACGCCGGTTCGCATGCTTAGACCACGATCCGATCGGCGTTCCAGGGCGGATCATCCGAGCTATCCAGGAGTCCGGACTCCACCACTAGGTAGGCGGCTTCGACATCGGTTGTCTCGCGCTGCAGAGCTTCAAATGTGGTTCCTGGGGAGTGGG
>JBKEBU010000085.1:0-2820 GCA_047973325.1 Propioniciclava sp. | reverse complement strand
CAGGGGCCGTCGTGACGGTCGCTGCCCGCAATGGTGCGGTCGACAAGTCGAGGAAAACGCTGACGGTTTCGCCCGCCTCTGCGTAGACGTACCAGGTATTCCAGGGACCAAACCCCTGGGTTCCTGGGGGGCTCACCTCTGCTTCGGCCGTTGAGGTAAGACTGGGTGCGCCAACTAGCGCGGCCGCGATTGTGATGACTACCACCACTGCTGCAAGAAATCGTGAACCGAATCTTCTTGGAGCTGTCGGTTGATCGGGTCGGATAGTCAGTCGGGTTAGCACAAGGAGGGATTGTGCACGAACTCTTGAGCAATCTGAAAGCGGTGTTGTGCAAAGCAAAACTACCCGCAACCGGTGGGCACGATTCAGGGCGTATGAAGCAACAATCGAACCGCTATCTCGCCCCATGCCCTCGACGACATCAAGTAACAGTCAAATGCGTCGGCAAACCAACAAAGAAACCAATGATAAGAATCTTTCAATTGTTCACTAGACCAGGCTCCTAGCGAATAGGCCAGCCGACCACAGCAACCACGAAGATCAGATAGGAGAGGAAAACCATCGGCACCTTCCATGCCGCGAATGACTTCACCACAGCGAAAAGGGATCGCAGCAGTTCCTTACGATCCTTGGAGAATCAAAGTTCGCTGCAGTCGGAGACGACGTCGTCACGACCTTCCTGGCCACGACCCAGACCCGTGGGGTTCCCGCCTCGACTCTGACCGATCAGGGCCGCGTCTATACGGCCCGCTTCGGCGGCGGCCGCAACGCGTTCGAATACCTCCTGCCTATCCTCGGCGTCACGCAGAAGAACGGCTCTCCTGGACACCCGCAGACCCAAGGCAAGATCTGTGATTCTGATGATGGTGCTGCCACCGGCTTGGTCTGACCTCGGCCAAGGTACGACCACGGTGTCCTGCGTTCGATTTGTCGGCCAGGTTCGGCGTAGCACCGCGGAGCGCACCGGCCAGACGGATCTGACCTGATAGGAGCTTGGACTAAAAGCCCCGCCACAGACCTGTCGCCCGTCCGGCCGGTTCGCCCCACCCGTCAGAACAGCCCTCACGGAGCAGCGAATCCAGCATGACAACAGAACCTGTCGCTGTCATCGGCGGCGTCGGCACCCGTAAGCACACACGCTACGCCGCAGCTATCAACGAACACGGTCGACTCCTGGATCACCACGAGTTCCCGGCCAACGACTCGGGCTACATCGAGCTCTTGACCTGGATGCGGAGCCACGGAACGATCACCGTGATCGGAGTCGAGAGCACCGGTTCCTTCGGAACCACGTTGACCCGGGGGCTCACCAACGCCGGCCAGTCCCTAGTCACCGCTGGCGACAACACCGGCCGCATCCACAACGAAACCGCCTTTGCCGAACTCTGGTGCGTTGCGCCACAACCGGCCAGCAGCAGACGAACCTCCAGGCGTCACAGGCTCAGCCGCAGCGGAGATCGGCACTGCCAACAAATCCGCCAACCCATCATTAGTCCACTCACCCCCACCAACCCCCCGAGTTCGAGGGTTTACGGTCTGGTCGCGTTCAAAGGGCCCTGGCATAGGCGCGCAGGCTCACAGGGCAGCCACGCTGACACCGCCGGTGCTGCACGATGACCACGAGCAGCGCCCAGACGGTCACTGTCCACTCTGGCGGGACACCACCGGGAGCACCAAATAGCTAGCCGAAGAGCGAGACACCGACAATGGCTATGACGGGCACGACAGCAAGAAATGAGATGTACTGCATCGGGACGAAAAAGAGGGTGTGCATGTTGCGCAACCCCATCAACTTCGCGGTTTCCTGCTGCAGGAGCCAGTCGGCTTGCTGTTGTGCCTCCTGTTGGGAGGTAGGCGCGGAATGTCCCGGGCCCAGGTGGAACTGCCCGTTGTCCACGGCTTGCTGCAGGAAGGCCCCGCGTTCCTGCCGATAGCTCTGCGCCTTCTGGTCGGGACGAGTCACGTTGAGCCACGTGCCGAGGAACCAATTCCCGACGATTGCCGCTAGTCCGCCGATGCCAGAAATCCACGGAAGCCACTCAGGATCGACGCCGGCGGCGCTCGCAATGCCCGCGCTCAGCCCAAAACCGACGGCCAACAACAGGATCGACAGCACTCCCCACCCACGCCAAATGATCACGACTCGCATGATACTGCCGCGGATATGTACCGGCTCAGCACACGGACTGGAAGTGCTGCTCGACCAGTGTCGATGACGCCGGTGAGCAGGCTGGAAAGCCCGGAGCGGAGCCGGAGTTCGGAGTCTGCCTGGGTCAAGGTGAGCATGCCACCAATGCGGAGCAAGGCGAGAGCGTGGGCGAGCACCCAGGTCACACGCACCGCGGTGTCGGTGGGTACCCGCAGTTCGAGCGGCTCGACGAGCGAGGCCAACGCGGCGAGGGTGGCGGAACCGACGGCGATCTGGCGGTCGCGGAGTTCGGTGCTCAACATCAGTCGGACCAGATGAGGGTGCGCCGTCGCGTACTCGACGTAGGCGACTCCGGCAGCGATGAGCCTCTCCGGCGCGTCGGCGGCGCGAGTAGCGCTGACAGTGATTTCCTCGTGCAGCTCGGTGACCCGGTGCTAGCAACCGCGCCAAGGAGCGCCTCCTTACTGCAGACCCTCTTGACCCGCCGCGCCCGCCGTCGTAACATACAACCAAATGGTTGTACGAAATCCCAGTCCAGAGCTGACCGATGATGAGGCCGACCGGTTGTTCCAGGCGCTCGCGGCGGCGACCCGTCGTGACATCTTGCGGCGAACGATCGAGCGCGAGCAATCCGTCTCGGCACTCGCCGCTGACTACGACATGTCGTTCG
>JBKEBU010000128.1:0-6412 GCA_047973325.1 Propioniciclava sp. | reverse complement strand
CGCTCAAAGGGGTTTCACTGATAGCGGAGCGCCATGAGGCCGTGGGGCTGGTGGGGCTCAACGGATCCGGCAAGAGCACGCTCCTGCGGGTCATCGCCGGACTCGAGGCACCCCAACGAGGAACCGTGGCGGCCCGGTCCAATCCAATCTTGTTGGGAGTGAGCGCCGCCTTGGTGGGTGGCCTGTCCGGGCGGGAAAATGTAAAACTCGGTTGCTTGGCCATGGGAATGAAACCCGACCAAGCGGCCCAAGCCCTCCCCGACATCATGGAACTGTCCGGCATCGGCTCCGCGATCAACCGGCCGATGAATACCTACTCCTCGGGCATGGGCGCCCGGCTTCGGTTCGCAATTGCCGCAGCCGCCCGACCAGAGATCCTGCTTATCGATGAGGCCCTGTCGACGGGGGATGCTGCCTTCAAGGAACGCTCACAAGAACGCATGGCCGAACTCCGGGCCGAGGCTGGCTGCGTCTTCCTGGTCTCGCATGCTGCCCAGACCATTGAGGAAACGTGCACCCGAGCGCTCTGGCTCCACAATGGCCATGTGATCCTCAACGGCCCCGCGCCCGAGGTTGCCCGGACCTATAGGTGGTACGCCTGGAATATAGCCAAGGGGGAACCAGACAAGGCCCGGACGGTATTGCGGGACGCCTACTTCAGTGGAACCGACCTCCAGGTCACCTTCCAAGCTAGACGATAGCCTGAGTCCGTGACAGCGAAACCAGAACACCTGCTACGGACCCTGATCACGGGTAGCTGTGTCGCACGCGACACCTTTGAGTTCTTGCCCAAGGATGCGTTCTCACTCACGCTCTATCAGGCACGCCAATCTCTCATTTCATCCTTCACGCCACCGGTCACCATAACCCACCCAGTGGCGATGAAGTCGCCTTTCCAGCAACGCTTGGCTCAGGCTGATTTCGACTCCTCACTACCGACCGATCTAGAACGCACCGCTGGCAACGTAGACCTCATCCTATGGGACCTCACGGACGAACGGTTGGGCATCTACTGCTTCCCGGACGGAACCTGCGTCACCCGTACCGTGGACATGATCGCCGCCCAAGGTGAGGCTTTCGTCCAGGCGCACGCGAAGCTGGTCCGGTTCGGCACTAATGACCACTTTTCCCGATGGTCGGAGGCACTCACCGGCTTCCAATCCGCGCTCGCTACCCATCACTCGTCGGCGAGACTGATTCTTTTAGCTGTCCCCTGGGCCAGCCACACTGATAGCGGTGCAGCCACGCCTTCGAGCTTCGGGACCTCTGCGGCCCTGGCGAATCAACTCTATCCGCGCTACCTGGAGGCCGCCCGTGAGCAGGGAGTTGAGATCGTGGGTCAGGACCTAGAAAAGCCTGAAGCCAGCGATACCCACAAGTGGGGTGTGGCCCCGTTCCACTACACCGACTCGATCTACAAAGCTATGATTCGCGCAGCTGACCTAGACAGTGCAGCTGACCTAGACAGTAATGGGTCATCCGATCAGGTAACTTCTAGCGACTCCCGGTGGCTAGGGCGCGCTGTCGCCTGTGAGGTCCCACGGTAGCCACCACGTGGACGACCCTTCCGCGGACGGCGTGCTCGTGGCCGCCACGCTCGTCGTGGACGACATTGCGGCCGTGGTAACAACGGCTGCAGTGGCCGATGGTGTGTCACTGGACGAGTTGGCGTCTCTCGACGACCTAGTGTCACTCGACGACGTGGTGGCGCTCGTGGAGGTGGTGGCAGCTGACATAGTCGCACTCGCAGATGTGCCTTGCCCAGTGGGGGATGTCGACGGCTCAGTGGTGGCCGACGGCGGTGGTGTAGGCGGCGGCGTGGAGGACGGCGTCGATGGCGGCGGCGGTGTGTACCGCGGCGATGACGATGGTGTTGTGGTCACCGAAGGCTGTGGCCAGGTCGACGGTGGTTGCGTGGATGGTGGCATCCGCCTCTCGGTCTGCGCCGGAGACGGCTGAAGTGTCGTGGGGAGGACCGTCGGTGCCGTGGTGGCTGTGGCCGTCACCTGCGGTTTGGATGCGGTGCGGCGCTGCGTCGTGGTCCCGGCACCGGCCCCCGTTCGAGATCCCGGGTCAGCTGCATAGCGGGTGGACCTGGTCGACTGCGGCGCCTCGGGAGCAGAGAGGGTAGGTGTCGCTCGGCCGCCGGCCTCCGGAGTGACTTCCAGATCGTCCTCGGTCAGCATCGGATCGGAGCCCCCAGGCTTCGCCTGACTGACGGCAGCTGCCACCACGGCACCCATGGTCGTCGATTCAGAAACTGCTCGCAGCGCAATCGCGCCCAACACCATGACGACGGCCGCACCGATGGCACCCGAACCAATCATGACGTCGCGCGCACGCCGCTTCTGCACGCCTCTGATCCTGGGACCCATACACCTAACCCTTTCCTCAGGGAAACCGACTCACCGAAGCAAACTCAAACCACAACTCTACAACAAGCCTGCCTAGCACTCCCGGATCCCCTGTCCGAGGAACACCAATGGACGGGCACTGCCCCAGCGGCCGGTCTAGACAGAACACACCGACCTGCAGCCAAGAGCTGAGCGGCCCGGATGCCGTTGAACCCTATCCGTGAACACTGGACGGTTCCGCACTCGCCTCCCGGGGGGCTGAATCCTGATTGCGCCATACTCCACGAGTATCAATCACTACCGGCTGTTCAGGATGAGCAACGAGCGAATCCGCATGCTTAAAAGCCTGATGACTGACGAGCAACACCACGATATCGGCCTGAGAGACAGCGGAATCCAAGTCACAAAGCTGCGCATTGGGCAAAGATCCCAACTCCGGCGGCAACTGGGAGATATGGGGCTCCACCACGAGAACCTGGGCTTTTGGCAGCTGTCGACAGAGATCGCCAACAATTTGCCGCGCAGGTGACTCCCGCAGATCATCGATATCGGGCTTGAAAGCGAGGCCCAGGGCAGCAATCCGAGGCGAATCGAACGAGGCCGCCTCTTTCAAGACGCGATCCACGACTTGCCGCGGGCGACCATCATTGACCTCGCGTGCCGTTCGAATCATCCGCGCTTGCGCCGGAGCGGCCTCGATCAGGAACCAGGGATCAACAGCGATACAGTGACCACCCACCCCTGGACCCGGCTCTAAGATATCCACCCGCGGGTGCAGGTTGGCCAGGCCAATTAGCTCCCAAACATCCACCCCCACATGCTCTGAGATCGCAGCCAATTCATTGGCGAAGGCAATGTTCGCATCGCGGAAAGAATTCTCTGCCAACTTGACCATCTCCGCTGTGGTCGCATCAGTGAGCGGCAATTCGCCCTGGCAAAAGATCTCATAGACGCGCTTCGCCCGTGCCCCAGCATTGCCATTCAGCCCACCGACAACCCGATCGTTGGTGACCAGCTCCACCATCACACGCCCCGGAAGGACGCGCTCCGGGCAGTGCGCGAAATCCACGATGGGACGGCCGTCGGATCCGTCCAGGCTCAGATCACTACGCGCACGCATGATCCGATCGGCTACATGCTGAGTGGTTCCCGGTGGGGAGGTTGACTCCAAGATCACCAGTTCGCCCCCCCGCAAGCATCCAGCGATACCATCAGCAGCCGCATCGATATACGACAGGTCCGCACGATGGTCTTCGGTGAAGGGTGTTGGCACCGCGATGATATAGACATCTGCCGCAGTCGGCTCAGTGGCCGCATTGAGTCGCCCCTGCGAGACCGCGCCGGCGACGGACGCCTCCAAATCTGGCTCCACAAAAGGGACCTGGCCCCGATTGACAGCCGCTACCGTCGCCGGATTGATATCCACGCCAGTAACCTGAGCGCCATGGGTGGCCAAGATCGCAGCGGTAGGAAGCCCAATATAGCCGAGCCCCACTACTGCAACGTGAGGCATGCCGTCAGTCCTCATTGGTGTCATTCGTCTCTTCTCCTGGATTTAAACGAGCACATGTTCAAAGCTTGTACCAAAATCGCGAACTACGGATGACGCCAGAACTTCAGCATCTGTAATCCGCCATGTATGGCTAGATCCCCCCCGAACCTCAACGAAATTGAATCGATCAGTGGCATAGACTCGGCAACCTGCTGCCACCACGCTTCTTAGAAACCCGGAGTCCTCGCCCGCTGGTACCTCTGGGAAGGGGTGATCATGGACAACCGCGCGCTGTGCGACCATCGTGGCGCCCATGACGAAGTGTGAAAACCGATGCTCCTTCTCGGGAAAGCGCAAGGCCATGATCCCCGATTTCACCAGGTGCACATAGTGAGCACACTTTCCGACTATCTCTGCGCTGCTGTAGTCAAGAGCAAAGAGCTGGTCTCCCAAGTAATTGGGGCCGTAGAAGTCATCGTCATCGATTTTCGCGACTAGATCCGCATCCGCCACCGCAGCCAGCCGGTTCAAACAGGCCCCGAGCGGCACCTCCGACCCGGCTTGCAGCACCGCGACATCTTCTAGTCCCACAGCCTGCGCGCGGCGTCGCACCTCATCGGAGTCGACCTCCCACCCATGTGCCAGATAGGCCAATTGAATGTCGACCTCACGTTGCGCACCGAGCATCGTCAAGACGTGGTCCAACTGCTGTGGCCGCTTGGACGAAACCAGAGCGGTCACCCGACGCGGACGACGGGACAGGATGTGGTTGTCGAGACCCACTGCGCCCAGCACATCATCCACACGATGGGAGTAGGTGTGCTCACGCCAAATACGGCGCTGCCCCCGATGGACCATGCGGTCCCTCAACTCTGGGTTCCGCACGAGTGCGCGCAAAACAAACTCGGCCTCAGGTTGCTCTGCGACTTGAGCCACCTCATCTGCGGCAAAGACGGCATCAATGGCCGCACTTGGTGTACTGACGATCGGGGTGCCACAGGCGGTGACCTCGAAAATCCGCCGGGCACACATAGTGTCCGAGTTCGTCACGGTATTGACATTGAGAAAAACCTTGTAGGCCCGATAGGCAGTCAGCATCTCATCATAGGAAAGTGACCCCACCACCGAAGTCTCAACGGAATCCGGGAACCGATACCTAGGGTCACCACCTCGTTGCCGGTCAAAGATCTCCAAGCCATATTCCATGCGTGGCCCCACCGCTAGTGCAGCCCCAAGTAACAGGTCCAATTGCTCCCGGCGCTCCTCATGCCGGTGCCGAAAGTACATGCCAGCGAAAGCTATATCGCGCTCATGGCGACCTTGACCAGCAACTATCGGGTTGTGCACGGCCGGCTGAGCAGCAAACCTCAGCACTCCCACCCGCTCATGACCCAGCTCCTTCTGATACCCATCCACCATGTTTCCATCAGAAGTAAACACGAAATCAAACAGCGAGGCCGCATCCAGAAAGTCCTCATGATGCGCAGGATCCTCTTTGTTCCAAAACACGGTGGGTATTCTCATCTTGCGGCACCAACCCACCAAGTCCTTTACTGGCTGCTTAACACCCGACGAACTAGTCAATAAATATCTCCAGGAGCCGCCGTTTCCGCTCCATGCGGACTCGACGAACAGCAGCTCTGGCCGGTGCGCTTCCAGAGTTTCCAGCCAGTCCTCTGGCCTAATAGATACTTGCTCCCATTCAAAAGAGAACGCAAGTTGGGAAAAATCATCCAGGATGACCGCCACCCGTAGGTCGGAGCGCCGGATGGGAGACTCCGGACGCGGCCATGGCTCAAAGGAAATCTCTGATCGCTTTCCGGATTGCCCGCCCCCGATAGCCGTAGCAGTCCAGGTCCGACCACCTCGACGAGCCCGGGCGTCACGAACCTCTCCCGCACGTAGAGCAGACCGTCGCGACAAGTAGGTGCGTAACCCAGACGCCCCATGATGACGAAGATGCCAAAAAGCGCGTCGCCAGTCGGCACTTCTAGACATTTGCAACTGGCTCCCGACCATCACACAATAGGTGTCCGGAGTATACCAGGTGTGGCGGAGCACCCGCGTCAGCATGTATGAATGTACCCGTGGATGAACCCAAGCGAATAATGACAGTCGTAGGTACCCGCCCCGAAGGGATCAAGACACTCCCGGTGATCCAGACCCTCCTGGAGCACCCTTATCTGGATGTCGTCGGAGTGGATACCGGCCAGCACCGTGAAATCCTCGCCAACATCTTTCAGTTGTTCGATTATGAACCACCGTTCGCACTGGATGTTATGCGGCCTGGACAAGCCCTTTCACCCCTGTTCGCAAGGGTACTCAATACCCTGGATCCGATTCTGGATGCCGAGCAGCCAGATGCCCTCCTGATCCAGGGTGACACCACGACGGCCATGGCGGCCGGGCTCGCCGCCTTCCATCGGCGGATCCCGGTGGTTCACTTGGAGGCAGGCCTACGCACCGACACCGTGCACAACCCCTTCCCAGAAGAGGCGAACCGGCGGCTGACAGCCCGGATTGCCTCGCTGCATTTGGCACCGACGGCGACCAGCCGAGACAACTT
>JBKEBU010000127.1:0-6282 GCA_047973325.1 Propioniciclava sp. | reverse complement strand
CGCTCAAAGGGGTTTCACTGATAGCGGAGCGCCATGAGGCCGTGGGGCTGGTGGGGCTCAACGGATCCGGCAAGAGCACGCTCCTGCGGGTCATCGCCGGACTCGAGGCACCCCAACGAGGTACCGTGGCGGCCCGGTCCAATCCAATCTTGTTGGGAGTGAGCGCCGCCTTGGTGGGTGGCCTGTCCGGGCGGGAAAATGTAAGACTCGGGTGCTTGGCCATGGGAATGAAACCTGACCAAGCGGCCCAAGCCCTCCCCGACATCATGGAACTGTCCGGTATCGGCTCAGCTATCAACCGGCCGATGAATACCTACTCCTCGGGCATGGGCGCCCGGCTTCGGTTCGCGATTGCCGCAGCCGCCCGACCAGAGATTCTGCTTATCGATGAGGCCCTGTCGACGGGGGATGCTGCCTTCAAGGAACGCTCACAAGAACGCATGGCCGAACTCCGGGCCGAGGCTGGTTGCGTCTTCCTAGTCTCACATGCTGCCCAGACCATTGAGGAAATGTGCACGCGAGCAATCTGGCTCCACAATGGCCATGTGATCCTCAACGGCCCCGCGCCCGAGGTTGCCCGGACCTATAGGTGGTACGCCTGGAACATAGCCAAGGGGGAGTCAGATAAGGCCCGCACGGTGCTGCGGGATGCCTACTTCAGTGGAACCGACCTCCAGATCGCCTTCCAAACCCAGCAAAGACAGCCCTAGTCTGATGGCAGCCGGGCCCGACCAACCGCCGCTACGAACCCTGATCATGGGCAGTTGTGTCGCCCGCGACACGTTTGAATACTTGGCCAAGGGCAGGTTCTCACTCACGCTCTACCGGGCGCGCCAATCCCTGATCTCATCCTTCACGCCGCCAGTCACCGTGGTCAAGCCAGCGGCGATGAAGTCTCCTTTCCAACGGAGACTCGCTCAGGCTGACTACGACTCCTCGCTCCCAACCGACCTGGAACGCACCGCCGACACCCTGGACCTCATTCTGTGGGACCTGGCAGATGAACGGTTGGGGGTCTATTGCTTCCCAGACGGAACCTGCGTCACTCGCACTGTGGACATGATCGCCGCTCGAGGTGAGGACCCCGTCCGAGCGCAAGCGAAGCTGATCCGGTTCGGCACCAACGACCACTTTGCCCGATGGTCGGAGGCACTCACCCGCTTCCACACTGCGCTCGTTACCCACCACTCATCGGCAAGACTGGTACTTTTCGCCGTTCCCTGGGCCGAACGCACTGTCAGCGGGGCACCGACACCTTTAAGCTTCGGGACCTCCGCGGCCCTGGCGAACCAGCTGTATCCGCGCTATCTGGAGGCCGCCCGCGGGCAGGGGATCGAGCCCGTGGGTCAGGACATCGTGAAACCCGCAGGTAGCGACACACACAAGTGGGGTGCGGCCCCGTTCCACTACACCGACTCGGTCTACGAGGCCCTGATCCGCGCGGCCGAGCTAGACAGTATGGGTGATCCGATCAGGTAACTTCTAGCGACCCCCGGTAGCTAGGGCGCGCTGTCGCCTGTGAGGTCCCACGGTAGCCACCACGTGGACGACCCCTCCGCGGACGGCATGCTCGTGGCCGCCACGCTCGCCGTGGACGACATTGTGGCCGTGGTAGCGGCTGCAGTGGCCGATGGTGTGTCACTGGCCGAGTTGACGTCTCTCGACGACCTAGTGTCACTCGACGACGTGGTGGCGCTCGAGGATGTGGTGGCAGCCGACACAGTTGCACTCGCAGAGGTGCCTTGCCCAGTGGGGGATGTCGATGGCTCAGTGGTGGCCGACGGCGGTGGTGGGGGCGGCGTCGATGGCGGCGGCGTGGAGGAAGGCGTCGATGGCGGCGGCGGTGTGTACCACGGCGATGACGATGGTGTTGTGGTCACCGAAGGCTGTGGCCACGTCGACGGTGGTTGCGTGGATGGTGGCATCCGCCTCTCGGTCTGTACCGGAGACGGCTGCAGTGTCGTGGGGAGGACCACCGGTGCTGAGGTGACTGTGGCCGGCACCTGCGGTTTGGATGCGCTGCGGCGCTGCGTCGTGGCCCCGGCCCCGGTTCGAGATCCCGGGTCAGCTGAGTAGCGGGTGGACCTGGTCGACTGCGGTGCCTCGGGAGCAGGCAGGGTCGGGGTCGCTCGACCCCTGGCCTCCGGAGTGTCCTCCAGATCGTCCTCGGTCAGCATCGGATCGGAGCCTCCCGGCTTCGCCTGACTGACGGCAGCTGCCACTACGGCACCCATGGTCGTCGATTCAGAAACTGCCCGCAGCGCGATCGCACCTAACACCATGACGACGGCCGCGCCGATGGCACCCGACCCGATCACGAAGTCGCGCGCACGACGCTTCTGCGTACTTCTGATCTTGGGACCCATACACCTAAACCTTCCCTCAGAGAAACCGACTCACCGAAGTAATCTCGACACGCCACTCTACAACAAGCGGGCTGAACCGGCCCACCGCAGGGTCCCGCCCCCGCAACAAACTATCCGCGACTACTGATTGATTCTGCCCCAGTGCCCGACGCGGACGAATACTGATGCCGCCACACGCCGCGCGTGTCAATCACTATCGGGTGTTCCCCATCGGCCACCAGTAAACCCACCTGCCTAAAGGCCTGATGGCTGACGAGTAGCAGCACAATATCGGCCGTGGCGACGGCGGAATTCAGTTCACAGAGTTCCGCATTGGGCATGGCCTCAAGCTCTGGCGGCAACTCGGAAATATGAGGTTCCACTACGAGGATCTGGCCTCGCGGCAGTCGTCGACACACCTCGCCCACAATTCTCCGTGCCGGCGATTCTCGCAAGTCATCAATGTCTGACTTGAAAGCGAGCCCCAGCGCGGCAATTCGAGGCGAGTTAAAGAGGGCCGCCTCTTCCAAGACCCGATCCACTACTTTCCCCGGGCGACCATCATTGACGTCGCGCGCCGTTCTGATCAGCTGTGCTTGCGCTGGAGCAGCCTCGACCAGGAACCAAGGATCAACAGCAATACAATGTCCACCGACTCCGGGACCTGGCTCTAAAATTTCTACGCGTGGATGCCGATTGGCCAAGCCGATCAACTCCCAGACATCCACCCCCACATGCCCGGAAATCGTGGCCAGCTCATTGGCGAAGGCAATGTTCACGTCTCGAAACGAGTTCTCTGCCAGCTTCACCATTTCCGCCGTCGTAGCATCGGTGAGCGGCAACTCACCCTGGCAGTAAATCCTATAAACGCACTGTGCCCGAATTCCTGCCCGCTCACTCAACCCACCGATGACCCGATCATTGGTGACCAACTCCCCCATCACGCGTCCTGGCAGGACTCGCTCCGGACAATGCGCAAAGTCCACGATTGGGCGACCGTCGAACCCATCTGCACTGAGATCAGGGCGTGCCTGGAGGATCCTATCCGCCAGATGCTGAGTGGTTCCCGGAGGGGAGGTTGATTCTAAAATCACAAGTTCATCACCACGCAGACACGTGGCGATGCTGTCAGCGGCAGCGTTCACGTAGGACAGATCCGCGCGATGCCCATCCGTGAGGGGCGTGGGCACTGCAATTATATAGACATCGGCTTCCGGGGGAGTTCCCATCGCCACCAATCGCCCTTGCGAGACCGCGCCCGCAACAGAGGCCTCCAAATCTCGTTCCACAAAAGGCACTCGTCCCTGATTGACCGCCGCGACCGTCGCCGGGTTTGTATCAACGCCGGTGACTCGAGCACCATGTGTCGCCAAAATAGCAGCTGTGGGCAGTCCGATATATCCTAATCCCACCACTACAATGTGCGGACCAGACTCCACCAAAGTTGGCATTACGTACACTCCCTACAATTCACACTGAAACATGCTCGAGGTTCCTACCGAAACCGCACACGGTGGATGAAGCCAACACCTCACTGTCTGCAATTTTCCAGGTGTGCGGGGACCCCCCACCACGGATCTGGGCAAAGTTAAATCGATCCGCCGAATATATTTTATGACCAGCTGCTACCACTTTTCTGAGAAAGTTGGAATCCTCACCCGAAGGCATCTCCGGAAAGGAAATATCCTGCGCAATTGACCGATGCGCAACCAAGGTTGGCCCCATGACAAAGTGAGTGAACCTATGCTCACTATCAGGGAATCGCAATGCAGTGATTTCCTGGCGTGCAAGGTGTACGTAATGAGCATGCTTCCCAACCACATCCGCGCCGCTGTAATCTAAGGCGAAAAGTTGATCGCTTAAGTAGTTTGGGGCATAGTAATCGTCATCATCAATCTTGGCGACGACATCAGCATCCGCCACCGCCACGAGTCGGTTCAGACAGGCACCCAAGGGAACCGTTGCCTCAGCCTGGAGCACGACGACGTTCTCTAGTCCGACCGCCCGCGCACGACGCCGGATCTCCTCACCATCGACATCCCACCCATGAGCCAGGTAGGCCAGCTGGATGTCCACCTCACACTGGGCACCGAGCATCTCAAGCACGTGATCCAGTTGATGCGGCCGCATAGAAGAAACCAGGGCTGTCACTCGACGCCGCTCACCAGAGATCACGTGGGCATCAAGCCCCACCGCTCGCAGCACATCATCGACACGATGGGAGTAAGTGTGCTCCCGCCAAATACGCCGCTGCCCCCGATGGACCATACGATCCCTCAACTCTGGGTTTCGTACCAGACCCCGCAGGACAAACCCGGCCTCGGACTGCTCCGCGACTTGAGCCACTTCATCGGCAGCAAAGACCGCATCGATGGCCGCGCTGGGGGTGCTGACGACCGGAGTGCCGCAGGCGGTGATCTCGAAGATCCTCCGGGCGCACATAGTATCCGAAGTCGTCACGGTATTGACATTGAGGAAGACCTTGTACGCCCGGTAGGCGGTCAGCATTTCGTCATAGGGCAGCGACCCCACTACCGCGTCGTCGAAGGGCGGAGGAAACTGATATCGCGGATCCTCCCCCCACTCACGAGCGAAGATTTCTAGGCCATGCTCCATCTGTGCCTCTACTGCCAGTGCCGCCCCCAATAGCATGTGGATCTGCTCCCGACGCTCCTCGTGCCGGTGCGCAAAGTACATGCCACCAAACGCGATATCACGCTGCTGGCGTCCGCCGGGGCCAGCCATCGGATTGTGCACAGCCGGCTGAGCCGCAAACCGCAGCACGCCCACCCGGTCGTGCTTCAACTCATCCTGGTACTGGGAGACAAGTGTGCCATCTGAAGTAAAGACCCAATCAAAAAGCGCGGCAACTTCATGAAAGTCAGCGTAATGGGTGGGATCCTCTTTATTCCAAAACACTGTAGGGATTCCGCGACTGCGGCACCACGCCACCAATTGACAAATTGTCTCTCGCGCCCCGACCGAACTGATCAGCTCGTAACTCCAAGAGCCGCCGTTCCCTTTCCATGCAGACTCCACAAAGAGCAAGTCTGGTGGTTGCACTTCCAGCACTTTCCACCAGTCATCCGGCCGAATTGCCACCTGGTCCCATTCAAAGGAAAAAGCAGTGAGCGAAAAATCGTCCAGAATAACTGCAACCCGGAGTGCGTTTCGCCGAGCCGGCCGCTCTGGATGGGGCCATGGCGTAAACGTCACTTCCCCCTGCCGGCCCCGCTCGGCTCGGGAGCGTCGCCGTTGCACAGACCGTGGCCCTGTTGCGGACTTCTCAAGATGTCGACGCGTCAGATATGCCTGAAGCCCGGCCTGTCCCCCATGCCGCAGATGCCATAGGGCACGTCGAACGTCATCGACCGCCCCCATCACCTGCACCCCCTGACGACCCTTCGTAGCTAGTGGGTGTCAACGGAATCGGTTGCCACCGTGCTTGAATAGACCCCGTGCATTCACCCAAGCGGACATTGGCGGTAGTGGGGACCCGCCCCGAGGGTATCAAAATGCTCCCTGTGGTCCAATCCCTGCTCGCATCTCCCCATCTGGACGTCGTTGGAGTGGACACCGGTCAGCACCAGGAAATCCTCACCGATATCTTTCAGTTGTTCGACTACGAACCATCGATTCGACTCGATGTTATGCGGCCTGGACAAGCCCTTTCACCCCTGTTCGCAAGGGTACTCAATGCCCTGGATCCGATTCTGGCTGCCGAGCAGCCAGATGCCCTCCTGATCCAGGGTGACACCACGACGGCCATGGCGGCCGGGCTCGCCGCCTTCCATCGGCGGATCCCGGTGGTTCACGTGGAGGCAGGCCTACGCACCGACACCGTGCACAACCCCTTCCCAGAAGAGGCGAACCGGCGGCTGACAGCCCGGATTGCCTCGCTGCATTTGGCACCGACGGCGACCAGCCGAGACAACTT
>JBKEBU010000118.1:0-11920 GCA_047973325.1 Propioniciclava sp. | reverse complement strand
CGAGGACAGCGAGTACGTCCGGCACGGCACCTGCTCGATCTTCTGCTGGGTCGAGCCCCTGCGGGGCTGGCGCCGGGTCGATGCCCAGACCCAACGCACCAAGATCGACTGGGCGCACCAGGTCCAGCGGCTGCTCGAGGTGGACTACCCCCAGACCGACGCGGTGGAGAAGGTCGTGCTGGTGATGGACAACCTCAACACCCACGACATCGGATCACTGTACGAGGCCTTCGAGCCCGAGCATGCCTTAGCGTTGGCGCAGCGGCTGGAGATCCATCACACCCCCAAACACGGATCCTGGCTCAATATCGCCGAGATCGAGCACGCCGCGCGGACCCGACAGTGCCTGGACCGCCGAATCAGCGACCTCGACGCCCTCAACACCGAACTCGACGCGTGGCAGGCACAAGTCAATGCCGACCAACGACAGGTCAAGTGGCGGTCACCACCAATGACGCCCGCATCAAGCTCCACCGCCCCTACCCAACCCTAAACAAACTAAGAAGCGACGATCTACTAGAGCGCCATGAACCTGAAAACGGCAATGAACAACGCGGCGGCGAGCAGCACCACATTCATGCCGAGGACGCTCATCTCCCCCCGACGGACATGCAGCGCAATCGCCAGCACCTGGACGATGACCAGTCCGGCCGCAGCCAGCGGGGTGAGCACCGGCGCGATGCCGGTCAGCCAGGGCAGGATCAGGCCCAGGCCGCCGAGCACCTCGACGATCCCGATGAACCGGACCGTTCCTGCGGAGAAATCGTTGACCCAGTCCATGTTCTCAGCGAGTTGGTCCTTGGAGCGAATGGCCTTCATGGCGCCAGCGCCAAGGTAGAGAGCGGCGAGGAGTCCGGACGCGATCCAGAGGGCAATGGTCATGGTAAGTGGTGCCTTTCGTTCAGCTACGGTCACATGTGGAGCGATTGCTCCGGTTACCCCCAACCATGCAACCGGAGCGTTTATTCCGATTGAGTACTCTGCACCTATGACCCTCACACCGCAGCAGCCGCCGGTGCCCATCTCCCCAGCACCCCGCAGACCGCTGCGCGCCGATGCCCAACGCAATCGGCAGGCAATCATCTGCGCGGCAGCTCGGGTGTTTGCAGCCCAGGGCACCAGCGTCACTCTGGAGCACATCGCCGAAACGGCCGGGGTCGGCGTCGGGACAATCTACCGCCGGTTCTCCTCGGTGGATGAACTTGCCAGCGTCGTACTGGAAGCGAAAATGACCCAGGTCGCCGAACACACTGAACGCAATGCGGAGCGTGCCCTCTCTCAACCGTGGGAGGCATTCCGCGACCAGGTGCACTTCCTGCTGGACCAGCAGGCCGATGACGTCGCCTTGGGTGAAGTCATCCTCGATCCGAGGGCCACCACCGATGGCTTTCAAGCACAAGTGCGCCGCACCTTCGACGCCGCCACGCTGTTGGTTGAGCGCGTCCAGGCAGCCGGAGCCATCCGGCCCGACTTCGATGCCAGCGACCTGTACCTGCTGCTGCACGCGGGCGCGGGGCTGATCCGCGGTCAGGCCCCGTGTGCGGCCCGAGAGCGCCTGCGCGAGTACCTCCTTCAGGCATTCCGTGATCCCGGATCCACACCACTGCCGAATCCGCCCGAGCACTGGGCTCGACCACCGTCGGTCAGCTCCGGCGACAGCTCAGGAGAAACCGCATAGTCGGCGCCTCCAGCCCTCGGGTGCTGCACGGTCACTATCCCGGCCCTCATTGGTTCAGGATGCTGATGGCCGCCTGATCGGCGGGTGACGGCCCACCTGGCCCACGGCTAGGAGCGGCGCTGCCGGTACCTATGGCCGCCGCCGGACTGGTGTTGCTGGGTGCCGGTGCCCGGTGGCTCACCATCTGGACACCCACGAAGCGCCCTACTTCCTCACTGCCTCAGGGAGGTGCCGTAGCGTCCCTTACCCGCAGGTGCGGTGCATCGCAACCAACGATTCCCCCAAGGCAGCGAGCCGGTCCTGCAACTCTGCTGGCCCAGTAACCCGCACCCAGGGGTGCAGACCCGCCAGCAGGGTAACGAGTTCGGCGAGGCTCCATCCCCGCACGTCGGCAGCGATCTCCGCGGGATGGGCACCATCGGGGGGTTCGGCCACCAGCAAGCGATCGGCCAGGTGAAACTGGGCCAGCCCCAGCTTCTCAGCGGAGATCATCACCCTGGCCCGGGTTGCCCACCGCAGGTCGTCGATTCCGGCCGAGATGTCCGACCAGGCTTTGTCAAGGTCAAACCCCTCAGGTCGGCTGCTCGCGTCCTCCCGCACCAGGTAGTCCTCGATCCGGTCCACCCGAAAGGTGCGCTGTCCGCGCGAGGTCATCGCCACCAGGTACCACTGTGAGCCCCGCGCGACCAGCCCGAGCGGGTCCAGGACCCGCCTACTACCGCGACCATCACGACCCCGGTAGGTCAGATCAGCACGTCGTTGCTGTACCAAGGAATGACGCACTGCGGCCAGGATGTCGGCATCGGTCCTGGGGGCCGGCACCCGAGCCCGGCCCGGATGTGGATCGGCTGCCGTCCGGATGGACGTGGCGGCCCGTTCAGCGGCGTCACGGATCGGCGCCGGAAGAGCCCGGGAGAGCTTCCGGAGCGCCGCCGCCGTCTCAGGCGGCTGATGGGCACCAGCGACCCCGACCAGGGCGAACAAGGCGCTTGCCTCAGCGACAGACAGTCCGCTCAGGTCAGTGCGCCCCTCACCCAGCAATCGCCAGCCACCGCCGCGCCCGGCCACTGAGTAGACCGGCAGCCCGGCCGTGCCCAACGCCTCCAGGTCACGGCGGGCAGTGCGCGGCGACACCTCTAGCTCCGCAGCCACCTCCGTGGCGGTCATCTGGCCACGGCGCTGCAACAGCAACAGCACCGACACCAGCCGATCGGCCCGCATCCGATACTCCTCAAATAAACTGGACAGAGGGTGGCCAGTTTATGGTCCACACTGGTTTCCATGAACGCATCTGATCCCCGTCCTCAATTCGCCACCGCCGGAGCGATCGCACTCGCTGTCGTCAGGCAGGTCACGCCCGACGATCTCAACCGCCCCACCCCGTGCACCGAGTTCACCGTCCGGGACCTGCTCGGCCACATGATCGGCGTGCTGCGGCGCCCGCTGGCGCTGGCGCGCGGCACCGATGCTCTGGCCGTACCGTTGGTGGTCAGTGATATCGCCGACGAGGCGCTGGCCACCACCTTCGCCACCGACCTGGACGACGCGATAGCCGCCTGGGCGGATGATGCTCTGCTGGACCAGGCGATGTCGCTGCCCTGGGTGCAAGGACTCGGGCGGGGCATGCTGGCCACCTATATTCCGGAACTGACAGTCCACACCTGGGACCTAGCCCAGGCCATCGGCGTCCAGCCAGACTGGGATGTCGAGGTTGTCGAAGCGTCCCTGGAGAGCGCCAGCACCTTTCTTCCGGAGGGACCCCGCGCCGGAGTGACGCTCCCGAACGGCGTGCCCATCCCGTTCGCCGACGCAGTTCCGGTCGGGCCGGACGCATCCGGGGTGGATAGGCTCATCGCCGCCTACGGACGTCAGCCAGCCCCAGCCACGTCCGCCGGGTAGCGCCTCTCCCGCTGACACAGGCATACGCTGCCTAGGCCGCGATCCACCGGGCTAAGCCTGGATCCGTGGAATCTCGTCTGCTACGCGACCCCATGCGGGCCCGCTGGCTACGCCGACCCCGCTCACGCTACGCCCGGTAGCGCTTCACGCGGATCGCCTTGCCATCCCACCCGCCTGGTGCCGCTCACTGCGCCGACCTTCCACGGAGCCAGGCTAAGCGTCAGCGGGGGCCAGGAGCTGGTGCTGGGCCAGCTCGCGATAGAGCGCCGAGGTAGCGACCAACTCGGCGTGGGTTCCGACGGCCACCACCCGTCCGGCATCGAGAACCACTATCTGGTCGCTATCCACAACGGTGGACAGCCGGTGAGCAATGACCAGCAGCGTTCGCCCATCGGCCACCGCATCGAGCGCGGTGCGTAACTGGGCTTCGTTGCGGCTGTCCAGGCTGGATGTCGATTCATCTAGGAGTAGTAGCGGGGGGCTGGTGAGCAACGCGCGTGCAATGGCGAGCCGTTGGCGCTCCCCGCCGGACAACATGATGCCGTGTTCGCCCACCGGGGCCGCCAAGCCGTGGGGGGACCGATGCACAATATCGGCCAGGTTCACCTGCGCGAGGACGGACATGAGCTCCTCTGCTGTCGCCTCCGGGGCCGCGAGCCGCAAGTTGTCCGCAATCGTCCCGGCGAGCACTGGAGCATCCTGCTCCACATAGCCGATCCCTCGACGGAGCACATCGCGCGGGAGTGCGCGCGCATCCACGCCGCCCATGAGGATCTGGCCGGAGTTGGGATCATAGAATCGTTCCACCAGCGCAAATGCAGTGCTCTTACCTGCCCCGGAGGGGCCCACCAATGCTGTCCGGGAGCCGCGAGGGACGGTGAAACTCACCCTATCGAGCACCAACACGCTGCCCTCGGCCGGGTAGCGGAAACAAACCTCGTCGAAGGCGACGGCCACCGTCGAGTCTGGTGGCCCCGCAGAGGTGGTGCCCCCCTCCTCGGATTCACGCGGCAGCCGGATGATCTCTTGAATCCGCCCCAAGGCACCCAGGGCCTGGCTGACTGCCGACATGGCGCCGATAATCTGGGCCAGCGGCATCACCAGCAGGAACAAGAACATCAGGAAGCCCACGAGTTCGGCAATGGACAGGTCACCGGCAGCCACCCGGGCACCTCCGATCCCCAACACCACGAGAAAGGCGACCTGCAACGCGATCCCGGCGATGGGGACCACCAACGCTGAGACCCGAGCAACCTTGAGCCCCGCCTGGAAAGCCGCTCGGGAGCGCTCATCGAGCGTCTCCACCTCCCGGCCGGTGGCATTGGCCGCCCGAATGGTGCGAACCCCCGAGATAGCACGCTCCAGGGAGGCCGAGAGCGATCCGACCTGCTCCTGAACCTGCGCACTAGCCCGGGTGAGCAGCGGCATCACGGCACCAGCGAGCACGATCGCCCCGACCACCACCCCCAGCGTCAGTGCGAACAGGAGCGGATCTATCAGGATCATGGCAATGACGGCACCTATGAGGGTCAGCAGCCCGCCGACGGATTCCACCAGACCCTGGGTGAGCACCGCCCGCAGTAGTGTGGTGTCGCTGCCGACCCGGCTGACCAGGTCACCGGTGCGGCGCCGGTCGAACTCGGCGATCGGCAGATGCAGGATGCGCGCCACCAGTCGGCGTCGGCTGCGCAGCACCACATGTTCGCCGATCACCTGGAGCAGGTAATGCTGAAAGCCGGAGATGAGGGCATCAGCCGCCACCAGCGCAACCAGCAGCCAGACCAGCCACCCGAGGGGGACCGATTGCTGCACCCGATCGATAACCTGCTGCACTATCAAGGGCTGCGCTAGTGCGGTCGCCGCGCCGACCACCGACAACACCAGTGCCCCAGCCAGCAGGCCTCGGCGCACAACCAGGTACGGCAACAATTCACGCACGCTCGCCCGCGGCCCCTCGCCGGCAGCCCCCCGGCCAAAGCGTCGCCGCCTGCCCGCGGACCCTTCCCGCCGGGCTGTGGACTGTCGGCTCGCAGAGGCCATCACTGACTAGCCTCGGTTGCGGTTCGGACGGGTATCGCCGCCACGGTGATTCCAGCACCCGCAGCCGGGGCATCCATGGCCGCCAAGGCAGCTCCGGCTTGGTCCAGGTCTATCACCGATCCGACCAGGCGCCGGGGCACCAACCGTCCCGAGACTACCAACTCCAGCAGACCGGGATAGTCAGCCGCAGCCATGCCGTGGCTGCCGAGCACCTGGAGTTCCCGGGAGACCACCAAGTCCCACGGCAACGGCGCCTGCGCATGGTCAGCCAGCATCAGGCCCACCTGTACGTGGCAGCCGCGAGGCCGCAGGGACCGGACTCCAGCCGCCATCGCGGCGGCCAATCCAACAGCATCCACGGTGACCTGGGGTCCCCCGTCGGTCAGTTCAGCCAGGGTGGCAGCCGAAGCTGGTTCCAGGTCAGCGAGCACCACCTCCGCGCCCAGATCCTGCGCCCGTTCCCGGGCAGCCGCTGACGGGTCGACGACCACGGTCCGGATGCCCAGGGCAGTGGCGATCATGGTGGCCGCCAGTCCCACTCCACCACCACCCACCACCAGCAACCATTGGCCAGCGGTCAGCTGCCCCTGGGCCACCAGCGCATGGTAGGCGGTGGAGAACCGACACCCCAACGCCGCCGCAGCCACAAAGTCCACCTCTGCGGGGAGCCGCACCAGATTGAAGTCAGCGGCGGTGACCAGCACGCGCTCGGCATAGGAACCGGCGCGAGAAAATCCGGGCTGGGTTTGGTTCACGCACACCTGCGCGGCACCCTCACGACAATGGACACATCGGCCACAGGCATTAATGAAGGGCGCCGTCACCCGGTCCCCCACTGTGAATCCGGTGACCTGGGGACCGACCTCAGCCACGACCCCGGAAAACTCGTGGCCGGGGATCATCGGGAGCGGTACCGGATCATGGCCCCGCCAGGCATGCCAATCGGAACGACAGATTCCGGTGGCACGCACCGCCACGATGGCGCCGTCGGGTGGGCACACCGGTAGCGGCACCTCCCGAAGCGTGGGCACCTCACCCACCGCGTCATAGGCAACGGCGAGCATCATTCGCCCTGCTGACATCCGGCCTCCCTGCTGCAGCTCAAGCCGGGGTGCACCCGGCTCCATCCGCGGTCACTGCGCTTCCCGAGGTTCACTCCCCGGCAGGCACATTCTCGAACATGTCAAGCACAATGTGGGGGCCGTTTCAGACCCGTCAGCCGGAGTCACCGCTCAATGCAGCGCACTGTCGGCCTCACCTATCCGCCAACGACGAAAGGTCACGCTGAACCCAGCGCGGGTCGGCGCGCACAGGAATGGTCCCGCGCTGGCGGTGTCCACCAGCCACGGGATCACCCGCACCAACCGGTACGCCTGCCCCGCGACGGCCGCCCGGACAGTCAGCGCGCCCCCGGACCAACTCACCCGAATCAGCAGGTGTTGCCCGGCCCACTCCGGCACCGGCGCCACCGACCAATCCGAGTGTCCATTGGTCGCCACCGCGCCCAGCTGCAGGACACCGTCGGCGTACTCCACCCCCGCCTTGACCCAGTGCTCGGCATCGGATCGCACGAAAATCCCTGCCTGGTCGAACTGCTCAGCGAACGCCGCCTCGAAGCTGACCTCGACCGCCGATCCGGACCTGAAGGGGGCCAGCAGGGCATGTTCGGAGTCGTGCACAAATCCATAGGAGGTGTGCCGCCAGGCATCGCTGCCCTCGACCGCAGTAACACGCAGCCCCTCATCACCCTCACCCACTGCTGCCGGCGAATGCGTCCAGTGGCCTTCGGACCAGGCGATATCGCGCATACCGAAAACCTACGCCATCTGCCGTCGTGCTGGCTGAACCTGAGGAGACAATCATCGAAGCTGGGACGGCCACCCCACGTACTCGCGGGGTGCATTCCGGGGCGTAGGCTCGTCGACGAGGATGCCGCACTCGGAGGAGAGCCACGTGATGGATTGGACCCCCAGCACCGCCCGCTACGACACGATGATCTATCGCCGCAGCGGGACCAGCGGGCTCAAACTGCCCGCCATCAGCCTGGGACTGTGGCACAACTTCGGCGATGATGTCTCTTTCGAGCGGCAACGCGCAATCCTACGGACGGCTTTCGACGCTGGGATCACGCATATCGATCTGGCCAACAACTACGGTCCGCCTGCCGGAGCGGCCGAACTCAACTTCGGCAGACATCTACGGGAATCCTTCGCCGGGTCGCGCGACGAACTGGTGATCTCCTCCAAAGCGGGCTGGGACATGTGGCCGGGCCCATACGGTGACGTCGGCGGATCCCGAAAGTACTTGATCGCCAGCTGCGACCAGTCCCTGAAGCGGATGGGGCTCGACTACGTCGACATTTTCTATCACCATCGTCCCGACCCGGACACCCCGCTTGAGGAGACCATGCAGGCCCTCGATCACATAGTCCGCTCCGGGCGCGCTCTCTACGTGGGGATTTCGTCGTACTCTCCCGCGCTCACCGCCCAGGCCGCACAGCTCATGCGCGAGCTGGGTACCCCGCTGGTGATTCATCAGCCGTCCTATTCGATGCTCAACCGGTGGATCGAGACCGAGGGCCTCCTGGACACCCTCACCGACACCGGCCTGGGCTGCATAGCCTTCTCCCCGCTCGCCCAAGGCATGCTGACCGATAAGTATCTGCACGGCATCCCCGAAGACTCCCGCGCGAGTCAGGGCAAGTCGCTGGGCACACACCTGCTCACCGACGAAGCACTCAGCCACATTCGCGCACTCACCGCCCTGGCGGCTGAGCGGGGGCAAACCCTCGCCCAATTGGCGCTGGCATGGGCGCTGCGCAGTGAGGCGGTCACCTCGGTGCTCGTGGGCGCCAGCCGGCCGGAGCAGATCCTCGACAGCGTCGGCGCCCTGGTCAACCTGACGTTCACCGAGGCGGAGCTGGCCGCGATTGACACCCATGCCGTGGATGGCGGCCTCGATCTGTGGCAGGGAGCCCGCCGTTCGGTGAGCTGACCAGCCCCGAGACGGCAGCGAGCTGGTGATGGACTTGATAGATAGTCGCTGTGGCGCTCCTTCCGGGGCGCCACAGCGACGGATTTCGGGTCAGGAGCCCTGGATAAGACTGAGCCGCTCCAGGTACTCATCAGAGGTGATGTCGCCGTCCACGAGGCGTTGCTGCAGGGTTTCGGTGGGGCTGGGCAGCGCCCCGGCCGGACGTGATCCCCGTACGGGCGCAGCCACCCGATGCGCCATGGCAGGGCGGCGTCCCAGGTAGGACGAATCCCAGACGAAGGGGCCAATCCGACCCACTTTGGCGAGCACGAGCACGAAGATGGCGATACCGAGGAACAGCATGGTCACTCCTCCCTGGCCGATGGATCACCCGATGACGCCGAGGGACGGAGGACCGAGGACCGCTCTAAATATTCCTCAGGTGTGATGTCGCCGCTGGCTAGCCGCTCGGCCAAGGTGGCCATCGCGACATCATCGGGACTGGGGTGGCGGGGGGCCCAGGGGGGACGGGGACCGCCGCCCCCCTCAGGCTGGAACCGGACCGGGCCGATCCCACCGCGGCGCAGCAGCGCCACGATGAGAACGACAACGAGCAGAAGCGTGAGCAGGCCGGGGAAACCCGGGCCATGCCCCATGTGCATCAATGTGTTCATGTCCACCAGCCAACCCCGGATCGAGGTCGCAGACATCAGCCCAGACGATGAAGTCGTCGCCCCGGTCGCTACGTCTGCGTACGTATCCGGACATACCTCCTCGGACGGACGCGCCCAGTCCCCTGCGGGTCCTACGATCAACGCCATGGGACGTCGTTGGGCAATCACGGTGCTCGCCGTGCTCATCTCGGCGCCGGCGCTGGCCGCGAGCTGGCAGATGTCTGGCCGCGATCGGGACGAACCGCCGTGGGGCCCCATGGGCCCAGCCAAGCCCGCCATGCAACCACTCACCCCGGGAGCACTCATCGCCATCGGGGGTGCTCTGGCCGGGCTGGCAGTGATGCGTCTTCGGCCGCGGCTCGGCTTCAGCCTGACCATGGGATCTATGGTGTTGCTCGGCGCCCAGGGAGCCTTTGGTGGATTCCTGATAGTTCCGGGTGCCTTCGCGAGCGCCTTCCTGGTGGCTGCCCTAGGACTGGGCCGCGCGTGGCCCTGGCTGCCCCTCACACTGCTACCGCTGTGGTCGACCTGGTGGCACGAGCCCTGGCTCGGCCTCGCCAGCGAACGCACCTGGACGCTGACCATCGCTGCTTCTTTGTGGATGCTGGTGCCCGCACTCATCGTGGGGCTGCGGCAGGCTCGCCGTAGTGCTCTGGCCCGGGAGCGTGCCGATGAGTTGCGCCAAGCGGCCTACAACGAACGCCTCCGGGTGGCCCGCGATATTCACGATGTCGTCGGGCATGCGCTGTCGATGATCTCACTCCAATCTGGGGTGGCACTCCGGCTGATCGACGATGATCCCGCGCAGGTGCGCACCTCACTGGAGGCAATCCGAGGGTCCTCCAAGGAGGCCTTGGCCGAGGTGCGGCGAACCTTGGAGGTCTTCCGGACCGAGGATGAGGACGAACCCCTCAGCCCCACCCCGGGGCTAGAAGACCTCCCGGCATTGGTCCAGGCTGCCCGTTCCGGGGGCGTGGCGGTCACGCTGACCGCCGTGCCCTCAGCCGCCGGGATCGGGTCCAGCGTGGCCGCTGTCGCCTACCGGGTGGTGCAGGAAGCGCTGACCAATGCCCTGCGCCATGCTCCCGGATCACAGGTGACTATCACCCTTCACCGTGGCGACGATCTGCGCATTGTGGTGGCCGACGATGGCGCCCCGCCGGAGACCTTCGTCGAAGGAGGCGGTCTACGCGGCATGCGGGAACGACTATCAGCCCTCGGCGGAACGCTGACCGTGGCGAGTTCACCTGGGGGCTTCCAGATCACAGCCGTTCTTCCGCTCACCACCCAGGAGCCGCATGCCTGACCTACGCGTGACAATTGTCGATGATGCCCCTCTGGTCCGGATGGGGCTGCGTGCCCTGGTGACCTCCGAGCCCGGGATGTCCGTCGTCGGGGAGGCCGAGGACGGCGAGGCGGGCATCGCGCTGGTCCGGGAGCTGCGCCCGGACGTGGTGCTGATGGATATCCGGATGCCGGTCAAAGATGGCATCGCCGCGACGGGTGAGATCTGCGCGACCCCCGAACTCGCCAAGACACGGGTCCTGGTGCTGTCGACCTTCGAGGACGACGATAACGTCGCGGCTGCACTGCGCGCCGGGGCGAGTGGGTTTCTCGGCAAAGGTGCCGAACCGGACGAGATCGCTCACGGGGTCCGGACGGTTCACGATGGTGGTGCACTGCTTTCCCCTGCGGCCACTCGTGGTCTGATCGCGAAGTACCTCGCGGCCCCGGCGGGAACATCCAACTCGTGGCCCCCGCTTCCTGACCCGCTCACCCCGCGAGAGGAAGAGATTCTGCGCCTGGTTGCGCGCGGGCTGTCGAACGACGAAATCGCCAGTGAACTCGTCATCAGCCCGCACACCGCCAAGACCCACGTGAATCGCATCATGACAAAACTTGATGCGCACGACCGCGCGGGATTGGTCGTCTGGGCCTTTGAGACCGGGTTCGTCACGCCCGGCAGCGGTCCCGGATCGACTGGATGACTGCCATCGACTAGAATGCTGTCACGGGTGCTGGAGGTGGAACGATGGCAGTACTGACCGTTCGTAACGTTCCCGATGAGGTGCATCGTGCGCTGCGGGTGCGCGCGGCCGAGCATGGCCGCAGCGCGGAGGCCGAAGTGCGCGAGATCTTGAGCGCCGCGCTCGTGCCCTCCCAGCGGATCCTGCTCGGCGATGCCCTCGCAGCACTCGGCCGCGACCTCGCGCTCACCGACGACGACGTGGCCGCGCTGGACTCGGTGCGCGACCAGGCCCCGGCGGAGCCGCTGACGCTGCCGTGATCGTCCTCGACACCAACGTCGTCTCCGAGGCGATGCGGCCCGAGCCGAGTCAGGTCGTGGTGGGCTGGCTCAACGCGCAGGCCGCCGACACCCTGTACCTGTCGAGCGTGACGCTCGCGGAGCTGCTGTTCGGCATCGGCGTGTTGCCCGCCGGAGCCAGGAAGAACCGGTTGGCGCAGGTACTTGACCGGCTGCTGGCGCTGTTCCCCGGCCGGGTGCTCCCCTTCGATCAGGAGGCCGCACGGCGCTACGCGGACATGGCTGTGACCGCTCGGGCAACGGGGCGGCCACTGCCGACCGCGGACGGCTACCTCGCCGCGACCGCGGCGGCGCACGGCTTTGCTGTCGCCACCCGGAATGTCCAGCACT
>JBKEBU010000077.1:0-45985 GCA_047973325.1 Propioniciclava sp. | reverse complement strand
GTCCATCGCCAGGTGTGGGGGACGTGGTTCGCCCGATCCGGTGCGCCGCAGCCAGGGCATGATTGATCAGCGCATCCCTAGCGTTGGGCTCGGTCAGCACGCGCCTCAGAGACCGGAAGTGCGTAGGGTCCTGCGCGATCTTTGTGTTTGACTGGCCCGGTGAATCTCGCTGATATCGCCCGGATGCGGTTGCTCTCCCAATGCTTGGTGAATCCCCAGTCGACGGCGACCGAGGTGGTGCGGCATTTCGGCTGCACCCAAGGTCAGGACTACCCGGGATCGACATTGTCGATTGCCCTGCGCACCACCGGTCGCAGTCTGCAGGAGGTGCGCGACGCCTATGATGCCGGGGAGATTGTCCGCAGTTGGCCGATGCGTGGCACCCTCTTCGTGGTCCCGGCTGTGGACCTGGGCTGGATGCTAGGCCTCACCGCCGAGAAGGTCATCCGCAGCACTCAACGACGCCGCGACCAGCTCGGGCTTGATGAAGCAACGCTGGCCGCTACCGAACGCGTAGCCCGTGAGGTGCTTGCCGGGGCAGGGCTGACCCGGGCCGGATTGTTGTCCGCCTGGACTCAGGCGGGGCTGGACGTGAATGAGGGCCGCGGTTACCACCGGATATTCCACCTGGCCCTCCGCGGAGTCCTGTGCCAAGGCCCCACTGAAGGCAAGGAGCAACGGTTCGTCCTGAGCGAGGAGTGGATTGCCGAACCCCGCAGTCTCGTGGGGGTCGATGCGGTGGTGGAATGGTTCCGGCGCTACGTCACGAGCCATGGTCCGGTGCCGGTGGCCGATTTCCTGTGGTGGACCAAGCTCACTAAACGGGACCTTGCCCCGGTGCTGGACGACATCCGACCGGAGTTTCAGATTGTCGAGGTCGACGGGGATGAGTACTGGATGCTCCCAGAGCTCCTTGATGTCTACGCCGACACGCGGCGCGCTACGGCCGCACCGCTGTTGCTCCCCGGGTTCGATGAGTTGGTCTTGGGCTACGGTGACCGCCGGGCAGTGCTCACGTCTGAGGAGGAGGCAGCGGTAGTCCCAGGAAAGAACGGGGTCTTCAAGGCGACTGTTATTCACCGGGGGCATGGTCTGGGTACGTGGAAGCGTTCACGGCCTGGGAAGCCGGTGTCGGTCGAGCCCTTTGCGAAGGGCCTGCCAGCATCGGTGGCGGGGCGGGTGACCCAGCTCAGCGCCCAGTTGCCGGTGTAGACCATCTGGTTGTGGTCACTGCAGAGGCCCCAAGCGGTCTGGGGAAATATGGGACCCCTGCAGTGGTCTAGGGCCGGGATTGCCGGCAGGTTGGGATGCCTCTGGGGGAGGCCATAGACATCAGCTGCGGCTTCACCCTGGATTGGTCCGAGGTTCCATGAGTTCCCGGCAGAGCCAGTGTCGGCTCAAGGGTGCGAGGCGACCCCCATCGCGCCTCCAGGGTGGAGTAGTTCTGCTGGGGACTGGAACGGCATCGTTAGCCGGGAGCTGTCGGCGTTTCGCAGCCGTCCGCCGCGAGCTGGTCGATGCCATGAGCCTGGTCCCCTCTCGTGCGTGCTGCAGTCGACCGTGAAAGGGGTGGCTTGGTTTGCTGGCGCAATCCAAGAAAATCACTGGATTTATACAATGGTAAGGGGAAATGGCATCTTCTGCAAATTATCTTGGTGGCCTGGCTGCTCGCGCACTAAAGCACAAAAATAAATTAGTGAAAATAGGATAGTTCAAAATAGAAGTCAAAGGTGGGCACGCTGTGGCTCGGTTCGTGAGGAACTCTGGCTCCGTTCCAGACCATCGTCGTCTGGATGTGATCACCGTCTCCGGATCCCCTGGGGATGCGCTGATCAATCATGCCCTGGCTGTGGCGCACCGGATCGGGCGACCCACGTCCCCCACATCCGGCGATGGACGACCAGTACACCCCCCACATGTGGGGTCGCGGTTCATCCCGCCCGGCACGTCCTCGCACAGAGCAGCATTAATCAGCACATCCCTGGCTGTCGTCGGATCAGGCAGCAGTGGTGTTCCTCACGAAGGTAGCTCCTCGTCGTTCGCTGGTGCCGCAGCGTGATCGGATGTGGCTGGGAGAAAGAGGCCGGTGCCGCGGCGGAAGCGTTCCAGAACCTCGTCCAACGCCCCCAGCAGGTGGGGGATTCCGCGATTGTCCATCTGGATCCCGCCTGGACGTCCCCACAGGGTGTGCGCAGCCGCTGCGGGCGGCGCGATCCGAGGAGCCTGCAGCACGACAATCGACCAGGGATCGACCAGGTACTCCTCTCCGGCGATGAGGCCCTCCTCCACGGGCCAGCAATTGTTCTCGGCTTCGGCCCAGGCGGAAGTGTCGATTATCCGTCGCCACTCGTGTCCGGAGGCGGTGCCATCAGACTGCTCACTCAGATCAAAGTGCGCTGGCTCGTCATACATGTTTATGAGCACCCAGAAGTCATCCCCACCGGAGATGCCAGCATCGATCGCCACTGCTATCTGACGATCACCAGGCTTGGGTGGATCGTTGAGATCAGTGCTGAAGTAGACATAGGAGACATCAGGACCAGCAGCTTCCGGATTCCCCCAACTGCGTTGCCGCAGCGTTGGCTGGGCCTGCCGTAACTGAGCCACATACTGAGCGAAGAGCAGCAGTGGATTGACGCCTTCGGGGGCATCGGTCGTGCCGACGACGTCGTTGTAAGCCGGGAGCTGAGGTTGCTCAGGATCAACCGGGACCGCCGTGGGCGCGTTGCTGGTGGCTTGAGCCCAGTTGTTCCACATGCCGATGGTGTTGAGCGACCAGGGATTGTTGTTGCCGTTCTGGGTGCGGCCGTACTCATCCCCGGAGACGATCATGGGGACGCCCCGCGCCAGGAAGGTTATCAGCCAGAAATTGCGCCAGCGGGTGCGTCGGAGCTCCTGGTTTCCACCGGAGTCCCAGGAGACGTTGTCGTCGGTGCCACCGTCGGTAGGCCCGAAGGGGAAGGGCTGGTGGTTGATCTTCTGGTTGTAGGAGACCAGATCCATCATGGTGAAGCCGTCGTGAGCGGTGACGAAATTGACGGACTTCTGCGGGCCGCCGCTGTCATTGAAATGCAGGTAGTCGCCGTTGAAAAACGACATGAAATCGCCGGTGTTGCCGTCGCCTTTGAGGAAGCGCCGCATGCTGTCCCGGAAGCGGCCGTTCCACTCGCCCCACCCAGAGGGAAAGTTGCCGACCTCATAGCCCCACAGGTCCCAGGCCTCAGCGATGACCTCAACCTGATTCTCGGCGGCGTAGCTGGCAATCGCGTCCAGGAGCGGATGATTGCTGAAGAATTGACGCTGGGCCTGCCAATCCTCGGCTTCGGCAGCGTTCGGGCGGCGTCCGAGCACCGGAGCCAGATCAAACCGGAATCCGTCCACACCCATGGTTTCGTGCCAGTGCCGCAACGAGTCGAGCACCAGGGTTTGTGACCACGCCGAAGAGAAGTTCAGCTGATTGGAGGTTCCGGTTGCGCCGTCAATCAGCGCACCTTCGGCAGTCAGGGCGTAGTACTCCTCGGTGGCGAAGCCGCCCAGGGTGGTGAAGCCGACGGCATCCAGATCACCCGCCCAGTTTCCGCCCTCGGCGGAGTGGTTGTAGACCACGTCCAGGAAGACCTCAATGCCGTGGTCGTGGAAGGCTCGCACCATCTCCTTGAACTCCCGCGTGGGGCCACCGGGGGACTTGTCGGACGAGTAGTCGCGGTTGGGGGCGAAGAACGCCAGGGTTTGGTAGCCCCAGTGATTGGTGGTTCCGGTTTGGTCGCCGACCTGATCGGAGTCGGTTTCATGTACTGGGAGAAGCTCAATGACAGAGATCCCGAGCCCGCGCAGGTAGGGAGCCAGATACGCCGCACCGGCATAGGTGCCGCGCAGATGGTCAGGCACATCGGTGAGGGTTTCGGCGCCGGCTACCCCCGACAGCAGATCACCCAGGCGGGTGGCGCTGGGATGCAGGGTGAGGTTCTTGATGTGTGCCTCGTAGATGGCGTTGTCCTCTTCGGGGTGGCGCGGATACGTGCCGGTGGCGGTGTCGTCCTCGATGACAATCGCCTTGGGCGCGAACCGGGCGGTGTCCACCTCGCGCCCAGGGCGTCCGTGCCAATCCACCGGACCCCAGCCAAAGCCGCCCCGGTCAGCGCCGACGTCGGCCAGGAGGGGGCTCATGGTGTTGTGGGTGATTTCCCGGGCGTACGGGTCGAACAGCACCTTATTGGGGTTGAAATGGTTGTGCGCCCCGTCGCGATCCCGGGCGAAACCGGCCAGCGAACCCGGGGTCCAGGCCTCGTCATAGAGCCAATTCTCGCCCCATACCCGAAAGCCGTAGAGCGTCCCATGGCGGGCATTCTCGAACGCTCCCCGCCAAACCCCGCCATGGTCTCGGCTCAGTGGCACCGAGAGGATCGCCTCCCCGCCATAAGCAGCCTCGTAGAACTCGATCTGCACGCGGCTGGCCCGGGGAGCTGCCACCGCGAAGGTGGTCACTCCCCGATGTACATGGGCACCGAGAGCCCAGGTGGCGGTGTCCCATCGATCGGGGTGAATTTGTCGAGGAATGTTCACAAGTATCCAAGATGCCATGTCCCTGCCGTGGGGTCACCCTGGCTGGCCCGAAAACAGTGTGTTACTGGCCCATCCCCGCTACCTCGGGTCGCCACGACCGGGCTCTATTCCACCGCAGATCAGGAGCAATCTGCCCGGCCCATTCCGCGCGCAAGCAGGGGGGGATAGCCTGCTGAAATGACTGAGACGTCCGTGAGCGCTGGGCAAGAATTTACCCGCGATACCGCCTACATCGAATCCCGGATCACCGCCGATGGTGCCGACGGGTGGCCAGTGGCGCCGGATCGCTACCGGCTGGTGGTGGCGCGAGGCTGCCCGTGGGCCAATAGGACCATGATCGTGCGCCGCCTGCTGGGCCTAGAACAGGTGATCTCGCTGGGGATCTGTGGCCCGACCCATGACGTCCGGTCGTGGACCTTCGACCTTGATCCCGGCGGGGTTGACCCGGTGCTGGGCTACGGCTGGCTGGCGGAGGCCTACTATCGCCGCTTCCCGGGCTACCCGAAGGGGATCACGGTGCCCGTCGTCGTCGACGTCGAATCCGGCGCCGTGGTGACCAACGACTTCGAGCAGATCACCCTTGATTTCGGTTCGGAATGGACGGCGTTTCACCGTGCGGGTGCCCCCGATCTGTACCCGGAGCCTGTGCGCGCCGACATGGATGAGGTGATGCACCGGATCTACACCGAGGTTAACAACGGCGTCTATAGATGCGGCTTCGCTGGCTCCCAGGAGGCCTACGCCGCCGCCTACATCCGGCTGTTTGCGGCCCTGGACTGGCTGGAGGATCGCTTGGCCAGTCAGCGTTACCTCATGGGCGAATCCATTACCGAGGCTGACGTCCGGCTGTTCCCCACCCTGGCCCGCTTCGATGCTGTCTATCACGGGCACTTCAAGTGCAACCGCAACAAGCTCACCGAGATGCCGGTCTTGTGGGCCTACGCCAGAGACCTGTTCACCACGCCCGGCTTCGGCGACACCATCGATTTCGAGCAGACCAAGACCCACTACTACGTGGTCCACCGGGACGTGAACCCCAGCGGGATCGTCCCCGGCGGTCCCGATCTTGCTGCGTGGCTGACGCCCCATGGCCGAGACAGCCTGGGCGGTCGCCCCTTCGGTGACGGCACCCCTCCCGGTCCGCCGCTTCCGGCCGAACGGGTGCCTCAGTCAGCTACGCCACTCCCCGGTGGCATGACTCCCGCTTGAGCTTCCACCGGGGTTCCGCCCGGGACAAGCGGCAGGCCGGTGGCTAGCTGGTTAAGTTCTGCAGTGAGATTGCGACGGGCGGATTCCTCCCAGGTGCGGAGCGCGGTATCGGTGCTGTAGAGCTGCGGATGGTCGAGCAAACCCTGGACCACCATGGTGCGCCCGGTGACGAAGGTGTCCTCGGGGACGTCGGCGTAGTCGCGGCGCACATCCCGGGCGTAGACGTGGTAGCGGGCCTCGCTCACCGCCAGTATGGACAGATCGGCATCGATCACCCGCGCCCCGCGAAGGTCGCCGGATTCGGGATCATGGGTTGCGGTGAGCCGAACCAGCCGCTGGACTTCGGCAACCTCGGACGCGGGTAGGTGCTCGGTGAGCAACTCACCGGCCAGGACGGCTGAGGCCTCCTCGTCGTTCCCGGCCTCGCCTTCGTAGACGGCGTCGTGGAACCACAGCGCCAAGGACACCAGCGGATCATGCGGGCCCAGGCTGTCGGCAGCCGTGATCGTCTGATGCAGGTGGCGAACATCGTGGTACCGCCGGTGGGGCTCCTGCCAGCGGGTGAGCAGGTTGTCTCGGACGGTCTCGGGGGCCAGGGGCGCTGCCGACCACTGGCGGTGCAGCAGCTTGACGGCCCGCTGCCGACCCGGCTGCCTATCGCGGGGTCGGATGCGGAGCCCCGCCGAGGCCAGGGAATCGAGGAGCTGGCGGGTGGGTGTCAACTCTGCACCGGAGGCCAAAATGGCGGGGTAGTGCCGCTCCGGAACGTCATAGTGGTCGTGATCAAAAGCACCAGCCGGTAGTGCTACCTTGCGGGCGAAGGCATGCAATTCGGCTAGTGAGCTATCTGAAACCAGGTGCCCAAAGCGGGTGTCATGGGCAGGCCAACGGGGTGGGTCGATGAGGAGCACGACTCCAGCGTGCGTTACGCGGAGGGTTTCGAGCAACTAAAATCACAGGATCAACTACAGGTCTGACCGCATCCTTAGGGATGCGCTGATTAATGCTGCTCTGTGCGAGGACGTGCCGGGCGGGATGAACCGCGACCCCAGATCTGGTGGGTGTACTGGATGTCCATCGCCAGATATGGGGGAAGCGGTTCGCCCGATCCGGTGCGCCACAGCCAGGGCATGATTGATCAGCGCTTCCTTAACGCAGCAGCGTGAAGGCGAGAATGCAGCCAACGACGATAGCCCCGAGGGCTGCTAGGGCGATCGCTTGGCGCTGCTGCCGGTTGCGCCCCCGGATAGTCACCAGCGCCCAGGCGACCGCGGCCCCGCCGAGGAAACCGCCCAGATGCCCCTGCCAGGAGATGCTCTGGTAGTTGAGGATGGTGATAGTGACATTGATGCCCAGCCACATCAACACCATGGTGGGATTGCTGCGCTGCCGGATCACCAGGACAAGAATGGCCCCGAGGAGCCCGAAGATGGCACCTGAGGCGCCGATAGTCTGGGTGAAACCGCCGAACCAGAGCACCAGCGCGGCCCCAGCCAGCCCCGACAGCAGGTAGACCACCAAGAATCTGGCCCGGCCGAATGCACGTTCAATCGTCGGGCCCAGAAACCACAGCGAGACCGAATTGAAGGCCAGGTGGGTGAGGTCGTAGTGGGTGATGATGCTGGTCAACGGCTGCCAGAGCGCTCCCTCGGCGACCCCGGGAATCCAGAACCCGCCAGATCCGGTGCATGAGGCGGCGGCAAAGCCGCCGTAGGGGCCGTCTGGGAGGAGGCAGACCCCGAGGGGAGAGAGCGCGAACGCATTGGCCAGGACCCCGTAGTGGCCGTCGGTGGCGGACACCAGCAGCCAGATCATCGCATTGAGAGCCATGATTATCAGGCTGGTGAGCTGCGGATTCTTGGAGGGGTAGCCACCATGGCGCAACGTTCCCTGACCGGTGGCGGCCCGGCCGCGCGCGACACACTCAGGACAGTGATGGCCCACCGAAGCTTCGATCATGCAGGACCCGCAGATAGGTCGGCCACAGCGCTGGCAGCGCACCCCAGCCGGCTGCTGGGGGTGGCGATAGCACGTCGTGGGAAAGGCACCTGACGGATACGGCGGGGGTGAGGGGGGAGGGGCGAACTGGGGTAGCGCATCGCCACCAGCAGATGGCTGAGGAGGGGGCGGCTGCCCCTCAGGCGGGCCAGGCTGATCGGTCACGGACTACCTCCGGCACCCCAGCCTAGCTGGGAACCGTGCCGCCTCGGGTCACCAGCTCAATACCAGCCCCGCGCCCGTTTGAAAGACCACGCGGCGCAGGGGGTGCCATAGCGCTGTTTCACGTACTTGAGCCCCCAGCGGATCTGGGTGACCGGGTTCGTCTTCCAATCGGCGCCTTCGCTGGCCATCCGGCGCCCAGGCAGCGCTTGCGGAATCCCATAGGCGCTGGAGAAGGGATTGTCCGCGGTCACCTTCCACAAGCTCTCCCGCATGATTATGTTGTCGTAGCAGGTGAATTGGTCCTCGCCCCAGCCGAACTTGGTCTTCATCATCTGGCGGGCCATCTCTCGGGGCTTAGTAGTGTCCGGATCGAACCCGTTCTTCTCGATGAACTTCTGACGCTCGGCCTCGGCTTCCAGCCGTTTCTGCTCCTTGCTGAGGGCTTCGCTCACCGCCGCCTGCTCGGTGGTCCGCAATTCGAGCAGCACCTCGGTCTCTCGCTCCGCGATGGCGGTGGCCTGATCGGTCAACGAGGCATTCCGAGCGGCGGCGGCAGCAGCCAGCTGTGCGCGTTCCTCACCACGCGAGGTGATGTCGCTATCCCGGACGTCGGAGATCGCGACCGAATCTGTTGCTGGTGCGAGCGGGGGGGTGATCTCACCTGACGCGACGCCCACGGCTCCGGCCCCCACGACGGCGACCGAGACGGCGAACACCGCGATGGTGCTCAGGCGACGGAGGGTAGGCACCCCCCTATGGTGTCACATGAGAGACGCTAAGGAAACTCTCAGAAACCCGCGGGCACAGTTTGGGACAGCGGTCACCAGGGGAGATGAGGTCCGCCCTCCCGGAGGACTACGGTGGAGTCTGTGGAGCAGAGCGACAACGAGGATTGGCTATACCGGCGGGGCCGCTATGCCACCCCCAGCGGCGGGTCCGACCCGCATCCTTCGGCCCCAGCGCCGGAGAACGGCTACGTGTCCGACGCGAGGCGTGGGCAGGCCGAGCCACCACCGCCGCATTACGGGCCCCCCACACCGGTGGGCCACTATGCGGCTCCCGGTGCGGATCCGTCACCACCGTTGCCGCCCCCGCCAGCATCGGTGCCGCCACCTCCCGCGCGACCGGCAGCGAGGCCGGCTGTCGCGCCGCCCCGCGGGCGGCGTCAGCGCCGCCGCCGTCCCGTGCGGAATCTCCTGGTGGTGCTGCTGCTGTACCTCATCGGGATTCCTCTGGTGACGTGGCCCTACATGCCGCGTACCGACGCCAGTCCCGACGGTGATCGCCCCAGTCTGCAGCCGGGTGAGGTGATCGTGCTGGCCGGATCCGATTCCCGGGAAGGGCTTTCAGAGGCCGAACGGTCTGAGTTGGGGACCGGTTCAGCCGAGGGCCGCCGGGCGGACACGATCATGTTGCTATACCTCCCCAGCGCGGGGGATGCCGCCCTCATCTCCCTTCCCCGGGATAGCTATCTCGAGATCCCCGGGCAGGGGCAGAACAAGCTCAACGCGGCCTACGCCTATGGCGGGCCCGAACTTCTGGTTCAGACAATCGAGAGCAACACCGGCCTGCAGGTGGATGGGTATGCCGAGATCGGTTTTGGAGGGTTCGTCAACGCTGTTGATGCCGTCGGTGGCATCGAAATGTGTCCGGAGAATGCGATCAAGGACAAGGCGTCTCGGCTAGACATTCCCGCTGGCTGCCAGCAGATGGATGGCATCACTGCGCTGGGCTATGTCCGGATGCGCAAGGCCGACCCGCGAGGCGATATTGGCCGGGCCGAGCGGCAGCGGGAGATGCTCGACAGTCTGGCGGCCAAGGTGATGTCACCGGGAACTGTGTTGCTGCCGTGGCGGTGGTGGGGAGTCAACTACTCGATGTCCCGGGCGATAACGCTGGGCGAGGGCATGGGGCCGTTCCAGCTCGTCGGCCTGGGCCGCGCGGTGGTCAAGATGGGCACGGGATCGGGCCAAGCCTTCGTGGTCCCGCTCAGCAGGACCGATGCGACCACCTCGGCAGGTTCGTCTGTTTTATGGGATGAACCCGAAGCCGGCAAACTCTTCGAGACTATGCGCCGCGGCGATTCGGTGAATGCCTTCGCCGACTAACGAGGGTCAGCCGTCCTGCCAGACGGTGCCCAGATCATAGGCGACTGGTCGTTCGATCTGATCCAGACCGCACGAACGCGGATCCCGATCCGGACGCCAGCGCTGGAAGCCGACCGCAGACCGGAAATGAGTGCCCTGCATCTGGTCGTAGGCCACCTCCACCACCAGGTCGGGTTGGACCGGAACAAAGTCCCGGATCCCGGCCCGAGATACCTCCGAAGGCGACGGTGCGGTGTCGGCGTCCGCGCCGGTCAGCACGAGGGGTGCCAGGACGCCTTCCAGTTGGCTCCTCACCGCATCGGGCCAGGCACCGATGCCGCCCACCGGAATCAGCGCACCCAGCTCGTCGTACAGGCCGAGGTGGATGGATCCGACGCCGTGGCCCGTGCGGGATCGGCTGTAGCCGATGACCACGGTGTCGGCGGTGCGGGAGTGCTTGATCTTCAGCATGGCGCGGGCTCCGGGGCGGTAGGGGGCGTCCATCTCCTTGGCGACCACCCCGTCCAATCCGGCACCCTCAAAGGTGGCAAACCAAGTGTCGGCCACGTCTGGATCATGGGTGGTCCGGGAACGATGCAGGGTCCCACCGCCGGAGGTGGGGACCACGTCGACCAGGGCTTCACGCCGGGTTTTGAAGGGAAGCGGGGTAAGGTCGACATCGCCCAGCGCTAGCAGGTCAAAAGCGATAAGCGTGGCCGGATGTCTGGTAGCCAACCGTGCGATCCGCCGCTCCGCCGGGTGGAGCCGCAGGCTGAGGGTTTCCCAATCGAGGTGCTCGGCGCCAGGTTCTCCGCTGCGGACCACCAGTTCCCCATCGAGGATTATCTGGGTGGGCAAGGTGCGTGCCAGGGCTGCGACCACTTCGGGGAAGTAGGGCGTCAAGGGATTCTGGCTGCGACTCCACAGGGTGACCGTGTCACCATCCCGGGCAGCGATGCACCGGAACCCATCCCATTTGGGCTCGTAGGCGTAGGCCCCTCGGGGAATCTCCGCCACGGAGCGGGCGAGCATAGGCGCGATGGGCAGCGCGAGCGGCAGGCTCATCTGGAGGTGGCCGGGTCGGTGGAGTGCCGGACGACCAAACTCGGCTGCAGCACTATGTGCTCTCCGGCAGGCTCCTGCGTCTCAGCCTCAACCAGCAGCAATTCCATGGCCCGGGCACCCATCTCGGCTCGGGGCTGGCGTACCGATGTGAGCGGGACGGCTGCCCCGGCGGCAAAGGTGATGTCGTCGTAGCCCACCAGAGCGAGGTCATGCGGGACTCGGATCCCTTGGGAAGTGATGGCTTGCAGGATCCCCAGCGCGAGCAGGTCGTTGGCGGCGAAGATAGCGGTCGGCCGTTCGGTCGGAGGCAGTGCCAACAGCCGGTGCCCGACCTCAGCCCCCTGCTGGATGCCAAGCCCCTGGGCGAAGACCGGATCGATCGTGACATTCTGGGTGCTGGCCACCTGCCGGGCACCGGCGAGCCGATCAGTAACCTGAGTCAAGGATGGTGGTCCGCCCACATAGGAGATCCTGGTGTGGCCCAGTTCGGCTAGATGTCTCACGGCCATGCGGCCGCCAGCCTGGTCGTCAACCGACACCGACGAAACCGCCGCATGGGTGGAGACCCGGTCCACCACCACTCCAGCGATGCCGAGTTGACGCATCCGTTGCAGCCGAGGGGTTATATCACCCACCGGGCTGATCAACACGCCCCGGACCCGCTGCTGCTCGAAAAGCTCCAGGTAGTGATCTTCCCGGGCGGGAACTTGGGCGCTATTGCCCATCAGGATCGAGATGCCGTGCCGGGCACCCCAATGCTCAGCCCCCGCGGCCACATCATGGAAGAAGGGATTTGAGGCATCCAACACGATCAGCCCCACGGTGCGGCTCAGGCCAGCTCGCAGCTGCCGGGCTGCCTCATTGCGCACGAACCCGAGCTGTTGAATCGATGCCAAGACGCGCTCCCGGGTCGCCGTGGCCACCTTCTCTGGGCGATTGAGCACGTTGGACACTGTGCCCACCGATAACCCGGCGTGGGCTGCCACATCCTTCACGCTGACGGCCACCAGTCACCCCCGTGGGTACCGTTCCATCTGCACGGGATGAGCCTACCCGAGGGGCTACGGTGGGCGGTGTGCGGATGCGGATCGGCGAGCTGGCCCGCCGAACAGGCCTGACCGTCCGAACCCTGCGCCACTACGACGACGTGGGGTTACTGGTGCCCCAGGAACGCAGTCCCGGAGACTATCGGCTGTACGGTGCGCACGACGTGGACCGGCTGTTGGCGATTCAGCACCTGAAGAGCCTCGGCTTGAGCCTGGACGAGATCCGGGCAGCGCTGGATGACCCGGACTTCGATGCCCACGCTGTGCTGGGTAGACATATCGCGCTGGTCGAGGACCGACTAGCCACCGAGCGCGATCTGCTCGCCCGGCTGCGCACGCTGCAGTCATCGGTGCATGCTGGCTGGGAGGATGTTATTGACGCGATCGCGCTCACCGAGCGGCTCCGGCATCCAGACGCCGCAGTGCGGTTCCGGGCGGCGCTGACCACCCCGACCCACGCGCCGATCGGCACCGTTGTGGAACGGCTGCGCACCGAACCTGAACCCGGGGTCCGCGAGGCGCTCACGTGGAGCCTGGTCCAGCATGGCTCCGCCGCCGTGGCGCCGGTGATAGCGGGGCTCGACGATCCGGATCCAGCGGTGCGTCGTCAGTTGGCCCATGTGCTCTCCAAACTACGTGACCCTCAAGCCGTGGCACCGCTGGAGCGGCTGCTGGCCGATCCCGAGCCCGACGTGAGCGCCAAGGCGGCCTTCGCCCTGGGCCAGATCGGCGGATCGGCTGCGGTGACGAGCCTGGTGGCCGCGCTGGGCGCCGAGGAACCTCTCCTCGCTGATGCGGTCGTGGCTGCGCTGGTCCGCCGAGGTTCAGAGGCCCTCGGCCCGCTGAGCGCCCTCGTGACGACCTCGAGGCTCCCCGAGGTGCGCCGCCAGGCCGTTGAAGCCCTGGCAGCCATGGGCGATCCGGCCGCCATCGCACCGCTGGTAGCAGCCCTGGACGATGCTGATCCGGAAGTGCGGTTGGAGGCCTTGTTCGGGCTCGCGGCTCTGCCGGATGAGGCCGCTAGCCGGGCGGTTGTGGCGGCGCGGTCCTCGGCGGATGCGCGCCTCCGCCAGGTTGCCCAGCAACTGCAGGATCGGAAGCCCTGATCCTGGGGCCGACCAGGCGTGCCGTACCCAGGCGGACTGCCCCGGCGCTGGGCGCATACCTATGACCGCTACCCGGCCGGGTTCAGCACGGCGTCCTCGGCATCGGTGAACAGTCGGGACCGAATCAGGAAGCGCCTGCCTTCGGGGGCCTCCAAGGAAAACCCGGCGCCTCGCCCAGCCACCACATCAATGGTGAGGTGGGTGTGCTTCCAATACTCGAACTGAGCTCGGGACATCCACACCGGCACCGGGGTCTCGGTACCTATGTCCAGGGTGCCCAACTGCACGTCGGCCTCGGAGGTTATGAAATCTCCATCGGGGTAGCACATCGGTGAGGATCCGTCACAACAGCCACCAGACTGGTGGAACATCACCGGACCGTGACGTTCCACCAGCTGGCGTAGCAGCGTGACCGCGTCGTCGGTGACCGCGACCCGATCCGGCACCTGAGAATCGCTGGCCATGGCTCAGAAGAATCCAAGCTTGTCCGGGCTGTAAGACACCAGCAGGTTCTTGGTTTGCTGGTAGTGGTCCAGCATCATCTTGTGATTCTCCCGCCCGATCCCGGACTGCTTGTAGCCGCCGAACGCCGCATGCGCGGGGTAGGCGTGATAGCAGTTGGTCCACACCCGGCCGGCCTTGATGGCGCGGCCTGCGGTGTAGGCCAGTGACCCGTTGCGGGTCCAGACCCCAGCGCCCAGGCCGTAGAGCGTGTCATTGGCGATCTGTAGCGCCTCGGCCTGGTCGGCGAACTGGGTCACCGCGACCACCGGGCCGAAGATCTCCTCCTGGAAGATCCGCATGGAGTTCTTGCCGGCGAACACCGTGGGTGCCACGTAGTAGCCCTCAGCCAGATCGCCGTCGAGCTGGTTTCGCTCGCCGCCGGTGAGTACCTCGGCGCCCTCCTGCTTGCCGATGTCTATGTAAGAGAGGATCTTCTCCACCTGGTCGTTGCTGGCTTGGGCGCCCATCATGGTGTCGGTGTCCAGCGGATTGCCGATCCGGATGGCGGCTACCCGGGCCAGGGCATCGGACATGAAGCTGTCATAGATCGAGGACTGCACCAGCGCCCGAGACGGACAGGTGCACACCTCGCCCTGATTGAGGGCAAACATGGTGAACCCCTCCAAGGTCTTGTCATAGAAGGCATCATCGGCGGTAGCCACATCTTCGAAGAAGATGTTGGGGCTCTTGCCGCCCAGCTCCAGGGTGACCGGGATCAGGTTCTGGCTGGCGTACTGCATGATCAGCCGGCCGGTGGTGGTCTCCCCGGTGAACGCAATCTTGGCGATCCGCGGGTTCGCCGCGAGCGGCTTGCCCGCTTCGGCGCCGAACCCGTTGACGATGTTGAGCACCCCCGCTGGCAGCAGATCGCCAACCAGCTCGATGAGCTTGAGAATCGACCACGGGGTTTGCTCGGCCGGTTTGAGTACCACGGCATTGCCGGCGGCTAGTGCCGGGGCCAGCTTCCACACCGCCATCAGAATGGGGAAGTTCCACGGAATTATCTGCCCTACCACCCCGAGCGGCTCGTGGAAATGATAGGCGATGGTGTCGGCGTCGATCTCGGAGATGCCGCCCTCTTGCGCACGGATGGCGCCGGCGAAATACCTGAAATGATCTATTGCCAATGGCAGGTCGGCGTTCAGGGTCTCCCGAATGGCCTTGCCGTTGTCCCAGGTTTCTATAACCGCCAACGTCTCCAGGTTCTCCTCCATCCGGTCGGCGATCCGATTCAAGATGACGGCCCGGTCTGCCGGAGACGTGTGGCCCCAGGCATCAGCAGCGGCATGGGCGGCATCCAGGGCGGCTTCGATGTCCTCGGCGGTCCCGCGGGCGACCTCGGTGAACGGCTTGCCGGTTACCGGGGAGATGTTCTCAAAGTACTCACCTTTGACCGGGTCGACCCACTGCCCCCCGATGTAGTTGCCATAGCGGCTCTCGACAGTTACCTCCGAGTCGGCTGAACCTGGTTGTGCGTAGACGGTCATGATGCTCCCAACGACGATGGCGGATGGCGACGGCGACGGGCCGTGGTGTCGGTGAGGGTAGCGGGCGCAACGTTGCAGGACCGTTGCATCCGTCCAGGTGCCGCGGCAGGGGGACCGGCAGGGCTTGGGATGCGCTGATCGATCATGCCCTGGCTGCGGCGCACCGGATCGGGCGAACCACGTCCCCCACATCTGGCGATGGACATCCAGTACACCCATCAGATGCGGGGTTGCGGTTCATCCCGCCCGGCACGTCCTCGCACAGACCAGCATTGATCAGCGCATCCTTCGGGATGCGAAGGCGGGTTTCATCGGCCGCAGCAAGGTGGCTGGACGCCGCAACCCCGTCCCGGATGCCCTTGTGTGCAGCGCAGCAGCGGAGAACACTAGGCGGCATGGCAGCAGTGATGCGGCATGAGGTGGCCGAGTCCTGGCACCGATCTGCCGCCGCTGGTGTCGACATTGCCACCCAGACCTCCCCGATAACGTTGCCTGACGCCGAACTCGGCGATTACCGGGACGGCCACCCGCTCGCCGGGATGCTCCCCTTGCTCGAGGACGTGTTGGGCGGTGCCGTGCGGGCCAGCGACGCGTTGCTGGCGCTCACCGATGACCAGGGGCAGCTGTTGTGGGTCACCGGCACCAGCCGGGCCCGGCACCGCGGCGAGTTGATCGGGTTCGTCGAGGGCTCGAACTGGGATGAGCGGGTAGCGGGCACCAATGCGCCGGGAACCGCGTTGGTGCTGGACCGGGCGACTGCGGTCACCGGTGCGGAACATTATCGGGAGTCCGTGCGGCGCTGGAACTGTGTGGCCGCACCAATCCACGACCCGTACTCGGGCCGGATCCTCGGCATCCTCGATGTGACCGGTGGCGTGGAGGTGGCCTCGCCGCAGACCATGGGAATGGTGCGGGCGACTGCCCGGTTGGCGGAGTCTGAACTGGCGCGGACCACCGGGCCGCGGGCAGCGCCGGACACCCACTCCGGTGACAGGTTCGCCAACGCCGAGCTCATAGTCCAGGTGCTCGGCCGCCGCGAAGCTATCTTCCGGGTGCCTGGTGGCGGCGAGCAGGGCTATCACCGGGCGTTGAGTCGCCGTCACAGCGAAGCGCTCGTGCTGCTGGCAGCTGCCCCGGCAGGCCTGGCCGGCGATGAACTGGGGCTGCTGCTCTACCACGGCGGCGATCCGCCGGCCTCGACCCAGCGGGCCGAGATGAACAGACTCCGCGCGCTGTTGGGGCCCGGGTTGGTGGGTTCACGCCCCTACCGGCTGACAGTTCCGGTGGCTGGTGACTGGCATCTGGTGGCAGCGCTGCTGGCCAGTGGTGACACCATGGCCGCGCTGCATCACTACGCCGGTCCGATCCTGCCCTACTCGGATGCGCCCGGGGTGGTGGCGCTGCGGACAGCCCTGCATGATGAACTCCGGGCGGCGGTGGTTGCCAGCGACCGTCCGGAGGCGATGGCCACCTGGACCCGGGCGCCCTGGGGAGTCGATGACTACGAGATGTGGCATCGGCAGGGTCAACTACTCCCGGTGACCTCACCGTTGCAGCCGCTGGTGCAGACCCAGTTGGCCCGGTTGGATCGTGAGCTCGCCTGACCCGCACCCCCTGGTGGCCCGCACCCCCACGGTGGGGGTGCGGGCCCGACTGCTCAGGCGAGGAGTGCGTTCGCCACGGCGGCCACCCGGGGATCGGGGGCCGACCCGAGCGTGCGCAGCGCCTCGCCGGCCGCTTCCCCCAGCTCACCGAGTGCTGTGGTCGCCACTAGGCGCACGTCCTCGGCTGGATCCGCGGCCGCCTGCTGCAGGGCCTCGATCACCCCTTCGGCGACGACGGCCAGGTGGCCCAGCGCGTCCGCGGCGTGAGCCCGGACCTCGGTGCGGTCGCTGCCGAGCGCGGCGATGAGCGCCGGGACCGACAGCTCACCGAGAGTGGTGAGGGCGTTGGTCAACGCGTCGCGCTGGTGGCCATCGCCGTCGCCCAGCCGGGCCGCCAGCCACGGGATCACGGCTGGGTCGCCGGTGTTGGCAGCCGCCCGGTAGCCCTTAATCGCCACCTGGGCATCGGTGTCGGCGACCACCGGCTGCAGGTGCTCGGCAAACTCCGGCCGGGCGGCCTTGCTGAGCACATGGGCGGCCTGCATCCGGACCTCGGGCGTCGCCGAACCGAGGGCGGCGAAGAGGCCGGGCAGCGCGTCGTCGATGACCCGGACCGTGGCCCAGGTGATCCGTTCGCGGACCTGGCAGTCGGTCTCGGTGCCGAGGCGATCCACCAGGGCGTCGGCGGCTTCGGACACCTGGCCGATCCCGATCAGGGATGCGGCGTCGAAACGCGTGCCGAGGTCGTCGCTGGTGAGCTGACGGATCAGCAGGTCGGTCGTGTACGTGGGTGTGTTGGTCATAGTTCCCACCTCCTTGTTCATGACGCTAAACCCTCACGCAACGAGAGGGTCAAGCGGGGGTTCTTCGCTGGCAACGAACCTCACCCGGTGCCGCCTGCCGGTGCCGGGGAGCCGGAATCCGCTGCTACCCGGCCACGCCCACGGTGGCGACCTCGGCGTCACCCACGTCGAGCAGATAGCGCTCGGCGTCGAGTGCGGCCTCACATCCGGTTCCGGCAGCGGTGATGGCCTGTCGGTAGGTGTGGTCAACCAGGTCGCCGGAGGCGAAGACCCCGGCCAGGTTGGTGCGCGTCGATCCCGGCTGGGTGAGGACGTAGCCGGCGTCGTCAAGGTCCACCTGACCGCGCACCAACTCCGAACGCGGATCGTGGCCGATGGCGACGAAGACGCCCTTCACCTCCAGATCGCGGGTTTCCCCGGTGATGGTGTCGGCCAGGGTGATCGACTCCACCGAGGTCTCGCCGTTGATCGACTGCACCACCGAGTTCCAGGCGAAGTCCAGCTTGGGATCGTTCTCGGCCCGGGTCGCCATGATCTTCGAGGCTCGCAGTTCGTCCCGCCGGTGCACCAGGGTCACCGAGGTTCCGAACCGGGTCAGGAACGTGGCCTCCTCAACGGCGGAATCGCCGCCGCCGATCACCGCGATCGGCTTGTCCCGGAAGAAGAAGCCATCACAGGTGGCACACCACGACACCCCTCGACCGGACAGGGCGTCTTCGCCGGGGACGCCGAGGCGCCGGTAGCCCGAGCCCATAGCCAGGATGACGGCCTTAGCGCGGTGGGTGGTGCCAGCCGAGTCGGTGACCGACTTCACCGGACCGGTGAGCTCCACCTCGACGGCGTCCTCATTCACCAATTCAGCACCGAAGCGTTCGGCCTGCTGCTGGAAATTGAGCATGAGGTCAGGGCCCATGATGCCCTCAGGAAAGCCGGGATAGTTTTCCACGTCGGTGGTGTTCATGAGGGCTCCGCCGGCATCGACAGCGCCGGTGAGCACCAGCGGCTTCAGATCCGCCCGTGCCGCATACAACGCTGCGGTGTAGCCGGATGGACCGGACCCGATGATGATGATCTCGCGGACGTCGTTGCTCATATTCTCCCCGTTCGGCATGGTCTACCCGGTCGGTATGTTTCGCTGATAACCCTATCCATCAGGCAACGCGGATGGGCCCGATGGCTATTCCCGGGTTCAGCCACCCACCCGAACCTCATGGATAGCGCCCATGAAGTTGGGCCCGGCCTTGGGCAACTCGGTGAGGTACACCACCACGAATCGGGTCTCGGTGACGGCATCCAAGGTCAGCGTGATCTCGCCCGACGCCGGACCGAACTCGGCTACCGTCTGCCAATCGTCCACGCTTGAATAGGGTGCTGTGGTCAGCGTGCCTTCGCGGGGCACGAGCACCTTCCCCGAGCCAAATCCCTCGCCCAAGACCACCGAGATCCACTGCACCTGCTGCGGGCTCCCGACGTCGATGAGGAGCCCGGCACCTGGTTTGCGGCCGTTGAAGTCGGCCGATCGCCCGTAGCCCTCGGTGGTCCAGGCGGTGCTCAGGTCATCGTCATGGGCGAAGGACACCTGATCGGCGTTCTCGACATCATCGCCCCCATCCCCGCTGGGGTCGAAGTCGTCGATGGCCACGATCGGGTAGGTGGTGGTCTCCTCTTCCTGAATACGCCTTTCGAAAGCATTGAGAAAGACGATCACCAGCCCGATGCCCAGGGCACCGACGAAGGCGAGAAAGAGCACCAGCAGCCACCGTAGTGAAGGGTCGGCCTGACTTCGGGGGGCCGTCGTTGGTGGTGGAATCGGGGTGGCGCTGTCCGGGCTCTCCGGCGATTCATGAGCCTGGAGCGACTGGGTGGACTCGGTCTGGTCCTCGGAATCGTCTGCAGAGCCCGGGCCGACCGGCAGCACCGGGACCGCATCGGGATTGCTGCGAAGGCTGGAGCCGGTGCCATCGGTGTCCTCGACCCACGCATCATCAGTGCCCTCGGGGGACACCCGTTCGGTTGCGGAGGGGGCCGTGGGGTGAAGCACGGGCGAGGTGGTTGCTGACAGGGTGCTATCGGCTGAGCCGGGTTCAGACCAGGTACGCGGGGATTCCGGGCGTTCTATGGACACCCGGCCTGCGAGCGAGGTGGCCGCAGTCTGGCCCTGAAGCAGCACGTCGAGGGTAGCGGCGATCTCGTCGGCTGTGGTGAGCCGCGAGGCACTGTCGCGCGGGACCCGGGCGAGGATCCGATCCACCACGGTGGACAACTCGGAGCTAATCCGGGTCGATATCTGCCGCGGTTGGAGCGGCCGGCCATGAAGATCCGTGGGTGCGGCAGGCAGGTCGTACCGGGCACTTCCCGGCCAGAAACCGGTGCTGAGGGCATACAGCAACCGGCCGAGGGCAATGACGTCCACCATGGTGCCGTCGGTCACCTCGGTGCCGTCGGAGGTGAGGGCATCTTCCAGCAGGAAGCCGACGATTTTCACGGTCCCGCTGGTGGTGAGGACCACCGTGTTGGGATTGAGCTGGCGATGATGCAGCCCGTGAGCATGGACCGTGGCCAGCCCCTTGGCCACCTCCCGGACCGTCCAGGCGGCCTCAAGGTCGGACAAGGCGCCATCGCGGAGAACCTTGCGCAACGACTGCGCGGGCAGGTACTCGCACACGATGTAGCTACCGTGGGGTTCGCCCTCCACGAGGACGGCATCCCAGACCCGAAGGAAGCGGGAATCCACCGCGGGAGCTGCCCGGCGCGCCTGATCCAGGACCTCCAGCGAGCGGGGTTCATCGGGATGCAGGAGGTGGATCAGCACGGCCCGGGATAAGGTGAGATCGAAGCCGAGCCAGGTCACCGTCTCGCCGCGACGATGGAGCCGTTCGGTGAGTTGGTAGCGACCGTCGAGGATTTGGCCAGGAGTGGTGCGTCCGTCGGGATGCACGCTCCCCGACGGTGCGGCCCGGTCACCGGGATCGGGATACTCCAGCAGGGGCTGCTCGCTGCTGCCCGTGGGATCTGTGGGTGCTGGCCCGGCTGATGGTTCCAAGGCAGATCCGTCGGCGTCGGTGCCGGGTGATCGGCGCAGGATGGAGAGCAGTTGGCTGGCCTCCCGAATTCCGAGCCTCTTCGCGACGAGAAAGAAGCTCAACAGGATTATAAGAACCCCGGCAGCGAATCCGAGCAGTACGATGCCGAGGGATGGGTTGGGCAGAGTCCACCAGGCCAGTCCGGCTGCGATGATCGCGCCCGGAGCGGTAGCGATGGCCACCCGGAGCACGTGGCGGAGCACAGCGCGCCCCGATAGGCCTGGCAACCGGCGGCGCAGGGCAAAGTGCGTCGCTATCGCGCCCACGTAGTAGGCGCCCGCATAGGCCAGCGCCAGCCGAGGAGCGACGCTAGGGGGATCCTCGAAGAGGGCCACCAAGCCGAGGGCCAAGCCCACGTTCACCAGCGAAATTAGCAGCTGGAGGAAGAACGGACCCCGGGTGTTGTCCAATGCGTAGTAGCCGCGTAGATACAGGTATTGAATCGTGTACGGCACCAGGCCGATGGAGAAGGCCATCAAAGTCCAGCCGACGTACATCCAGCCGGTCTCACCGGCACCATGGCTGAGGGCCAGTCTGCTGAAGGGAAGCCCCAGAATCAGGAAGCCTGCCGCCGCGGGTACCAGAAAGGTCAACGCCAGCCGGAGGGTCCGGGTGGTCTCGGCCGCCACGCCGGGCAGATCGCCGGCCGTGGCCAACCTGGAGGCTGAGGGCAGCATGGCTGTGGCGAGGGATACCGTCAGCAGCGAATGGGGCAGGATCCAGACGAGGTAGGCGGTGTTGTAGGCGGCGACGCCGGCGCCGCTCGCCTCGCCGTCACCGCCGATGACGGTGGCTCCGGAGGCTAGCCGGAAGACCAGAAATTGGACCAGCGAGGTCAGGAGAACATAGCCCAGCATCCACTTGGCCAGATGAAAGGTGGCCCCGAGACCTTGGCCCCTCAGATCCCAGCGGGGCCGGTAGCGGAAACCGACCGCTCGCATGGCGGGAATCAAGGCGACCGTCTGGGCGATGATGCCGAGGGTTGAGCCGATACCTAGGGTGAGGATCTGGATGTCTGTAAAAGGCTCACCCTGGTTGGTGCCCCAGACCGCTGCGTAGGCAGCCAGGACGGTGATGCCGACAATGTTGTTTACTATCGGCGCCCACATCATGGGTCCGAACCGATCCCGGGCATTGAGAACCTGCCCGACCAGGAAGAACGCCCCGAAGAAGAACAGCTGCGGCATGGTCAAGAAGGCCAGGAACACCAACGACTGCCAATGATCGGCCATGGCTGGAGCGCGCCACTCAGCTTCGGTCCACAGGCTCAACACGGCGGGGGTGAAGATGGTTGCGACCACCGTGGCCACCCCCAGCAGCACCAGGAAGGCGGTGACAATCCGGTTGATGAACGCTTCGCCGCCGTCGGCATCGTCCTTGGTGTGCCGGATTATCTGGGGGACCAGCACCGTGTTCAGTGCGCCCCCGGCCAGAATCATGTACAGCGTGTTGGGGATGACCGTGGCCAGCGAGTACGCATCCGCCTGCGGTGTGGAGGCACCGAGAACGAAAACCAGCAGCATGGCCTTGAGGAAACCGAGCACCCGGCTGATAAGCGTCCCGGAGGCCATGATGGCGGTGGCATTGAGGAGACGGCGGCTCGCGGCAGCGGATCGCTCACCAGCATCGTTCGGTGCCGTACGGGGAGCATCCATGTCGTCGGATTGGGTGACGCTATCGGACATGCCCTGCTCCCTTCCGGTGACTGCGCCGCTGCCGGATGCGAAGAGCGGTGGACACCACCAGGATGGTCCCCGAGACGATCACCAGAGTCCAGCCGACCAGCCCGAAAGCAGTGGTTTCCACGGTGACTATCTTGTTGGGCGTCAGCCGGCGGCCGGTCAATGTTTGCACATGGACCGCGGACCGGACGACTCCACCGCCGGTGACCTCTGCGCGGACCAAGACAGTCTCGCTCGCTCCCGCCGCAATCGTCGTCTGCGGGGGTGAGTCCAGCCGGATGCGCTGAGGATTGTCCTGGTTGATGCCGAGGGTGATGGTTATCGGGTCCAGCAGCATGTTCGTCACCGTGACCGGAAAGTCGCTGGTACCCCCGGCCAGGGACAGTCGAGGGGCGACGTCGAGCGTGATCCCGTCTTTGAGGACGGCGGTTCCCATCCGGGCCTCGACCGCGTCCAGCCAGTTGGCCTGATCGTCGCTACGGCCAGCCCACGCCGAGGCCGCGGCGCGGGCGTGGACGATGGCCGAGAGCTCACCCGGGTTGGCTTCCGGGGTGGTGGCCTCGGCATAGGCGGCCACCCCGGCGACCACATCGGTCACCCTATCCGCGATCCGGCCTGCCAACGGTCGGGGGGCCTCGCCCTCGGTGGTCACGGTGCCGGGGCTGAGCGGCGGTGCGGACATAGAGGCGAGGGGAGTGCGGGCCAGCCAGTGGGGCATGTCGGCGACGATCGCGACGTCAGCCGGGGATTGCAGGAGGAGGATCTGAGCACTGTCGACGCGAGCGAGGGCTGTCAGGACCGCCCGTCGGCTCTCCGCCGAGCCTCCCAGTGCGGGGCCAGGTGTGAGTGCGGCCGGGCGCAAGGCGGGGATGACCACCACCCCCGCCTGCTGGAACGGGCGGCCGCGGATGCTCATGCCGGTGGCGAGTACCGGGTGATTCAGCGGGGCGACCTGGGTCAGGATGTCCGGGGTGGGGGCGGTCAGGGTTATGAGCGGCGCCAGCTGGCTCACGTCGCTCGCAGCCGATGCGGCTGCTTGTGCTGCCGGGAGCACCGCGGGCACGGTCAAGTCAGGTTGACCGAAAAGCGTGGACCAGCCACGGTCGCGCGGGAGGGCGCGGAAGCGGGTGAGCCACGCGGCGGCCAGCCCGGCATGCTGCCCGGCTTCGGTGCCGCTGCCAGCCTGGACTCGGTAGCCGTCGGCCATATCGGTAACTTCCGCCAGGAGTGACGGATCCATCATCCAATCGTGGCCCTGCTCGGCGGCCGCCAACAGGGGTGTGAGGCGTTCCTGGAGTTCGACACCTAGCCCGTCATTCATGAACAGGTTCTCTCTTACCTGGCGGGGAGTGGCGGAGAGTTCCACCACGCTCGCCAGCCGCGTCGGAGTGGTCCCGGGGCGGGTGAGCAACGTTCGCCCGGTGACGATCTCGGTGGGCTGCTCCTCGGCAGCACTGCGAGCCACGACGGTCATCCCCACCCAGTAGCTGGTATCGGATGCGGTGAGACCAAGCTCGCTCAAGGTTCCCCGGACACGCACCTCGCGGGTTGCTCCGGGAGGAAAGCTAGCCGCACCGTCGGTGATGGCGGCTGAGTTCTCGTCGGTGACCGGCTCCCAGCGTCCCACCGGTGCCTGGGTGGCCGCCGTGGCTTCGGATACCACCTGGCCGGAACGGAGCAATCGGGTGGAGCGCCACAAGTGAACCGTCACCTCGAACAACGGGGAGGCCGAGTCATTCGTCACGGTTCCCAGCAGTTCCACCCGGGCATCGTCGCCGTCGCCAGTGACGGTTGCCTGGCGTACCTCCATGGTGGCCTCGCCTGCGGCAACGGCGGGGGATAGCCCGCCGAGCGGAAGTGAGCCCAGCGCGAGGAGACCCGCGAAACAGACCCAGAGTAGGCGGCACCGACGCGCGTACGAAGCGGGTGGCATCCGGGTCACCGTCCCATGGTAGGGCGGTAGGCTGGGTCATTGTGCCGAGTCTGCGTCCAGAACAACGTCGCGCCGTTGAAGCAGTAGTGCTGGCGGTGCCGACCATCGGTCAGATAGGGGCGGCCTTTGCCGCTGCCGGCCATGATCTGCACCTGGTGGGCGGCCCGGTTCGGGATGCTGTTATGGGCCGCCCCGGCAATGATCTCGACTTCACTACCGATGCCCGCCCCGATGAGATCGAGGCAATCGTGCGGCCGATGGCGCGTACCACCTGGGACATCGGCCGGGCCTTTGGCACTATCGGGGCGCACTTCCTGGATGGGGCCGCGGAGGTGCAAGTGGAGATCACCACGTACCGGGCCGATTCCTACGATCCAGCGTCCCGCAAACCGACGGTTGAATTCGGTGACACCCTGGAGGGCGACCTAGCCCGCCGGGACTTTGCGGTGAACGCGATGGCCCTCTCCGTGGTCACCGGAGCCTTCGCTGATCCCTACGGTGGACTCGCCGACTTGGAAGCGCGGCTGCTGCGGACCCCGTCAACACCGGAGGTTTCTTTCAGCGACGACCCCCTGCGGATGATGCGCGCGGCCCGGTTTACCGCGCAGCTTGGCTTCCTGCCGACACCTGAGGTGGTGGCCGCGATCCGGTCGATGGCAGACCGGATCGAGATAGTTTCTGCGGAGCGGGTCCGCGACGAGCTCAGCCGATTGCTGCTGGCTGAACACCCGCGGGAGGGGCTTGATCTGCTGGTGCAGACCGGGCTTGCGGCCCAGGTGATGCCAGAGGTGGCGGCACTGGAAGCTGAGGTCGACGAGCATGGTCGGCACAAGGACATCTATGCCCACACCTTGACGGTGCTCGAGCAGGCGATCGACTTGGAGCGGGCCCGCGGGCATGAACCCGATCTCGTCAATAGATTGGCCGCGCTCTTCCACGACATCGGCAAGCCGCCGACCAAACGATTTGAGGCCGGGGGCAAGGTGTCCTTCCACCACCATGATGTGGTTGGTGCCAAGATGACCCGGAAGCGGCTCAAGGAGCTCCGATTCAGCGCCGACGTGGTTACCTCGGTGGCGCGGCTGGTGGAGTTGCATCTGCGCTTTCATGGGTATGCCGATAGCGACTGGACCGATGCCGCGGTTCGACGCTATGTCCGGGATGCCGGAGACGAACTCGAGCGGCTGCACATCCTCACCCGGGCCGACTGCACCACCCGCAATGTCCGCAAGGCCAATCGGCTGCGCAGCGCCTATGAGCAGTTGGAGTGGCGGATCGACGAATTGGCCGCCGCTGAGGAACTGGACGCGATGCGTCCGGACCTGGATGGCACGCAGATCATGGAGATTCTCGGGTTGACCCCCGGCCCGGTCATCGGTGAGGCCTATAAATTCCTGTTGGAGCGGCGGATGGATGAGGGCCCGCTGGGCGAGGACCGGGCCCGCGATGAACTGATGACGTGGTGGGCGGCCCGGTCTCGCTCGTGATTACAGCATGGGCTGGGTCTGCCAGATCCGGGTGAGGTAGTCCTTCATGGACCTGTCGGAACTGAAGTAGCCGGAGCGTGCCACGTTGAGAATGGCCTTCCGGGTCCAGGCCTCCTGGTCGGCGTAGGTCTCCTCTACCCGGGCTTGGGCGTCGGCATAGCTGGCGAAGTCGGCGAGTGCCATAAATCTGTCCGAACTGAGCAGACCGTGCATGAGGCCGTCGAAGGCGTGCTGATCCCCTGGGCTGAAGGTCCCGGCCAGCACCAGGTCGATGGCCGCTCGCAGCTGACCGTTGGTCTCGTAGTGCGAAGCGGGCTTGTAGCCCCGTTCGGTCAGCGCGGTTACCTCAGGTTCGGTCATGCCGAACAGGAAGAAGTTGTCGTCCCCGACGAGTTCCCGGATCTCCACATTGGCCCCGTCATCGGTGCCAATCGTGAGCGCACCGTTGAGGGCGAACTTCATGTTGCCGGTCCCCGAGGCCTCCATCCCGGCCAGGGAGATCTGCTCCGACAGGTCTGCTGCCGGGATCAGCCGCTCGGCCAAGGTGACGTTGTAGTTCGCGGGGAAGGCCACCTTGAGGCGTCCGTCCAGTCGCTTGTCGGTGTTGATGATGGCGCCCACCGCGTTGATCAGGTGGATGGTCTCTTTGGCAGCCCGATAGCCCGGGGCGGCTTTGGCGCCAAAGGTGACGGTGCGGGGGGTCAGCTGGTCAACCGGGAGTTTGCCCGAGAGCACCTGCTCGTAGAGCGAGACCATGTGCAGCAGCTTGAGGGATTGCCGCTTGTACTCGTGTAGCCGCTTCACCATGACATCCAGCAGGTGGCCATCGGGAAGGTCGATCCCGTCGCGGGAGCTGAGCAGCTTGGTGAGGCGACGCTTGTTGTACGCCTTGACCTCCCGGAACTTCACCCGGAAGTCTTCGTCCTCAGCGTACGGCTCCAACTCCTGGAGGCGCTCAAGATCGGTGACCCAGCCCGGGCCGATGGCGTCGGTTATAAGTTCAGCGAGCCGCCAGTTGGCCAGCCGGAGGAACCGGCGCGGGGTGACGCCGTTGGTCACATTGGTGAACTTGTCCGGCCACATTTGTGAAAAGTCGGGTAGCACCTTGTCGCGGAGCAGTTGGGAGTGTAGCGCAGCTACGCCGTTGACCTTGGTGCCGGTGACGGTGGCCAAATAGGCCATTCGGACAGCCCGCTCGGGATACTCGGCGATGATGGACATCCGGCGGGCACGCAGATCGTCCTGGGGGAAGGCCTCGCGGACTTCCTCAAGGAACTTCTCATTGATGGCCAGGATTATCTCCAGGTGGCGGGGTAGCAGCCGCCCCAGCAACTCGGTGGACCATACCTCCAGCGCTTCGGGCAGTAGGGTGTGGCAGGTGTAGGCGAAGCAGGACTTGGTGACCTCCCAGGCCTCATCCCATTTGAAATCGTTCTCGTCGATGAGGATGCGCATGAGCTCTGGAACGGCGATCACCGGGTGGGTGTCGTTGAGCTGGAAGATTATCCGGTCGGACAGCTGGTGGAGGTCGAAGCCCTCCTCCAACTCGTTGATGACATCGCGCAGGGAGCAGGCGACGAAGAAGTACTGCTGTTGCAGGCGGAGCTCTTTGCCCTGGGGGGTGGAGTCTTCGGGATAGAGCACCTTCGAGATGTTCTCGGCGAAGGTTTGGGCTCGTACTGCCTGGGCATAGTCGCCGGAGTTGAAGATCTGCAGGTCGAAGGCCTTGGTCGCCTGGGCGCTCCACAGGCGCAGCGTGTTCACCCGGCCGTTCAGGTAGCCGGGCACCATGTAGTTGTAGGGCACCCCAAGGACATTCCACTCGGGTATCCAGCGGGTGCGTTCGCGTCCGTCACCGCCGAGGTAGGTCTCGGTCCGGCCGGCAAAGTTCACCTGAACGGAGGCCTCCGGATGCGGGAACTCCCAGGGTGACCCCAAGGTCAACCAGGTATCTGGTTGCTCCACCTGGCGGCCGTCGACGAAGGTCTGCCGGAAGATCCCGTACTCGTAGCGGATGCCGTAGCCGATACAGGGCACGTTCATCGTGGCCAGCGAGTCAATGAAGCAGGCGGCCAGGCGTCCGAGCCCACCGTTGCCCAGGCCTGGTTCAACCTCCTGCCGGCGCATGGTCGGCAGGTCGATGCCGCATTGTTTCAGGCCCTCAAAGGCGATCTCGTTGAGGTCGGTGGCGAGTAGTGCGTTGCCTAGCTGCCGACCAAGCAGATATTCGGCCGACAGATACCCGATGGTTTTGGCCTTGGCGGCCTTGGTCTTGCGACCGGTCTCCAACCAGCGGGCCATGAGGTAGTTCCGGACCGTGGTGGCTAGAGCATGGTACTGATCGTTGATAGATGACTCTGAGAGCGCCACCCCCTGGCTGGTGTTCAGCTCGTGCAGAAACTCCTTGACGAAACCGTCGACCGAGTGTGGCGGCGATCCCACCGGAGCCAAGGCCAAAGGGTGGCTCGGCTCGGTGGACGGGCCGAAAACCCGAGGGTCAGTCGACGGGGATTCGTCGGCCGGGTCGGGGGTGCCGTTCGTCTGGATCTGCTCGGTCATGGGCTTCAGCGTAGGGGGCTGACCTCTGCCCGCGGGTATCGGTTCACAGGCTGACGACGTGCCTCGGGGCTGATCACGCTGGCGGATTCGCTGATGGCAGCGAGAATGCGGGTCCGTGAATCCCGGCTGCCTGGAGAGCCGTCACTGCCTGCTCCAGGATGTCGCGTTGGACACCCCATTGCTGGTTCGGTGCGCATTTTGCGACAACCCGGATCGTGGCTGCCCCGTTGACTACTGAGTTCACGCCGACAACCCGGGGTTCCTCGAGGAGCACGTCCGTCCAGCGCTCATCCTTGTGGATAGTGGCCATGACGGGTTGGAGCACTTCAATAGCCTTTCCAACCTTCTCGTCATAGGCGATCGGAATATCGACTTTGCCGGTGGACCATCCCTGGGATTGGTTACCGATGCGGAGGATCTCGCCGTTGCGGATGTACCACAGCTCGCCGTTGGCGTCGCGCAGCCGAGTTACCCGGAGCCCCACTGCTTCCACAGTTCCCTGGATCTCTCCGGTGTCAATGAAATCGCCGACGCCGAACTGGTCTTCGAAGACCATGAAGATCCCCGTGATGTAGTCTTTGACAAGGCTTTGTGCCCCAAAGGCTAGGGCCACTCCACCGATCCCGGCCGACGCGAGAATCGGTTCCAACGGAATCCCGATGATCCGGAGGATGGTGAGCAACGAGATGGTGATAAGCATGACGTCGACAACATTGCGCAGCAGGCTGCCCAGGGTCCGGACCCGGGCTTCGTGCCGAGCATCGTTGGCGCCGCTGAGGGTACGCCAGAGGTCGCTCGCTGGTCCGGAGTCGGGAGCATGTCGACGGGCGTCAGCGGCGGCTAGGGATGCGGTGACGGCCACCTTGATGGCGTAGCGGAGCACAATCCGCAGGATGAGAGCCACCAGCATGATCGCACCGATCTCCAGTGCAGTATCCGGCCAGGTAAACGTGAGCAGCGGCATCATGGTCACCATTCTGCCCGGGTGGTGGCATCGAGCGTCGGCGCCCCCTACCGTGGGGATATGGCAGATACTGCGGCGCAGCGCCGCGAGGCCGCCCAACGGATGCAGGAGATGGCTGAGGCGACCCGTCGCCGTGAGGGTGAGGCTGCCCAGGTGCTGATAGACGCCTTCGTCCAGGCGGCCCAGGATCGGGGAATTCCGCCGGTCCGACTCCAGGCGACCCAACTGGATGGGCAGCGGGTTCGGACCGACAAGACAGGTTGGTACGTCAATAGGCAACACTCGATTGCTATTGGAATCGATGGCTCGTGGTACGTGCTCACCGTGCCGTCGGCGCGCTTGGGGCGGCTGACGGGCGCGAAGTTGCAGGCGTCCCTGCCCGAACTCGTCGTTGGCAGGGGAGCGCGTGATGGAGAGAGTGGCGACCTGAGCGACTTCCTGGCCAGAATCTTGAGCGAGCACTGAGATCTTGAACGAGTAACTGAGATCTTGAGTGAACGACCGAACGGTTCATGCTCCGAGGGGCCGCGGCAACAGGCCAGCAGCCCCCCGGGCTCGATTCATGGTAAGGCCATGTACTAGATGGTTACAACCAATTTCTAGCATCAGAATGATCACTTTTCTATATCATTCTGGCCAGGCCTGGGGGGAGCACCGCCCGCCGCGGTTGTTGGATTTTCAGTCAGGTAGGTAGTGCCCGGTCAGGGCTGCGGGCGGGCAACACTGGTGACGGCCCGGACAACGATGAGGACAACACCCGCGCAGCAGGATCGCCGTATGACGCGAGAACGGCTGGGGCGAACGCTGCGGGAACTGGATGCTGATTGGGCGGCGCTCCTGCCGTCGACCTGTCCGGTTCCCATCACCTGGGTTGCCGATTGTCAGGAATTGGCGGCGGTGGCGACTCTGGACGATATTTTCTTTGCAATATGGAAATATCCAGATGCGATCATGCTGGCCCTACTCCGTCGTCAGCGTGCGGGTGACACGCTGGCCGGTCGCACGGTCTTGCAGGCGATGTTGCCCAAGGCCGTGCGATTGGCGATCCGGGATCCGGAGGCTTCGTTGAGCGACGTGATCGCGCTGATGTGGGAACGCATATCCACCTACCCGTTGGAACGGCGACCCCAGCGGATAGCGGCCAATCTGGCCCTGGACACCTTGAAATCTGTGGTGGCGGCCCGGGCAAGGTCTACGCACATGCTGATCAGTGGTGCCGGCGATGAGGAGAACGACCCGTGCGCGAGCGAGGTCATCGAGGCCGGGGCCCGGCTAGGGCTGATAGATCCCAGAACGCAGCGCACGCTGGAGTATGTCTACCTTGGGGGACGCTCCAGCCGGGCTGCTGCGGTCGAGTTGGGGGTCAGCTCCGACCTGGTCCGCTGGCGCTGCAGCCGAGGGGTGCGGGCGCTACGTCAGCACCGGCAGGAACTCCTGGCTGAGCTGGCCGCCTAAAGAAGGTGCCTGACCGCAGAGATTAGGTGCCAGCGATCCCGTTTTCGTAGGCGAAGAGCACTAGCCCCACCCGGTCTCGGGCCTGCAGTTTGGTGAGCAGCCGACCAATGTGGGTTTTGACGGTGCCTTCGGCCATGTACAAGGTGGCCGAGATCTCGGCGTTGGTACGCCCCGCAGCCACCTCGGTGAGAACTTCCCGCTCCCGGTCGGTGAGCAGGGCTAGCCGTGGATCCTGGGCATGGGGGGATTGGGCCAGTCTGGGAGCCACATGGTCCAAGAGGCGTCGGGTTGTCGACGGCGCGACCACAGCGTCCCCGGCGGCGACACTGCGAATGGCGCTGAGTAGCTCGGCCGGCCGGGCATCCTTCAGCAGGAACCCGCTGGCCCCGGCCTGGAGGGCGGCAAATGCATACTCGTCGAGATCGAAGGTGGTGAGCACCAATACCTTGGTGGCCAGCCCAGTTGCGGAGATGCGTCGGGTTGCTTCTACCCCGTCCAGCACCGGCATCCGGATGTCCATCAGCACGACATCGGCCGGGTGGGCAGCCAGCGCCCTGAGTGCCGCTGCTCCGTCAGCAGCTTCGCCGACGACCTCCATATCGTCGGAGGAGTCAATGAGCATCCGGAACCCGCCGCGTACGAGGGCTTGGTCATCAGCCAGGAACACGTTGATCGGGGCCATGGTTAGGTACTCCTCCGCTGTTCGTGGGGACTGGCCGCCTGGATAGGTACCGTGGCGGCCACGTGAAAGCCCGGGCCATCCTCGCGTGGTCCGGCGCGTAGGGTGCCGCCCATCGATGTCACCCGCTCATACATCCCGCGCAGGCCATTGCCGCCGCCCTCGGTGGGCTCGGGCACTGCTTCGCCAGTGTCTAGGACATCAATGGAGATGCTGTGCGGGCTATGGGTCAGGGTGACCCGGGCGTGGGCGTCAGGGCCAGCGTGCTTGAGAAAATTTGTGAGCGCCTCCTGAACGACCCGATAGACGGTCAGCTCTACTGCCGGGGCGACCGAGTGAGGTTCGCCGACGGTGCGCAGTGCGATCCGGTCACTTGTCCGTGCGACCAGGTCGGGGATATCGAGCAGAGTAGGCGCTGGCGCATAGGTGGGCCGATCCTCAGCGATGGTTCCGCCGCGCAGGACCCCGACAATCCGGCGGAGATCTTGGAGTGCTTCGCGCCCGGTGTCGGCGATAGTGTCGAGTGCTTCGGTTGCCACCTCGGGTTGTCGGGCGGCGACGGCGCGGCCGCCCTCAGCTTGGACGATCATCACCGAGAGCGAGTGAGCAACGATGTCGTGCAGCTCGCGGGCGATCATGGTGCGGGTGGAGGCTTCGGCCAGGCGGGTTTGCTGATCGCGTTCGGCGAGCAAGAGCTGGTAGCGCTCCTCGGCCATGCGCATGTCGTGGGCGCGAGCATTGGCTACCTCGCGGGTGCGCCGACCGACGGCGTACGGGGTCAGGACCGCACCCATGCAGGCCCCCCAGGAAAGAATGTCAATGCTGGGAGTGCCGCTGCTCCCGTCGTACCAGCGCATGGGGCCGAGCACCGAAGCAAAGGCGCCGACGACGACCACGGCGCGGGAGGCGTGTCCGGGCACCCATCGGGCAACGCTGTAGGCGATTATCGGCACGGCAATCAGGGAAGGAGTAGGTCCCGGTACCAGGATGAGTTGCAGGATTCCGGCCAGTGTGGCGAGGGTGAGCATTATCAGGGGGGCGTTCCGGCGCAGGGCTAGCGGCAGAACCATGCCGAGTGACAAGGCCACTTCTGCCGCATACAAGATGTCGTCGGTCGCCTGAGGTTGGAACGGGATTATTGAAACTGCGGCGAGCGTGGCTGCGAGGATGCCATCAATCACCCAGTCCCGACGGCTCGCGTCGATGTCGTGCTCTGTCCCGCTCGTGCTCATTACACCCAGCGTACGAGGCAGCGCAATCTCAAGTCACCTGAAGGGATGACCCGGGGATGCATCCCCGCGGCGTAGACTCGGGATGTGACCAAGCTCCTCGTGGGCCTCGCGGTGTTCCTCGCCGCCGGCGCCGCCGTGCGCCACTGGTTCGTGCGCCGCCGTCGGGAGGCGCAGTTGTGGGCTAGCGTGACAGACTAAGGACTGACCGGTGAAGACTACTCGTGCCCCGCGGCGCGCTATCCACGACGCGCGGCCTCGTAAGGGTATGCCGCGGGGAGTCCTGGGCGGTTTCCTGGCTCTGTCAGGTGTGGTAGTGGCGCTGGGGCTGGTCCTGGGAACATTTTATGTCTGGCGGGTGTGGGATACCGCCAGCGATGTCGAACGAATCGACACCTTGTTGCCCAGTGCGGAAGACACCACGAGGCCAGCGGAGGAGAAGACCGCCGAAGGCTCCTTCAACTACGTCTTCATGGGCAGCGACTCACGGGGTGAGGGGGACCGAGGCCGTAGCGACGTGCTCATGCTGGCGCACGTCCCGCCTACCCGGGACAAGGTCTACGTCGTCTCTTTCCCCCGGGACATGTGGGTGGAGATCCCGGGCCGGGGGCATGCCAAGATCAACGCCGCCTACGCCTGGGGCGGCGATGCCCTGGCGACCCGGACCCTCGAGTCGTTGGTCGGGGTGCGGATGGACCACGCTGTCAAGATCGACTTTGAGGGCTTCATCGGACTCACCGACGAACTCGGCGGGGTGACAGTTTACAACGCGGTGGCCACTGAGGGCATCGGCGAGAGTGGAACCTTGCATAGCTTCCCCCAGGGGGAGATAGTCCTGGAGGGCGACGCGGCCCTCACTTATGTCCGCCAGCGATACGAACTGCCCAACGGGGATCTCGGTCGGGCTGAACGGCAGCGGATAGTGGTCAAGGCGATCATGAAAGAGCTCTTGAGCAGAGACTTGCTGACGAAGCCGGCCACCTTCAATGCGGTCTTGGGGTCCCTGGGGCAGTACTTGACGGTGGACGAGGGGCTCACCAACCAGGAACTCTTGACGACGGCCGCGAGCATGCGGCTCGAGGACTTGGATAGAGACATCGTCCTGCTGCAGGCCCACATCGCCAGCTTCGGACGCTCCCCGGACGGTCAGGACATCAACATCGTGGATGAGCCGCAGTTGGCAGAGCTCGCCACCGCCATCCAAACCGGCACCATGGACGCCTACGCGGAGAAGTACTGGCGGCAGCCATTCGTTGGTTGATCTACTGAGGAGCCTGACGGTCCGCCGCAATGGGGGACTCTCCCGCGCCCTGCTGATGCCGGGGGTCGCGCGATGACCGCGATGGTGCAGATGTTGCCCGACTCGCCGTGATGGCGTCGGTGAAGGTCGCCGGCCATGACGCTGCCGCGGCACCTATCGATAGAGCCGAATGGGAGGTAGGGATGTCTCGATATTTAATCCAGTGATTATATAAATAATTGCGAATGGGGAAATGCGCGAACGGTTGCGGGCGATGCAATCATGCGCCGGCACCGCCAGTGAGGGCAGTCTGTGGCAATGCCTAGTTGTTGATAGAATTTCAACTTAACTTTGGTTCCAGGCCCTGAATTTCCTTGTCAGATCAAGTCCTTGGACTCCGCTAGGGGTGTCACCCAGGTGCGTGGTTGGGTTCTACCGATGTTGATGCCTGTTGTTTTTGTACAGCGTTTGCGTTCTCGGATCCCGAGGGCGGGCGGCGCTGCTGTGTGCCGGGCGGACCAGCATCATCCTCTACTACCGAGGCTTCGGCTCTGCGGTCGGGTCTGGCATCAGCGCCATGCCCGCCGACGTGTTAGGCCACATCGACAGCAGTGGTCGATGTCTTGAATTCAATCAGAATAGGGGTAGCAACCACGCTTCGCGGACGTATCTCACGCGAAGTCACTCGTTCACCTAGTGGAAGCCTAGTTGTCGCCCGGGCGGGGTTTGGTTGGGGGCCAGGTGCGGACTACCATGGTCGCATAGAATGATTGAAGTTTCATTTAAATACTTAGGGGAAGCCGCATCCATGACCACGAGCTGGAAGCAGGGAAACTACCCACTATGACTCAATCTGTTTCGCGACGCACGCTTGCAACCGGGGCGCTGTGGGCGACTCCGACGGTGATCGCTGGTGTTACGGCCCCGAGGGTCGCCGCTTCGACGCCCTGCATCGGCGGTCTGACCACCATCGAATGGAACCAGGGCATCGTCATCACCACCTCCCCGGATGTGAATGGTGAGCCGCGGGTCGCGACGCTCGTCCCGACTGCCTGGCCTCTGCTGACCATCCAGGTGACCGCCGTACACACCGGGCAGGTGGTGGGTTCCTCCGCTGCCATGGATGTGCAACCCGTGGCCACCGCCACCTACCCCACGGTGGGGCAGTTCTACGATTCTGGCCTTACCCTGGGTTGGCGTCATCGGCGCAATGTGTCCGATCCGACCCCCAATGCCGCCCTGCCCGGGAGTGCAACCGACAACTTCGTTGAGTTCACCGTGACGTTCCGCCATACCGTCACCGGTCTACCGGTGCCGATGGAGAATCTGCAGTTTGCTATCACGGACATCGACTTCGGCAATGCGCCGGTTGATACCTACACCGATCCGCATCCCTTCAACCCCGCCGTCAACCCCAAGTACGACCGGGAGAATGTGACCCTCACGCCGCTTCCGGTGGCGGCGCCGACTCTGGGGGTGCACACCCTGGGGGCCGGCACCGATGCGGACCCCTGGCATAGCGACTATTTCAATAGCACTGCGCATACCGCCTGGGACGCCTGCAATGCCTCGGGCACGTGCACTCCGGCAGAGAAGAACGCCTACTGGCACAAGATCTACAATGCCGACAACAACACCTCGAGTGCTGGCAACGTGGCGGTGAACTATGGGTCGACCCCAGTGACGTCCTTCACGGTGAAGGGCTGGAGCGAAAACGCGCGTATCGATGAGGAGAACATAATCCTGTCCTCGCTCACGTTCACCTGCCCGACCTTGTTGTGACCTGGGTTCAACCCGCCCTTGCGCTGAGCGGATCGCCAGGCGGGCTGCAGCCGGGACTTGACTGAGCAGTATTCCCACGCTCCGTGATTCGGCACCCCGCCGCACCGGCGTGTGGCGGCCTGGACCGGGCCGGCGGTAGGTTGGTCAGCGATGCAGGTGAGGCAACAGCACCCTAGGCCAGCACTATGAGGCTGAGGCACCTGGTGTCCCGCGGGGCACGCCAGGTCTGGTTTCGTGCGCTGATGTTCTCCATCGCCGCGGTGCTGCTGGCCTTGATAGCCGGAGTGGTCGGGCAGTATCTCCCCGCGGGTTTCCGGGTAGAGCTAGGCCAAGGATCCCTCGACAGCCTCCTCAAACTGTTGGCTCCGGCGATGCTGACAGTGACCACCTTTTCGCTCACGGCCATGGTCGCGGCCTATTCTGCGGCGGCCAGTACTGGAACCCCGCGGGCGACCCAGCTGTTGCTCCAGGATCACACGTCTCAGAACGCACTCTCAACATTCCTGGGGTCGTTTGTGTTCTCTATCGTGGGGATTGTGGCTCTGGCCACTGGTCAGTACGATGAGAATTCCCGGACGGTGCTCTTCCTCGGCACTTTGGCCGTTATCGGCATCATCGTGATTACGCTGCTGCGCTGGATTTCCTATCTCACCACTATGGGGCGAATGGCCGATGTCATTCGCCGGGTGGAGCGGGCGGCCACCCGGACAATGCGCAGTTTCGCCGAGAGCCCGCAGATGGGGGCCGCAGCGCGGGTGGCGATCCCGGAGACTGCCGAGCCGGTCCGGGCCGACAAGATCGGCTACATCACGAGGGTCGATATAGCTGCATTGAACAGCGTGGCTGAGGCTGAAGACCTCCGCATTCATGTGGTGACACCGCCCGGTTCCTTCGCCGACCCGGGTCGGTCGATGGCCCAGGTGGAGGGGGAACTCGACGATGCCGTCGCGGCGGTGGTGCGTCGGGCCTTCACCGTGGAGACCAACCGGACCTACGATCAGGATCCGCGGTTGGGGCTGATCGCCCTGTCCGAGATCGCCAGCCGGGCGTTGTCGGCTGCGGTCAACGACCCCGGGACCGCGATCCAAGTCCTCGGGTCGATAGAACGGGTGATGATCCTGGCGCTCACGAGCTCGGTCACTGATGAGCCACGCTATCCGCGGGTGCACTTGTGGCGCCCCGGTGTGGGGGATTTCCTCGAGGATGCCTACCGACCGATTGCCCGGGATGGTGCGGCCGTTATCGAGGTGCAACTGCGCCTGCAGCGAAGCTTGCACGCGCTCGAGGCCTCGTCGGCCACCCCATTGGATCGGCAGCTCGTGCGGGAGGCGGCGGCGGAGGCATCCGAACGCGCGCTGCGCTCCCTCGACACGGAACCGGACCGGGCTGCGCTCAGGGCAGTGGCGGCCCATCGGGATGCTGGCTAGTCCGTGATCCCGCAGGGGAGGGATTCCCGTCAAAATAGTTGAATTTTTAAGAAAAGTGGTCGTAAGCTATATAGCACAGATGCATCGCGGCCACATACTGGCGGGCTTCTGGTCGGGTCAATAGGCGGCGGGGTGCTCGCACAACGAACAAGGGGCTAGGCAATGACCGGTACCTCGGATCACCACCCCCGAGCAAGAGCTGTCTGGGCGACCCCGGCCATGGTGGCGTCGGTGCCGGCGCCACTCGTGGTCTTCTCCCGGGTACCAGAACCCTCAGAGACTGCCGGAACGGATGATCAGGACGATTCTGAGGAAGATGGCGGCGTGGAATAGTGCCCAGCGCATGCAGAAGGGGAATATAGTTCTTATCACCCCCCCGACCATGGATTGGTCCCCAGACATTGAGGTCGCCTCGCAGGTTCCTCCTCCCTGCGGGGCGACCTCCTTCTCTCGCTCAGCTCATCGCTGGGTGAGGTACCACCGTTCTCGTGTTCAGTACGCGGCGGATTGGCCGCCGTCTATCGGGATCACGGCTGCGTTGACGTAGCTAGCGTCGTCGGAGAGCAGAAAGGCGACCACCGAGGCGATCTCGTGGGCTTCGCCATAGCGTTTGGTGGGATTGGCCTGGATGAACTGCTCCGCAGCACCGCGGGGATCTTCGGCGTTTATCTGTTTCATGGAGTTCTCGACCATCGGGGTCCAGATGGCACCGGGGGCGATCGCATTGATCCGGACGCCCATCGCCCCATACTCAACCCCGGAGTTGCGGGTGAGGCCGACGACACCGTGCTTTGCTGCGGCATATCCGGACTGGTTCCCGACACCCCGAATCCCGCCCACCGAGGCGGTGTTGACAATGGCGCCGCCGCCTTGCTCCCGCATCACCTTGAGAACCTTCTCCATGCCCAGGAAGACGCCGGTGAGATTTATAGAGATCACGCGCTGGAACTCGGCATCGGTGAAATTCTCGGTGAGGTTCTGGGTGCCCTCAATGCCAGCATTGTTGAAGAAACCGTCGATGCGGCCATAAGCAGCTATCGCAGCTGCCATATACTTCTCGACCTCCGCCTCCTGGGACACATCGGCGGTCAGGGTGGTGACCTCAGCATCGGCAGCCACCTCGCCGATGGCGGTCACAGTCTCGGCTAGCCCGGCCTCGGAGATGTCTACGAGAGTGAGTCGGGCACCTTCTTGGGCGAGCCGGACTGCCGTGGCGCGGCCTAGGCCGGAGCCGCCGCCAGTGATGATGATGTTCTTGCCAGTGAACCGCTGTGACATGGGTGGGGTGTCCTTTCTCATGATGGTCCCGCCCGGATGGCGAAACCCCGGTGCTGCTGGGTGTGGGGCCGGGTTGGCCTAGTAGCTTGTCGCAGTTGAGATGTGTGGTATCGAGCGGCGTCAGGTGGGTTCTGGGCAAGACGGGGATCCGGAATCGATGCGGGTATCGGTGAGGATCAACGGCGCAGTCCAGGGCTCACCTGGGGTCGCGAATACAAAGATCAGCTGCGACACGCTACTAGCTGCGAATCAGGATCTTGGCGCCGCCGCCACCTCGGAGTTTCTCGAATGCATCAACCACCCCGTCCACCGGGGCCTCATCCACCCAGCCAGTGGTGTCGTACACCCCCCGGGACATAGCGTCGATGACGGCATCGAAATCGGCCGGAAGATAGGCCAAGGTGCCGCTGATCTCGGTTTCGGCCATGACCAGCTGAGTGGGGAGGAAGTCCATCGGCCGTTCGTGAATGGCGACGACGACCACGCGCCCACCCGGGGTGAGCGAGGCGAGTCCGGAAGCGATGGCGGCCCCGGCACCAGCAGCGTCGAAGGCTCGGTCGACGCCTTGGCCATCGGTGAGCTCGGCGACGGCGGGGGCGAGTCCGCCGCCGGTCGGGTCGACAGTCCGCGCGCCGAGGGCTTCCACGGTGGCGCGCCGTTCGGCACTGGGTTCGGAGATGAGGACCCGGTCCACCCCCCGGTCTTTGAGGGCGAACCACACCCCGATCCCGATCGGGCCGGCGCCGGCAATGAGCGCGGTCCCTCCGGGGTCTATCTCGGACTGCTGCACGGCATGCCAGGACACCGCCATGGGCTCGACGAGGGCACCCATCCGGAGATCCACGGACTCGGGCAGGAGATGCAGCATCGTGGCTGGAACTGTGGTGAACTCCGCCATGCCCCCGCCGTTCGATGCGAGGCCGTGGAAAGCAATGGTGGCGCAGGCGTTGTACCGGCCCTGGTTGCAGGCCGGGCAGGTGCCGCAGTAGTAGATAGGCCAGACCGCTGCCCGGTCTCCGACGGAAATCCCGTCGACGCCGTCGCCCACCTCGACCACAGTTCCGGCGAACTCATGGCCCATGATCTGGGGTAGCGTCGCCCCGGTCACCGGATGCGGCTTGCTGAAGTCCATCCCGGAGGCTTCGGGCGCGTAATAGACATGCAGGTCCGATCCGCAGATGCCGGCGAAGGCGTTGCGTAGCTTGACCTCACCTGGTCCGGGTGCCGGCTCGGTGGCGTCTTCGACGCGGAGATCCTCGGCTCCATAGAATACGGCTGCTCGCATGATCTCTCCCGTCCTTGGGGTGCAGCGGCGGTCAAGTGCTGCTGTATAGGGACCAGATCTCAGATTGTCACGGAATTATCACGGTGGCAATGCCTGGGTGATCAGCTGGGCGAGGGTCGGCCGGACGGCTGCGGGAGGCCGCCGGGAATCCAGCGCTCGCGGGGGGCATGGTCGAAAGCATCGGCGGCAGTGAGAGCGTGCTGCCCGTCACCGGAGACCGGTAGCCCGACCCCATCGGCATCGGCGATGGCGTAGCGGCTGAACCACCCGGAGAGCTCGGCGCGCAGGTGGTCGACCCATTCCCGCTGCAGGGGGTCGTCGATGAGGTTGTGCCGTTCTTCGGCATCCACCGCCAGGTGGTAGAGCTCGTGGGGGCCGTCGGGGCTGCGGTGGATGTACTTCCATTCTCCGGTGCGGATCATCCGGGTGGGCCCGTACTCGTCATAAACCACCACCGGGCGTTCCTCAAGGATGTCCCCGCGCAGGGCTGAGGCGAAGCTCTGACCCGGACCTTGCTCGAACGGGGCGGGATCGTTGTCGGTCATCTGCAGCAGGGTGGCGGCCAGGTCGTAGGCCGACAGCAGCGCCTCGGTGCGCACCCCCGGCTCGATGCCGGGACCGGCGATCACCAGGGGGACCTTCACCGAGGTGTCGTACATGTTCTGCGGTTTCGTCCCATTGCCCTTCCCCCAGATGCCGTGATGTCCGAGATTGAATCCGTTGTCGCTGGTGAAGACCACCAGGGTGGTGTCGGCCAGGCCACATTCCTCGAGCTGGTCGAGGATCCGTCCGATGGCCGCATCCATCGCCGAAATCGAGGCGAAATAGCCTATCCGGGACGCTTGCTGATCATCATCGGCGGCGGCCGGGCGACCGTTGACCAAAGTCGACCAAGCATGCACCGGCTCCTGGGTTGGCACGCTCTTGAAGGCGCAGTCACGATACTCGGCCTCCCATTCGAGGGGGTGCTGGTTGAGCCAGGGCCGGTGGGGCGCGGTGAAGTTGACGCTGAGGAAGAAGGGGCGCTCGCCGGTGCGGGCGTCCAGGTAGGCGATGGCCTCATCGGCGAAGACATCCGTGAGATACCCGGTCACCGTCTCGTGCTGCTCGCCCCGGAACATATCGGCGCAGTGGTAGCTGCTGTCGCCCCCTTCTAGGGCGAACCAGTGCGAGAACTCCGGATGGGGCTGATCGCTGGCCCCCAGGTGCCACTTCCCGATCAGCCCGACGTCATAGCCGTGCTCGGCGAACTCTGCGGTTACCAGGCGCTGTCCCGCCAGGAAGTCGATCCGGTCGGAGCGGGCGTGCCCGGCGCTGATCCAGTCGTGCACCCCGTGTGCAGAGGGAATGGCTCCGGTCAGCAAACTCGCCCGTGCGGGGGAGCACACCGGGGAGACGCAGAAGAAGTTCTGCACCAGCACGCCGCGCTCGGCCAGGGCATCCAGATGGGGTGTGCGGACGTCTGCGTTGCCAGCGGCCCCGAGGGCCCATGCACCCATGTCGTCTGCCAACAGGAACAGGACATTTACCGAAGCCATCGCGTGGTCTCCCCTTCTGTGATGGGGTACGCGGTGGACCCTCCCGCACCGGGCACCTGCACTGCATCTAGGGTACAGTAAGCGCTTACCCAGCGGAATCTCCCGTCCTGGTCGCCCGTAGCTGGCGGACGGGATCTGCTCGGCCCGCCGTCAGATGCCGGAGGCCGTGCCCACGCGACCATGTCCGCCCGCATGCGAAGAGGTTCGACAGTGACTACATTCACCATTGATGGCGCCGAGTTCGTTCGCGACGGGCGTCCTCACCGGATTCTTTCCGGTGCGCTGCACTACTTCCGCATTCATCCCGGCCGGTGGCGGCGGCAGCTAACCATGCTCCGGGCGATGGGGCTGAATACCGTGGAGACCTATGTGCCCTGGAATCTGCACGAGCGCACCGAGGGCGTGGTGACCGGTCTAGCGGATCTGGCCCGATTTCTCGACCTCGCCGGTGAACAGGGGCTGGATGCCATCGTGCGTCCGGGGCCCTACATCTGTGCCGAATGGGAGAACGGTGGCATTCCCGCCTGGCTGACCCACCGGCAGCGGGGGCGGATCCGCTGTGCGGATCCGGGGTGGCTCGCTGCCGTCGACCGCTGGTTCGATCAGGTGCTTCCCGTCACCGTCGCGCGCCAGGTGACCCGAGGCGGCAACGTCATCATGGTGCAGGTGGAGAACGAGTATGGCTCATTCGGCTCAGACGCTGGGTACCTCGACTATCTTCGTGATGGCCTGCTCGCCCGGGGTGTTGAGGTGCCGCTGTTCACCTCCGATGGGCCGGAGCCGTGGATGCTCGCGGGGGGAATTGTAGACGGCGTGCTGGCCACGTTGAACTTCGGCAGCGGAGCCCAGGCCGCCTTCCAGGCACTGGCGGAACGGCGCCCGGGGACGCCCCGGATGTGCATGGAGTTCTGGAATGGGTGGTTCGATCACTGGGGTGCTGAGCACACCACCCGAGGTGCCGATGATGCCGTGGCCGCGCTGACCGAGATCCTTGTCCACGGGGGGTCGGTGAACCTCTATATGGCCCAAGGTGGGACCAACTTCGGTGCCTGGGCTGGGGGGAACCGCAGCGGCGACCGCCATGACGGCGCCCCGCAATCGACTATCACCTCCTATGACTACGACGCCCCCATCGACGAACGAGGCGAACCCACCGCCAAGTTCCACAGCTTTCGCGCGGCGGTGGGTAGCTACGCCACGTTGCCGCCAGTGGACATCCCCGAACCAATGCCGCTCCTGCCGCCGACCCCGATCGCTGTCGTCGGTGGTCCGGCCTATCTGGCGACGGGTGCTGTGGGTGAGCCGGTTCACACCGCGCTGGTCCCCAGCCTGGATGATCTCGGGGTGGATCAGGGAATTGCCCACCACAGCTTCGTTATCGGCGGCCCGCGACCGACGATGCCGTTGATCTGCACCGGCGTGGGAGACCGGCTCGCGGTCTACGCGGCTGGTGAGCTGGTGGCGCACGCGGAGGGGCCGGAGGTGGTTGTCGAATTGCCACCGGTACCGGCCTCCGGGCTGGCGGTTGACCTCGTCGTCGACTCGTTGGGGCGGGTCAACTACGGCCCGCTGCTCGGGGAGGACAAGGGCATCACCGGGCAGGTGCGGCATGGCAATCAGCTGGTGCACCAGGTGGTGTCCGTCGCCGGACGTCTCGATGAGCTTCCGGCCGGGCTCGATGACGCGTCCTTCGCTGACGGCGAGGATGAGGGTGGCGGTGCCATCGGGCCGCGGTATCTGCGTGGCACCTTCTGGGTTGAAAAGCCCGCTGACGCTTGGCTGCAGGTCGAGGGCAGTGACCGGGTGGTGGCCTGGGTCGGGGGATTCTGCCTTGGCCGCCTGCTGGCCGCGGGGCCGCAAGGCGCGCTGTATGTTCCGGCCGAGAGTCTGGTGGCAGGATCCAACCGGGTGGTGCTTCTCGACCTTGCCCCCGCTGACCAGGGGCGTCGCGTCACGGCCACATTGACGGACACGCCCAGGTGGTGCTCCGCTCGATCTGAAATGACCGAATGATCATCTAAGCGGTCATAACTCGGTATATTTGATCGTATCTCCCGGGGAGAGGACCCTCTATGCGATCACATGACCGACGCGCGGCGATCGAGCGCCTGCTACGGGAGCGTGGCTCTGTCTCTGTAGCGCCCCTGGCCGAAGAACTGGGGAGTTCCCCGGTGAGCATTCGGCGCGACCTCGCCGATCTGGCTGAACGGGGGATCGCCCGCCGGGTGCACGGCGGCGCGGTGGCGATCCCCGAGGATCGGGGCACCCCGCAGGTGGTGCACCAGCGGCGGGTCCACGGGCGCCGACCTGCGCCGATGATCGGCCTGGTGGTGCCGACCCCTGGGTACTACTTTGGCCCGATTCTGGAGGGAATCCGGGTCGCCGCCCGTCAGGCGGGAGTACGGCTCGTGCTGGCGGTGTCGGAGTACGACAGTGACCGGGAGCGCACCCAGATCCGTGGCCTGATCGAGGCCGGAGCGCGGGCGCTGATAGTCACCCCGGCGGTTTCTGTCGAAACCGACCCCACCACCTATGACCTGCTGTTGGAGCTGTCGATCCCGGTGGTTCTGATGGAGCGGCGGGTCGGCGACCGCTATCGGCGGCTGGACTGTGTTCGCTCCGATCACTCCTTCGGCTCGCGCCTAGCCATTCAGCATCTCCTCGACGCCGGTCACCAAGGGATCGCCCTGGTGACGTTCGCAGACACACCCACCTCACGTGGACTGGTGCGTGGTTTCGACCACCTCAGCGATGAGCTGGATGAATCCCGGTCTGGCACTATTCGGATGGCCACCCTGGGCTTGAGCAATGCCACCGATCCGGTTCAGGGGCGGGCCGAGGCAGCACTGGAACGGTGCCTAGAGCTGGGTGCCACCGGGGTGGTGGTCCACCCCGATGTGGCGGCGATTGCTTTCGCCGAACAGGCTCGTGCGCGCAATATAGACGTGCCCGGGGGCCTCTCGGTGGTGGCCTACGACGATGAGTACGCCGGCATGGCGGACCCGCCCCTGGATGCGGTGGCGCCACCCAAGGCGGCGGTGGGGTCGGTGACCATGTCTATCTGCCTGGAACGCATCCGTGGTGAGGGGCCAGGCACGCCGGCGCACGTGACATTGCTGCCGGAACTTCTGAAGCGAGGATCGGTCGATGAACGAATGTTGATCAAGTGATCACAATTCATTGACTGAGTGATCGGGTGAGCCTACGGTCTATTCGTCACTACCTTCCCCCGGTGACGATCTACCGAAGGAATTCACGTGATCAGCCACCTGAAATCACCCCGCAGATCCCTGTTGCTCGGAAGCCTCGCTCTCAGTGCCGCACTGGCGCTGAGTGCCTGCTCCGGCGGCGCCCAGGAACCCACAGCCACCGAGGCCGGATCCGCTGGAGCCTTTGGCGCCTCCGCCAATGCACCGCTGGACGTCTACATATTCGATGGGGGCTACGGTGCGGAGTACGCCGACGGCTTCGTCGATGTTTACAACCAGACCATCCCGGGCTCCACCGTCGAGATCAGCGCGGTACAAGAGATCGCCACCCAGCTGCAGCCCCGCTTCGTCGCGGGCGACCCGCCCGATGTCGTGGACAACTCGGGCAAGGCTATCGAGCTGACCACCCTGGTCAACGACGGGCAGTTGCACAGCCTCAACGACCTGCTCGAAGCCCCGAGCCTGGACGACGAGAACGTCAAGATCAAAGACACCCTGACCACAGGGGTGACTGCGGTCGGCACCTACGGCGACGACTTCCTGGTGCTGCCCTATGTGAACACGGTCGTGGGCATGTGGTACTCCAAGTCGCTGTTCGAGGAGAACGGCTGGGAGGTCCCGCAGACCTGGGATGAGTTCATCGCGCTCGGTGAAGAGGCCGCCAAGCAGGACATCGCGCTCTTCGCCTACCCCGGTCAGGCCATCGGCTACGCCGGAAACCTCTGGGTCGGCCTGGCGGGCAAGGAGGGCGGCATCGACGTCCTGAAGAACCTGGACAACCTGAAGCCCGGTGCCTGGAAGGACCCGGCGGTCGTTGGTGCCTTCGAGGCCTTGGCAGAACTGCACGAGAAGGGGCTCATCCTTGAGGGTTCCGAAGCCCTGCAGCACACCGAGGCGCAGACCTCGTTCGTGCTCGGTGAGGCCCTGTTCTACCCGAGCGGGTCGTGGCTGGAGAACGAGATGAAGAACCTCACTCCGGAGGGCTTCGAGATGTCGGTGGCGCCGTTCCCGCTGTTGAGCGATGGCGCGGTCCTCGACTACACCGCCATCGAGGTCTCTCCCGGCGAGAACTTCATCGTGCCCGCCAACGCTAAGAACCCCGAGGGTGGCATGGAGTTCCTGCGCTCGATGCTCACCAAGGAGGCCGCTCAGAACTTCTCCCGGTTGACCGGTGCCCCCACCGTGGTCAAGGGCGCCCTCGAGGGCGTCGAGTTGACCCCCGGCCTGACCAGTGCCACGGAGGCGATCGACAACGCGACCGAGACTGATGTCCGGGTGCGCTTCCGCAGCTGGTACGCCGATCTGCGTACCGTCTGGTTCGAATCCCTGGCCGATGTGCTGGCCGGTCGTGCCGATGCCGAGACCGTGACCGACCGGCTGCAGGCCGCCGCCGATGCGGTTGCTGCCGACGACAGCATCGTGAAGTACACCCGGGACTGATCATGAACCACGGGCGTACACGATTCCTCGTCACCTTCCTGGCGATACCGCTGGCGTTGTACAGCGTCTTCGTCCTCT
>JBKEBU010000023.1:0-14349 GCA_047973325.1 Propioniciclava sp. | reverse complement strand
CGCCTCGCCGATACCTCGCACGCTGATCGTGACAGCTGTCATGCGATCAGGCTAGACGACGGCTTGCAGATGCGCTCTGGTGAGCTCCTCCAGGGCGCGCCGACATGACGAACACCCGGTTGGCCATGGTGACCGCCTCCTCAACGCCTGCGCCCCCGGTGCGGCAGTTGTCAATATCGACAACGGATACGGTGCGGGGCATCTGGCCGCGCAGATCTGCGCCCCGCGGTCCCCGGGTTGATGGCAGCCGGCCGGTCAGGTCTGATCGGCGCCTGATATCGCCTCGGTCGTGGTGGTAGGGGCGGGCGGTTCTGCGGGTTTCACAGATTCGTGCTGCCCGGCGAAGTACTCCGACAGTCGACGATAGGACCGGGTGGTGAAGGCCAGCAGGGCGGCAATCACCATGATGATGCCGCCAATCAGGAAGATCAACGCGATCCCCCGGGCGTCGCCATCCCCGAGCAGCCAGCCCCACGTGTCTTGTCCCCCGGTGGTCTCCAGGTAGGGGATCACCCAGAACTGGGCCAGCGGAGCGATCAGGAACGACGTGATCGGTGCCGCTGAGGACTCGAACGCTTGCGCGAACCCAAAGACTCGGCCTTGCCTGCGGAAGGGCACCACCTTCTGGATGACGGTTTGCTCGGCGGCTTCGACGGCTGGGATGAGGCACATGTAGATCCAGATGCCGACCACATAGAGCCACTGCCACTCACGGATGGTGAACAGCGCGCCCAGGACCCCCATCCCGACGACGCACCACAGCAGAGTGCGCACCGGGTTGCGGCCCAGACCGCGAGCGGCGATGACGCCGCCACCGATCATGAAGCCGGTCGCGGTGACTGCCAGCACCACACCCCAGATCCGCACGTCGAACAGGGTGAGGCCGTAGGGATCCATGAGCGCCATGTAGACGCCACCGATGAGATTGTTGAATGTCGAAAAGATGAGCAGCGCGAACAGACCGGGAACGAGATTGATCGTGGCGATGCTCCCGCGGATATCGATGCTCGGCCTCTTCCCGTCCTCCGGCTCGGGCTCGTCCTCAGGCACCCGCAGCGTCAGCAGGTGGATGAGCGCCAGTGCGGTGAGCGTCAACGCGATGACGACCGTCCACCCCATCCCGAGGAACCCGATGGCAAAGCCGGAGAAGACGCTGGTCACGATGAACGCCAGCCCTTGCACAGTCCCGACCATGCCGTTGGCGTTCGCGTGCCGTTCGGTGGGCACCAGCAAGGTGACTGTGGTCGACAGTGCGATATTGCGCATGTTCTCGATGACGGCGCCGAACAGGATGATGGTGGCGAAGACCCAGAACCACGGCTGTCGCAGGTCGCTCATCGTCGCCTCGGGGAAGACCAGGAACAACGAGCTGGCTGCGGCGAACGACGTCAAGGTCACCAGGCTGGACACGATCATCACCCGGTGCTTGCGGTGCCGGTCCACGAAGGTACCGAACGGGATGGCGAACACCGCGAGCAGCAGCATGTAGGCGCCGCCAATGATGCCGGTGGCCAGGACCGACTTCGTCTCTAGATAGGCCCAGAAGGTCAGCGCAAACCACAAGAAGCTCGTGGTGACATTGGCGACGGCGGTGTTTATCAGAACCGCCATGAAGGTGCCCATCCCCCCAGGTGGCGCGCTGGAACCTCCGGCCGAAGCGGCGGCGTCAACCCCGGAATCACCAGGTTCGTGCGATGTCACGGCGGGGAGCGTATCAACCTTCCCGGGTCGGGTCACTACCCCGTGGTGCGGGACTTGTTCACTCTTCAATCCAGGTGATCATGCATGAATACTGGCGCCAGTTATGAGTCATATGTATCGTAAATCCATGAGGGATGCGCGCCAGATACGAACACGCCGCGCCCTGGCGGAGGCGATCCTGCGGCTGGCTGGGCAACGCGGGGTCGATCAACTCGCCGTGAACCAGATCGCGGCCGAGGCTGGCGTGGGGCGGGCTACCTTCTACCGCCACGCCTCCTCACCTGAGCACCTGTTGGCGGCGGTGCTCACCGATGAACTGGATGCGCTCCGGGCGCGGGCCGAACACACTGCGGCTGAGCGGCGCAGCTTGGTCTTCCGCGAGGTCCTGATCGAGCTGGCCTGCCACCTGGAGTCCTTTCAGCCGATCTATCGAGAGGCCTCATCACCGGTGTCGTCGGCCCTGACGATGCTGCTGACCGAGCACATCGAAGTGTCAGTGCTGCATCTGCTGGACGACCACGACATCGAAGACCCCGACTGGCACGCCAATGACAGCTTCGCCCGCAAGGCGACGGCAGCCCAGTTTGCCCATGGCATCGTCGGCATCCTCGAGGCCTGGATCCGGGAGCCGGATCCCCGCGATCCCGAGCTGGTGCTGCTCGCTGTCGACACGCTCGCGCCACCCTGGTGGCGAGAACTAGGCGTACGCCTGTCGACGGACACCCCCAAACCCAGCGAGGCCGACGGCGACCTCGTGCGGAGAAAGTAGGAATGACATGAGAGCATCGGTATCGGTCGGTGTGGGCCAAGGGTTTCAGACCCGGGACGTAGCCCTCGACGACGCCCAAGGCCGCGAGGTCCTCGTCGAGGTGCGTGCCTCGGGGCTCTGCCATTCAGATCTGCATCTTGTCGAGAATGACTACGGCTTTCCTATGCCTGCGGTGTTCGGCCATGAAATAGCTGGGGTGGTGGCGGCGGTAGGTCCCGATGTCACCCAGGTTGCTGTCGGAGATCATGTGGTGGGCTCATTGATCCAAGCCTGCGGCGACTGCCGGAACTGTCACGCCGGCCTGTCCTTCGATTGCCTCCACCCCGAACGCACCCTCCGGACCGAGGGGAAATCACGAATCTCCATGGATGGCACAGACATGGCTCAGGCGTTCGGCCTCAGCGGGTTTGCGCCGCAAGCCCTCGTTGATGAGCGGCAGCTGGCGGTGGTGAACCGCGAGATCCCGTTCCCGCAGGCCTCCCTGCTCGGGTGCGGTGTCATCACCGGAGCCGGTGCGGCGATCAACGCCTCGGCGGTGCGCGTGGGTGACACCGTGGCTGTCATCGGGACTGGCGGGGTTGGTCTGAACGCTATCAGCGGCGCTCAGATTGCTGGCGCTCTGCGGATCATCGCCGTGGACGTCCAGGTAGCCAAGCTGGAGGTGGCGCAGCGCTTCGGCGCAACCGATGTGGTCAACTCTGCGGAGGCTGACGCGGTGTCGGCGATCCGGGAGTTGACCGGTGGTGCGGGCGTCGACCATGCCTTCGAGGTGATCGGCCTCACCCAGACCCAGCAACAGGCGATTGACGCCACCAAGGTGGGCGGCACCGCCAACCTGGTTGGCATGGGCAAGCCCGGCTCTACTATCGCGCTGGACGCCAGCGTCGGGCTGTTGGAAGGCCGCAAGCGGGTGCAAGGAGTGAAGATGGGGTCCACGAACATAAAACATGACATCCCGATGTATGCCGATCTGTATGTGCAGGGGCGGATGAACCTTGACGACCTGGTTTCGCAGGAGATAGGTATCGACGATGTCCAGGAGGCCTACGAGCAGCTGAAGCGCGGTGAGGTTATCCGTTCGGTCGTGACCCGATTCTGACCCGACAGTGCCATCCTGGATCGGTAGCTCGCAGATCGAGCATGGCACCGATCGCGGGTGCAACTGATGGAGCCTGCTTCCGCATGGCGTGGGGGAGCAGGCTACTAGGCCGTGCCAAGGTGGGACGGTGTCCTTCCGTCCTCGCCTGATTGCCCTGGATGTCGACGGAACTATCGTCGATGAGTCCAACGTTGTCCCCCCGGCTATCGGCGACGCTATCCGGGCGGCCACCCAGGCCGGGATCGCCGTGGTCTTGGCCACCGGACGTAGTTTTGTCTCAGCGCGAACCATCCTGGACCAACTCGACCTGCCGCCGACTGAGCATGTGCTGTCCAATGGGGCGGTGATTGGCCGGTATCCGCCGGCGACTGTCGTGGACATGCTCACCTTCGACGCACGCCCGGTGGTGGCGCAGTTGCGCCGAGAGCTACCGAAGGCCAGGTTTGCCGTGGAGGCCAACGGCCGGGGCTATCTGGTCACCGCGCCGTTCCCCGAGGGGGAACTACATGGCTCGGTACAGGTTGCCTCCTTGGAACAGATGATCGCCCACCCGGTTCCCCGGGTCGTGGTGCGTGACCTGGATGCCACCGAAGCTGATTTCGAAGCCCTGACGGCCAGGATGGACCTCACCGGGGTCAGCCATCACGTCGGCTACACCGCCTGGCTCGATCTGGCACCACCGGGGGTGGACAAGGCCCATGGGCTCCGACGACTCGTAGGCCGCCTCGGGATCAGTTCCGCAGAGGTACTGGCGCTGGGGGACGGTCGCAATGACGCCGCCATGCTCGGCTGGGCTGGCCGAGGAGTGGCTATTGCAGGCGCGCCACCGGAGGTGATTGCCGCTGCTGATGCAGTGACCGGATCGGTGGCAGATGCAGGAGCGGCTGTCGAAATCCGCCGCTGGATCTAAGGATGCGCTGATCAATCATGCCCTGGCTGTGGCGCACCGGATCGGGTGACCCGCTTCCCCCACATCTGGCGATGGACCTCCAGTACACCTACCAGATGTGGGGTCGCGGTTCATTCCGCCCGGCACGTCCTCGCACAGAGCAGCATTAATCAGCGCATCCCTAAGCCTGCCGGAACGCCGGGAGTCCCGCCGCGGGGACCGGGGATGTTGCGGATACCTGCTCCTGGGGCCCGCGCATTCGTTGCGGAGGCTCGGCGATTCACCTACGACGGATCCCCAGCCCTGCCTTGATCGGATAATCTGGCGCCCATGACCACACACCCACCCGGCGTTCCGGAGGTGCCTATCTGGTCGCGCTTCAGTGCCGACCCGCGGTTGCGCCCCGACGTGCGGGCGAGTGATGCAGACCGGGAACTGGCGTTGGATGTGGTCAACACTGGCTATGGTGAAGGGCGACTGGATGCAGCCGAATATGACCATCGGCTCCAGGTAGTGTTGCAGGCCCGCTGGCTTGGTGATCTGGCACCCATGGTCGCTGACCTGATCGCGACATCGACGGCTTCGGCAGCGCGGCGTCAGTCGGCCGTGCCGGTCCGGAAAGTGCGGGACCGTGCCATTCGGACCTGGCTGGCCTTGGCCGTGCTGTTCAATGTCATCTGGGTGGCGACCTGGCTGTTCTCCGGGAACGCGCCCTACTACTACTGGCCTATCTGGCCGATGATTGGGACCGCCATCCCGGCGATGATCCCGTTCTTCATACCCGATGGGGGCCATCGTCGGGAGCCGCCCTCATCACAACTGCCCCGCTGATCACGGCTTGCTGGCCGTTGCTGACTCCAGGGTCAGCAGAATCTTCCCCAGAGTGGATCCGGACTCCAGCAGGGTATGTGCAGCGGCTGCTTCAGCCAGGGGGAATCGGGTCTCGGCGGCCAGTCTGATCGCGCCGGAGCTGAGCAATGGCCACACCCGGGTGGCCAGCTTGGCCACGATGGCAGCCTTTTCTGCCGGGGGTCGCCAGCGCAGGGACGTCGCGGTAATGGTGCCGTTCTTTCCCAGCAGGGTGTTGAGGTTCAGCTCTCCGGTGACCCCACCCTGCAGGCCGATCACCACCAGCCGTCCGCCACGTGCCAGACCAGTGATGTTGTCCGGGAGATACTTGGCCCCGATGATGTCGAGGATCACGTCGACCCCGCGTCCAGACGTGGCCTCGGACGCCTGCGCGGCCCAGTGGTCGTGATAGTCCAGAGTGACCTCGGCGCCCAGATCGGCACAGGCCTGACGTTTGGCAGGACTGCCGGCGGTGGCGATGACGGTGCATCCCAGCTGGCGCGCATACTGGATCGCGAAGCTGCCGATGCCGCCGGCACCCCCATGGATAAGAATGCTCTCCCCAGCGGCGAGCCGGACATTATCGAGGTTGGACACGACCGTGGCTGCGGCCTCCATGAACCCGGCTGCCGAGATGAGATCCATCCCGTCTGGCGGGGGGATCACCTGACCGGCGGGGACGGCGGCGTACTCGGCATACCCGCCGCCAGCCAGCAAAGCCACGCAAGGGTCACCCACCGACCAGGTGGTGACCTCAGCTCCGACAGCGGCGATGTGGCCAGACACCTCGAGACCGAGCAGTGGCGAATTACCCGGCGGCGGCGGATAGTGGCCGCGGCGCTGCAGCAGGTCGGCCCGGTTCACACCCGCGGCCACAACCCGAACGAGCACATCACCGGCCGCAGGGGTGGGGGTGGGTGCCTGGCCGATGGCGAGCACCTCGGGCCCACCGGGTTCGGTGACGATGACTGCGCGCATGGCTGGCAGCCTAATATCTCGGACGGGTGGTCGTCCGCGGGCGGCTGATTCGCCGCGAGCGGTTCATCGAGTCGATACGATGGGCACATTCGGCGAGGTCGCATAGTGGACTAGTGCAGCCGCCTTGAAAGCGGCCGAGCGGCAACGCTCCGTGGGTTCGAATCCCACCCTCGCCGCGTGGAGAGTCGCTACGTGCTGCGACCACGCCCGGCCGTACGGGCGTTTGCTCTTGCTGCCCTGATGGCCCTCGGCGGGGCTGGCTTGATGATCGCTGCTTCCCAGCTGGACGGGCTTGGCTGGATGGTCGTGGCCGGTGCTGTGCTGATCCTGTTCGGTGTGGGTCTGGTCGGCTTGGCTGTGGGCGCTGCGTGGCGGCACGAGGTCACCATCACCCTCACCGACACGGGATATCAGATAGTTGAGCCCGGGGGCGCGCGCCAGGGGACCTGGGATACCGTCACTCGGGTCACCGGTGCCCCCGGACGAGTCACCCTGCATCAGGGTCCGGAGAACCGGGTTGTCCTCGTAGTCCCCGCTGAACGTGCTGTTGAGTTGGATGTGGTGGCGGCCGATATTGCCCGCCGGCTCGATGCCGACCGTGGTTATAGCAGTCTGCTGTGAAGGACTACTCAGCAGTGTTCGGATCGGGTGGGTTGTAGGCGCATTCATCGACCTCTACCTGGGGCGTGGGGGAAACACTGGGGGAGGTCGACCCGGTCGGTGTCGTCGAGGGGGACGCGCTGCTGCTGGGTGTCGGGGCCGCTGGCTGCGGAGTGGGCGGACGAAGGGCCGCCTGCACCTGTTCGCGCACGCGCTCCCAATTGGGGCGGACGGTGGAGAATCCATCCTTGCCGTTCTCGAAGGACAGGCTCCGCATCTTCTGGTCTTTCACCTTGAACGCCAGGGCCAACAGCGCGGCGAGTCGCGCGTTGGGGACATCGGTCTTCACGATGTTGGTGCCGGCTTTGGTCAAGGCTTCGTAGTTCATCAGAACCGTGTAGGGATCCGCCTGGGCGGCGACCGCCCGGATAACGCAACGCTGCCGTGACATCCGTTCGTAGTCGGAGGTGCCATAGCGGCCACGGGCGTACCACAGCGCATCAGACCCGTTGAGATGCTGGTCAGGGCCGGGGGATAGCCACCGGTCCGGTGGGGTATTCGTGGAGGTGACTCCGCCGACGGGCACCGGGACGCTGATGTTGACGGTGATGCCGTCGAGAGCATTGATGAAATCGATGAAGCCATCCATGTTGACCATGGCGTAGTAGTCGACCTTGAGTCCTAGTGCGGCGCCGACTGATTGCTTGAGGGCCCAGGCGCCGGGATCTTGGACCCCGTCTGGGATGGCATCCGGAGCCAGGACGGGGATGGTGTGATATTCGGCATTGAGAAAGTACTCGGGATTGTTGGAGACCCCATTGCTGAAGCCATAGGGCCAGATGGCGGCCAGTTCCGATCCAGAGGGGAAGGGCATCCGTTCGGTTTGGCGCGGCAGGCTGAATAAGGTGGTTTCACCGGTACTGGTGTCTATCGAGGCCAGCATCACCGTGTCGGTGCGGGCGCCCAGATTCTCGTCCCGTTTCTGGCCATCGTCGCCACCGAGGATCAGGACGTTCAGCCGGGGCTTGTTGGCCCAGGGATTGAGCGCATTGCCGTAGTCCTCCTCCTCTTCTTCGGTGGTGGCGCCGGAGGTGGCGGTCACGCCGGCGATGGCCGCCGAGGTGTCGTAGAGCGCCCGGGCTGTGACCGCCGTGGGAGTGGCGACGACGAGCACGAGCGCGCCCACGAGCGTCGCCCCTATACATCGCTGCCACAGCCGGGGTGGCGACGGCCGCAAGGACACGTGGGTAACCACGATGGACAGGGCCCAGATCAGCCCGATAGCAGCCACTGCGGCCGCGACACCGCGGAGTAGCGTGGGATTGAAGGCTAGGGAGAGAAACGTGGGGTTGTAGATCAGCGGTTGGAGCAGGGTGGGATCGATGACTGCGGCGATGGCGGCCCCGGTGAGGAAGAGGACGGGGAGGAGCATGAGCACCGCCCACAGGCGTAGTCGGGTGCGCAGCAGCCCCAGGCCCGGAATTATAGTTCCCAGGATTGGCCAGCCGAGAGATCCCAGAAAGGTGGGCTGGGCGGCATCCCGTCGGGGCTTGCCACCCTTCCGGGATTGATCGCTGTCGACGGCGCGGGTCGGCTCACTGCGGCGTGCCTCGTCCAAGGGAACCTGGTACACGCCGTACGGATCCGGCACATCCCCCATTTGGCTCCGTTCGGGTTCGATAGGGTCGATGATACTCGCCTCGCCGAGGTGACTTTGCTTGCGCAGGTGGGGGACCGGTAGCCTGTCACCCGGCCGAGGAGGTGTCGCCTAGTCTGGTCTATGGCGCCCGCCTGCTAAGCGGGTTTGGGGGTTAACCCCATCGTGGGTTCAAATCCCACCACCTCCGCCACGCGACCAGGGGACTATTCAGACTTCCCCGAGCCAGGTCTGGCGATAGGTTTCCCAGGCCGGTTTGGGAGTCAGATCGGCTTCGAAGAAACCAGTGTGCTGCCACAGTTCCATGGCTGGTAACCCGAGCTTCCTGGTGAGTGCGTCGTAGTCCACCGCGAGGAAGAAGACCGTGAAGAGATAGTCGTCGGCATCGGTGATGGCGGCGAGGTCCGCCACGTACTGACTCTGCACGGTGGGATCCCCTGGAATCTCCAGGTCAAACTCGCTGAGCGTTACCGGTTTGCTGGCGTAGCCGGTCTCGCAGAGGGCGAGCGGTTTGTCGATGTTCTCCCGGAGCCAGGCAAACGGGACCTGCCACTGATCGGGTGGGCCTGCCAGGTCGATGCCGCCTATCGCGGAATAAAACGGACCCAAGTATGGGTAGAAACTGATGCCCACATAGTCCAGAATCTCGATCAGGGCTGCGGAGCGCTCCGTAACCTCGGGTTGCATCAGCAACGGAAGGCTCCAGGAGATGCCTATCTGGAGGTCGGGATGGCCCAGCTTGAGTTGCCGGTGGGTGTCGGCCAGGACTGCAGCCGCCGCGTCCCAGCGGCCGGGATCGTTGTGGGCGAGATCCCCAGCCTCCACGCCGATGTTCACCAACGTAGGCTCAAAGTAGGCCACCGCCCGCTCCACATAGTTCAGATAGGCGGTCCGTAGGCGATCGAGATCACCCTGTTCCCAGGTGGCCCAGGGTGGTGCTGCGGTCCCATCGAATCCGGTGGCCCAGCTGCTTCGGTCATCCTGGAGGGGCGCGATGGCTAGGTAGACCTCCTGGTCGGTGCCGATAGTTCCCCGATGCCGCTCCCATTCCTCCATCACCTCCGCAGAGAAATCGGCGCCAGTGTCGGCGTCTTGCCAGGGGATGCCGTTGTCCAGTTGCACGGTGTAGACGTTGCCAGCCTGAGAGACCAAGCTGCCGACCTCGCGAACCGCGGCGGGGGTGAGGTCATAGGGGAAAGGGCTGATGCTCACTCGGCGGGAGAAGTCCGTGCCGGTAGGCACCTGGTGGGCCAACACGGCCGAACCCGGGATGGCCGGTACGCATGCGGTGAGGGTCAACGCCACCAGAACCGTGGCCAGCAGCATCCGCCTCATCCCTGGGCTCCGGCTGGGAGCAGCAGCTGTTCCAGGCTGTCCAGGACGAAGGTGGGAGCCACCTCCGGGGGCAGGGCCTCGATATCGGCGCGGGTGGCATCCCCGGTGAGGACGGCGGCTGCGGGCATCCCGGCCTGACGTGCCATGACGATGTCAGTTTCCAGCCGATCACCCACCATGAGGGCGTCGGCCGCGGCTACCCCCAGCGGGGCGAGGACTGTTTCCAGCATTATCGGATCGGGTTTCCCGAGATTGTGTTGGCAGGCGACCCCGGTCGCTGCTTCGATGGCGGCAGTGAGGGCGCCGCAGTCGGGCTGGCCGTGGCCGCCGGGCATGGGGCAATACCGGTCGGGATTGGTCTGGATCAAGATCGCCCGTCGATGAAACCAGAGGGCATCGAAGGCTATCTGCAGCTTGCGGTAGTCGAAGGTGCGGTCGAAGCTGGCCAGCACGATGTCGATCTCGGCGGGATCCTCGCTGATCCGAATCCCGGCATCGGTGAGGGAACGCACCAAGGGCTCCTCGGCTATCGGGAAGACGGCCGCCTGCGGATGGTGGGTTCGCAGCCACTGGGTGGTGGTCACGACAGTATTGGCCACCTCTTCGGGCTGGGTCGGAATCCCCAGCCGGGTGAGTTTGTCGGCATACATCTGCCGATCACGTGTCGGGTTATTGGAGAGGAACCGAACCGGAATCCCTTGGCTGCGCAGATCCGCTATCACCGCCGCCGCTCCGGGCAAGAGTTCCTCGCCCAGGTAGATGGTGCCGTCGAGATCGAATATGTACGCGCGGTACCGCGATCTGATGGGGTGGTTCTGGCCGGAAACGGGCATGGTCTTACCGTAGGGGACGCCACGGTCTGCATGTATATGCGGATGTGCGTGAATGCTTGCCTTGAAGGCTCGAAATCACCTACGGTAGGCACATCTGTGAAGATGATACGCAAATTAATGCAGATAGGAGCCCCAGTGCCCTCCCCGATTGCAACCCCAGCTGACGCAGCCCAGGCCCTCGAGACCATGTGGCAGATCCGCCGTTTTGAAGAGGCTGTCGATGATCTCTTCGCACGCGGCCTGATGCATGGCACCATGCACCTGTCCATCGGCCAGGAGGCTTCGGCCACCGGCGCCTGCATGGCGCTGCGCCCCGATGACGCCATCACCTCCACCCACCGCGGGCATGGTCACACCATAGGCAAGGGTGCGGATTTGACCCGGATGATGGCTGAGCTGTTGGCCAAGGAAACCGGCTACTGCCGCGGGCGAGGTGGGTCCATGCATATAGCAGATGTGGCCACGGGAAATCTGGGTGCGAACGGCATCGTGGCCGGAGGCATTCCCATTGCCACCGGTGCTGCCTTGGCCTACCGCATCCGCGGCGAAGATCGGGTTGTGGCCTGCTTCTTCGGAGATGGTGCGACCAACGAGGGTGCGTTCCACGAGGCGCTGAACCTGGCTGCGATTTGGAAACTGCCGGTGATCTTCGTCTGTGAGAACAACGGCTACGGCATGTCCTTCTCTACGGAGAAATCGATGGCTGTTGACCAGGTGTCAGACCGGGCGGCAGCCTACGGGTTCCCCGGGGTTACTGTGGACGGGAATGACATCGTCGCGGTCTTCGAAGCTGTCGATACCGCGGTTCAGCGGGCTCGTGCTGGTGAAGGTCCAACGCTGGTGGAGAACATCACCTACCGGTGGAAGGGGCACTCCAAGTCCGACAAGAACCTCTACCGGACCCGCGAAGAAATCGCCGAATGGCGTGACAAGGATCCCATCGTCGCCTTTGAAGCTCGGGCCGAGGAGTCCGGGCTGCTTCCGGGTGATGAAATCCAGGCGGTCCGCGACAAGGCCCTGGAGGCTGTGCGTACCGCAGTGCGTGAGGCCAACGCTGCCCCGGACGCCGATCCCGCCGACCTGACCGGTTCTGTCTACGCCGAAGCCTGAGAGGACAACACTTCATGACTGACACCACCGTTGCTCAGGATGACCGCACGATCACGTACGCCGAAGCCGTTCGAGAAGCCATCGGGCAGGCCATGGAGGCCGACGACCGGGTCTTCATGCTGGGCGAGGACATTGGCGTCTACGGCGGCGCGTTCGGCGTCTCCGGGGACCTCTATCACAGGTTCGGTGCTGACCGGATTCGCGATACCCCGATCTCCGAACTCGGGATCGTCGGCGCGGCCGTGGGCGCTGCCCTCGCCGGCATGCGCCCCATCGTAGAGATTCAATTCTCGGATTTCACCAACCAAGCGATGGATCAGATAGTCAACCAGGCGGCCAAGATCCACTACATGCTGGGAGGAGCCGCGAATGTACCGATGGTGTTGCGGGCGCCCCTCGGCTCCGGCACCGGTGCAGCTGCTCAGCATTCCCAGAGCCTGGAGGCATGGTTCGCGCATGTGCCGGGACTCAAAGTCGTCATGCCCGCCACTGCGGCCGACGCCAAGGGGCTGTTGCTGGCAGCTATCGATGACCCCAACCCGGTGATCGTCTTGGAGCACAAGCTGCTCTACCGAACGTCCGGCATGGTCCCTGAGGATCCGTTCCGGATTCCGCTGGGAGAGACTGCGGTGCGCCGGAGTGGAAACGATCTCACCATCGTTGCCACCGGCGTGGAGGTTTCCCGGTCGCTGGAGGCGGCCGAGGTGCTCGCAGCCGAGGGGATCGATGCCTCCGTGCTGGACCCACGGTCTCTGACTCCACTCGACATCGATCCTATCTTGGCGGATGTTTCCCGGACCGGTCGGGTCCTGTTGGTGCAAGAGGCCCCCGGTCATGTGGGATTCACTGCGGAGTTGGCTGCCCGGATCGCCGAGTCGCCTACTATCTACCGGCTGCTGGCGCCGATCCAGCGGCTTTCGGGCATGGATACGCCGATTCCCTATGCCCCGCAATTAGAGGCTGCCGTTGTGCCGCAGGTCGAGGACATCGTGGCTGCGGCACGCCGCCTGGCCAAGGAGTTCTGATGGCCCGCCTGGCGATTCGGATGCCGAAGATGTCCATGACCATGACCGAGGGCGAAATGGGGCCCTGGCAGGTGGACGTCGGTGACGTCATTGCTGCCGGTGATGTCGTGTGCGAAGTGCTCACTGACAAGGTGGACATGGAGGTGGAGTCCACCGTGAGCGGCACGGTGGTCGAGATCGTGCATCGCGAGGGGCTCGTCCCCGTGGGCGATCCGATCGCCTGGGTCGAGGGTGAGGACGATGGCGGTGGCTTTGGCGATCTGTTGGCCGCGCCGGAGCCGGAGACTCGGGCGGCGCCAGCGGTGGATGCGTCGGCACCTGCCGCTGACCCTTCGGTCGTGACGGCCCCCGCTCACCCGGCTCCGGGGTCGGAGCCGGAGCCGGGGGCAGCGGCACCAGAGCCGACACCGTCGATCAGGCTGAGCGACACCGGCCCTCTTCCCGCAATACCTCGGGCCCGAGGTCTTGCTCGGGAGCATGGCATCGATCTGGGCACGGTGACCCCCACCGGTCCGGAGGGGCTGATTCGGGTGCCGGATGTGGCTGCGCTCGTGGCGTCGGTCCCGGCCGCACAGACACCGATCCGGGCTTACCCGTCGGCGCCGGCGGGCGAGTCGGATCCGCGCCGGGCCACGGTCCGGAAGGCGGTGGCCCGGGTCATGGAGCCCAGCGCCAACATCCCGCAGTTCACGGTCTGGCGGGAGCTGCACTTGGACGCTGCAGCAGCGATCCGCCGAGGGGTTTCCTGGACCACGGTGCTCCTGCGGGCCTATGCAGCTGGGCTGCGTTCCATTCCGGAATTGTTGGATCGCTGGGAGGGTGGACAGACAGTGGCCAGTGGAGGGCCGACGGTGGCGCTTGCGGTTGCGACGGATCGGGGCCTGCTGGTGCCGGCCTTCACCGAACCTGATCTGGTCCCGGCCGCCGAACTTGATGCCGAGGTCAAGGCCGTGGTCCGGGAGGCCCAGCGCGGGAAGGTGGGGCCGGACTATCTCGCACCGGCCAATGCGTCGCTGTCGAATCTGGGTAGCGCCGGGGTGGATCGTTTTCAGGCGTTGATAACGCCTCCGCAGGGCAGTGTGCTGGCATTGGGGAGTATCGCCCCCCGGCCCGTGGCGGTCCCAGGTGGGGTGGGCTTGGCGCTCACCGTGCACGCCGGTCTCACGGTGGACCATCGGGTGGCCGACGGTGCCCATGCCGCCGATCTGCTGGCGGCGATGGATAGGGCGCTGGGCAACGGCTAGTAGTCTGTCGCAGCTGAGATGTGTGGTATCGAGCGGCGTCAGGTGGGTTCTGGGCAAGACGGGGATCCGGAATCGATGCCGGGGTATCGATGAGGATCCACGGCGCAGCCCAGGACTCACCTGGGGTCGCGAATACAAGAGATCAGCTGCGACAGGCTACTAGCGATCTACGTCAGTGCCGGGTGAGCGCTGGCGCCACCGCATTGTCGACCAGGGAGAGCGCCGCCCCGATGGCCATGTGCATGTCCAGGTACTTATAG
>JBKEBU010000071.1:0-10657 GCA_047973325.1 Propioniciclava sp. | reverse complement strand
TCCGCTCGTTAGGTCGGCGGGAACGGCTGGCGCTGGAACTGAGGTCGTTGGAGTCTGCCGCAGATACTGCCGACCTCGCGGTCCAGCGCACGTCCATGATCGGAGCTCTGACTCAGCTCAGCGCGACCGACCCGGGAAGTCTTGCTGCTGGCCGGGTGGGACGGCCTCGACTCAGGTGGCATTGCCGCTGTGCTCGGTATCAGCCCGACTGCGGTTCGCGCCAGGCTCAGCCGCGCTCGTCAGCGCTTGACCCGTGAACTCGCCGATGAGGAGCCTGCGCCTGTCGGCGTAGGGACGGGTCCCTCGCTCACTCACGTCGCTCAGAAAGGGCACTGACATGAACCACCACGCCGAACACGATGTGTTGCAGAAGCTCCGTCCGTCCACCGCCGCCTGGACTCCAGAACGTCAGCAGCGAGTCCTTCACCAGATCGACGCCGAGCGGCGCTCGACACAGTTCCCGCGACGCACCGTCGGCCTCGGCGTACCCTGCTCGTCGCAGCGCTGTCGGTGGCCCTGCTTGGTGGCGGGGTCGCGTGGGCGGGTGCGCAGTATCTTCTCACCGGAGGAGCCAATGATGGTGTCACGTGCACTACAACCTGGCAGAGCGTCTCCGGCTTCGACGACCGCCCTGACCGGTATGGCGGAGGACACCTCTCGCCGGATCCCATCGCCGACTGTGCTGTCCATGCGGAGGCTACCGGCAAGGAACCCATCGTCGATCCAGTGGCTGTCTACTACCAGAACCGGATGGTTGTCGGGCCGCGGGCCACCGTTCCTCTCGACGCGGTGCCTTGGAATGAGTGGATCCAGCAGCAGACGTCGCCGAACCCACCAGTAAGAGGCAACATCACCCGTGACGATGCAGCCGAATGGGAACTTGAGCGATCTCTCCAGGACTCCGTGGATGGCGGGGAAAGCCGGTGTTGGGATCCCAAGTCTGCCCGTACGTTTGTTCAGGCTGAACTGAACCGGCTAGGGCTGACCGATTGGCGGATTGTCGATACTGCCGCCGAAGGCAGCGTGGGCGAATGTGCAGCCGTGATGAGCACTGTGCCCGGCACTATTGAAGTCCGCGCGGGCTTCTCCGAGGGATCGGTGACGAGCGAGGGAGGTATGACCAATGCCCTGGTTGCGCCGCTGGCGACCGGAATCCCCGGTCAATGCCTCGGCCTGGACGAGGCAAACCAGGTCGCGGAGAGGTTCCTGGCCGAACAGGGAATCCGCACGCTGGTGTCGGTCACCCTGGACGAAGATGCGTCGTGCACCCGGGTGGATGCCGTTGTCGCGGGGTCGATCAGTGTGTATCTCTACGGCCCAAAGACGGCTCAACCCTGAGCAGCACCGCCATTCCGGTAGCACTGGGATGGCGAGCGGAAGACCCAGCTCAGGCGACGTCACAGAGGGCTATGGAAGGTCGCCTGCTGGCTCCGCAATCGCCGGCGGTACGCCCTCACCGAGCGCCACCGTGATCGGCACCGGCAGCCGACCTTCGGCCTGCCCTGCTGCGATCTTCTCCAGCACCGCCTGTTCCAGTCGGCGCTGCTCGGAGCCGGTCAGGCTGCCATCAACGAAGTAGGTGCCCCGGATCACCTCGCCCTTGCCATAGACCCCGGCTTCAGCGGAGACCACGCCGGGCTGGTCGTTCAGCACCGACACCACCGGGGCTGCCAGGCCCTGTGGCTCGACGCCGCTGGCTGGCGCCCCGTAGAAAACATCCACATCCATGGGTAGGTTGGCCACGGCGTCGAGCACCTCTGCTGCAGGTTCGTCGGTGAACACCATCCACGGTGTCGGGTCGTCGGCATCCCCGAAGCCCACCCGGACGTAGGTGTCGGCATGGTCCCGTTCCAGCGCGCTAACCGCCTCCCCGAACTCTGATGTCCCAGCCTGGGTCATCAGCAGGGTCTCCACCGGTACCCCGGCGGCATCGGCCGCAGCCTGCAGATCTGACGCTCAGCCTCACTGAAATCGGTCAGGCTTCTCGGCTCCCGGGATTGCACCTCGATCTTGATCAGGCCTGCCGAGGTCTGGGCCAGACCTGTGGACGGGCCGCCATCCGGGGCCTCCGCGACACCGGCGCGGTCAGTGCCGAGAACCAAGCCCAGTCCCACCGCCCCTGCGGCAAGCACCACGGCTAGCGTCACCCCACACGAACACGGCTACGCATCACGCTGCTCCTCACCTGCGGTCTCCGGGGCTCCCGCAGACTGATCCGGCCCCGACTGTGGCGTCGATTGCTGGGAAGCGGACGGCGGCACCGGAGTGGAGGCCGTCGACGCTCGCCGACTACGGCGGCGCAGCGCCCACAGCACCGGGAGGCCAACCGCGCCGAGCACCATCACGAACGGGAGCAGGGCCCCGACCATGACCAACAGCACCCGTACCGACGCTTTCAGGGCCGCCCAGCCCTCCCGAAGCCCGGACCCGAGTGGGTTCGGGGCAGCGGTGGCCGGTGAGGTCAGCGTCGCCGTGATCGTGGAATAGTCCGTTATCGAGGCCAGGTACTTCTGTTTGGCCAGCAGGGATTCCAACTCCGCCTGCCGACTGGCCAGCTCACGCTCCACATCGGCGATATCACTCACGCTGCCGGTGCGTTCCATCAGCGCGCTGATCCGCTCAATAGAGGCCCGTTTCGACGCTACCCGCGCCTCCAGGTCGATCACTTGATCGGTGACATCCTCGGTACGCACCTCCCGGGCCTCCAAGGTCCCCAATGCGGCCAGGGCTTCCAGCGCGTCGTCGAACTCGTCGGCCGGGACGGTGATCGTCACCAACGCATGCCGATCCAGGGCATCACTGCCTGCCAGCGAGATGCTCTCCCACGAGACCCAGCCACCACGAGCCTCAGCCAGATCACGCACCTGACCGGCCCCGACCAAGGGATCGGTCACGTTCACGGTGATCTCGCCGGTCTTGGCCACGATCCTCTCCGCGGCCGTCACCGTGGAGTCGGCGCCAGCATCGGTCTCGACATCGGCCGGGGAGCCGGCCTCCTCCATGGGTGCCCGCTCGGGCGGCATAGCCCCACTCGAAGCCGGCCCGCTGCAGCCAGCCAGCAGCAGGGTCAAGAGCAACGTCAGCACAACGGCCAGTGGAGCTATAGCTCGCTTGGGACATCGGAAGCCGGTTCGAAGGCCAGCAGGCGCTGGCGACGTAGCGGGCAGGGCCTGGCCCTCCCGCCAGAGGGTTACGTCCAAGGGTGACTGATTCATGCCCTACACACGATCTTCGCGGACCGGGCGTTGCGCACAGGTGCATCACAAGTCGGTCACGACCTACCCGAACGCGCGTCAACGCCGCCCAGGTGACCCCGCGAGGGCCACCCGGACGGCGCTGCAGAAATAATCAGGCGGCGGTGATGCTCACTGGAAGGTGAGCCGAAACCGCATCGGTCAGCTTCACACCGACAGTGTGCTTACCGACGGACTTGATCGGCTTGCTGATGGACACAGCCCGCTTGTCAACCGCGGGCCCGCCGGCCTTCTTGATCGCTGCCACAATCTCCGCGGCGGTCACAGCACCGAAGAGTTTTCCCTCCTCCGAGGCCCGGGCATCGATGGTCACTCCGAGCCCTTCGAGTTGGGTGCGCAGCTCGACAGCATGAGCGTTATCGCGGACATTGCGGGCGTCCCGAGCGCGGGCAATACCCTCGATCTGCTTCTCCGCGCCCCGGGTCCACCGGATGGCGAAGCCCTGAGGCAGCAAGTAGTTACGGCCATAGCCGTCCTTCACCTCGACGATTTCGCCAGCGATACCCAGATGCGGGACCGGTGCAGTCATGATGAGCTTCATCTCAGTCTCTCCTCTCAGCGGGCGGTCGAAGCGTAGGGCAGCAAAGCCACTTCCCGCGCGTTCTTGATGGCGATGGCAACCTTGCGCTGCTCCTGCACCGACAGGCCGGTGACCCGACGGGCACGGATCTTGCCGCGCTCGGAAATGAACTTCCGCAGCAGAGCGGTGTCCTTGTAATCGACGTGGCCGACCTTAATCGACTTCACGGGGGTGATCTTCTTCTTGTTCACAGGCTTACGCTGTGCAGCCATTGTGGTGCTCTCCTTCTCAGCGAGCCCGGCCCGATGGCCGGAATGACGTGATGGATTAACCAGCCTGGGGACCCAGGCCGGGGTGGATCAGAACGGAGGCTCGTCACTCTGGGCGCTGGCCCAGGGATCGTTCTGCGCCGGACGGCCGGAGCCACCCTGATCGTTCTGACCTTGATTGGTGGAGCCCTGACCGCCGGAAGATCCCCAGGAACCACCGGAGCCACCGGCGTTGTAGTTGCCGCCGCCACCGCTGGTGCGGGTGACCCGCGCGGTGGCATAGCGCAATGCCGGGCCGATCTCGTCGACATCGACCTCGAACACCGTACGGCGCTCGCCCTCGCGGGTCTCATAGGAGCGGCTCTTCAGCCGCCCCTGGACGATGACCCGCATGCCCTTGGTGAGCGACTCGGCGACATTCTCGGCCGCCTGCCGCCACACGGCACAGTTGAGGAACATGGCATCGCCGTCTTTCCATTCACCGGTCGCCCGGTCGTAGGTACGCGGCGTGGACGCAACTGTGAAGTTGGCGACCGGTGCCCCGGACGGTGTGAAGCGAAGCTCAGGGTCGGCCGTCAGGTTGCCGACGAGCGTGATGGTGGTTTCACCTGCCATGGTGTCAGTCTCCGAATCGGATATGTCGTGGAATCTGTGGTCCCGGCCAGTCTGACAGGCCCCTCCGACATGCGGTAGAGATCTGCGGTCGGGACTGTGGATTCACCGGCTCAGTTGTGCAGTTCCGGTCGAATGACCTTGGTCCGCATGATCTGCTCGTTCAGCGTGTACTGGCGGTCGAGTTCCTTGACGTCAGCTGGCTCGGCGGTCACATTGACAACCGCATAGATGCCTTCGGACTGCTTCTGGATCTCGTAGGCCAGCCGACGCCGACCCCAGATATCAACATTGTCGACGGTGCCACCGGCGGTCTTCAGGCCTTCCAGTGGCTTCTCCACGACGCCTTCGACCTGACGGTCATCTACGTCGGGATGAACGATGACCATGATCTCATAAGAGCGCATACGTGTATCCCCACCTCCTTTGGTCTAGCGGCCACGGGTCTCTCCCGGGGCAGGAGGGCATATGCCAGGCATCCCGCAGGATGCACCAAGGCGCAACTCTACCCGAGCCGACCACCTGGCTCCCAATCCGGGCGCGATCAGGCCTCCCCGACGGCGTTGACCAGGGAGCCCGCCGCCCGGACGAGATAGTCACGCAAGTCGGCATCGTCGGCCTCCGACAGCTCCAGAGTGTCCACCGCAGCCAGCATGTGGTGCAACCAGCGGTCCCGCTGCCCAGGCGTAATCGCATAGGGCGCGTGCCGAATCCGCAACCGCGGATGGCCCCGGGTTTCGGAATAGGTACGCGGGCCGCCCCAGTACTGCTCCAAGAACAGGCGCAGCCGGTCGGCCGCAGGCCCCAGATCTGCTTCGGGATAGAGCGCCCGCAACGGTGGATCGCTGGCGACTCCGGCATAGAAGGCCGCAACCAGCCGGACGAACGTCGGATGACCGCCCACGCGGTCATAAAAGCTCACGGTCACCCCGCCATGGTGCCATGGCGGTATCTCCGGCGATGGCCGGGATGCAGATCAGACCGGTCGGCAAACGTCGAGACCCGCGGGGAGGTCGGTTACCCAGAGCGGTCCGGTGATCAGATCGCCACAGGTCACCCGGGATGGCATCCGGTAGATCTGGCCGTCGTCCAGCAGATGGGTCCCGGATGCGGCGAGGTCTATCTGTACCTGCCGGACTCCACCACCGAAGCGCATCACCAAGGTCTGGCCGCCCAGGCTGGCTGCCTCGCTGCTCACCATGGGCATCATCGGGGAAGCCAACATCTCGTCCAGGATCGCCTGCGCCGCCTCACCGTAGAGCGCCCGCGACCCGACCAGATTTGGCCCAGGCGAGCCATCCATGTCGTACTGGCAGACAACTACCTCATTCACAGCCCCGATCTCACCAAGCTCACCGGTGGTGGGACGACCAGGATCCAGGCGGGTCGCGCATCCGCGCGGACCAGCCACCACCACCCGGGCCGAGTCCAGGATCCGGGTGGCCACCGCCGCCTCTGCTCGGGGCACCATAACCGTGAGATAGGCAGACCCAACCACCCGACTGGAGACCACCCACGCCCCGCGGGGGGTGACGACGGCCACGTCATCGGCCTCAGCCCGGCGCCAGGTCAATGACGACTGCAAGAGATCGTCCGGCACCTGGTCAGCACATCTTGACGCCTCCCGGCGTCGCTTGAGGGGATCCCGGTCGACAAACGGAACCGACGGTCGCACATAGGCCTCGCACCAATCCGCCCCCGGAGCGAAGCCATAGCCCCAGTCAGCCGGGACCTCCACAGCAACGTCCAGCATCACTTCCTGCCGCACGGACCGTTGCGTCTCATCAAAACTCTCCGGGCTCCCCCGGTCCACCTCAGTCGACGCCACTTCCTCAGTCGGCGCCGAGGCACCCGTGGGGGCACCCGGATTGCGCATCACGATGCCGCCCACCGGCACTATCAAAACCACCAGCAGCACCGCCGCAACCGCCAGCCAGGCAGGCGCACGTCGGGAGGTCGCTTTCCCAGGAGCCACACCGGACGCGAACCGGTGCTGCAGATGCTGGGGATCAAGCGGTGCAAACTCGACATCCTCGGCGTGAGCACGCAAGGCCGACCGCATGGCCCGTTCAGCCCGGTCCGGCTCGGATGACCCCTGACGGCCCTCAGTCATGATCTACTCCCACCAACCGCGTCCGCAGCTTGGTCAAGGCCCGATGCACATGGGATCGGGCAGTCGCCTCCCGGCATCCGAGCACCGTGGCTATCTGCGCATAGGTGTAGTCGTTGTAGAAACGCAGCACCACCGCCGCCCGTTGGTCGGGCGGCAAGTCCTGGCAGATCTGCCATGCCACCTCCGCATCCACAAATTCCTCTTCGAGAGTACGGTCGGCCTCTGCTGGGGCAACCACCTCGGGATCGTCTACCGGAGTCGAGCGTCGTTCCCGACGCCAGGCCGAGATCGCGGCATTCACCACCGAACGGCGGACATAGGCGTCCACGCTGCCGCGCTGCGACACCTTCTCCCAACGCGGCAATAAACCGATAAGGGCATCTTGAACCGCATCGCGGGCGTCCTCGGTGTTCCGGGTCACCAGATAGGCAAACCGCAGCAGGGCAGGCGAACGTTCCCGCACGTACTCCTCGAAGCTGCGCGGTTGCTCGCTGGGCTGCTCGCTCAGACTTCCTCCCCGTCACATTGTTTCCACGCAGGAGGCTCCTACGACGTTGCACGGGAACCCCAGCCTGTCCCGCGCTCTTGCTGCCCCCCCAAAACCGGCCAGGTGCCGGTCTGCTTGCCAGACCCTACCCCGTGCAACTGTGCACCGTGGCGGTGTTCCGGTCAAAGCCCCGAGCCCTCGTCCGCGGGGGGGTGTTGGGTCGAGGGCTCGGGACATCCTCTGCGCGTGGTCGTCCTCAGTAGCTGTAGATCCGCACGTGATCGATATCGAAGGTATACGGGAAGGCCTCAAGATCCTCGCCATAGCGACCAGCCCAGGGGCCACCGACGCCCAGGTTGAGCAGCACAGCAGCCGGGTTGGCCGGGCCGTCATTGGCCACCCAGGTGTACTTCTGGCAGGCGGACTTGTATCCGTCGACGAAGAAGCACACGCTGTCGACCTTCCACTCGAGGCCGATCTCCACCCAGCGCTCGCGCAGCGACAGTCCCTGCGGGTCGGTGTAGTTCCCCCACGTCGTGTCGAAACGGTCACTCACGTCGAACCACTCTTGGGAACCCTGCGGCGCTGGATCGGCACCAGAGACGATCGTGCCCTGATGGAGCATGTCAGCCCGATCCTCCTGCCCATTGAGGGGGCCTTCGAGAATGTCGATCTCGGGGGGCCACGGGGGCGTGGTCGTACCATCGCCATAGCCGCTGGCGAGCCAGAATGCAGGCCACGACCCTTGCGCGGCCGGCATCCGCACCCGCGCGGTCAGGTAGAGCGGGCGGGACGCCGTCGGCTGAAACTCCTGTTTGCTGCGAATCATCGCCGATTCGTAGGGGAAGTGAGGATCATCAGGGCGGGTGTGCGTCGCCGTGAGCGACAGGTACCCGTTCTGCACCGTATGCAGCGGCTCGCCCCGTTCATTGAAATCCCGGTAGACCTGCTCCTCCTGGCCATTGCCGCCGAGGGTGTCCAAGGTTCCCAGCCGGGCACCGGTGGCCGGGTCCACGCTGAGACAGGCGTCATCGGGCACCTGCAGTGGCGCTCCACCGCCGTATTGGTAGCGGGTACACCAGGAATCACGATCCAACTCCGAACCGTTGAATTCGTCGGCGAAGAGCAACCGTCCACCAGCGGGGGCATAGTCAGATTGGCCGTTGGCAACCGTGATCCACCGCAGATCCAGATCAAAGCTGTAGCGGGAGCGGCGATTCTCGCCGCGCGCGATGGCTGCCAACCCGGTGGCCCCATCGGGAAGCATCGTGGTGTCGAGCTCACCGGTCGCGGACCTGCCGTCGGCGGCCACGGTGAGCGAACCCATCCAGCGCACCCCAGCGTAGACCGAGACTGCAGCCAGTTGGGTGCCGGTGACCTTGAGCGCAATGGTGCCTTGCACACTGGCCCGCTGGGCCGGATCAACCCAGTCGACGGTGGTTCGGGCAACCGGCGGCTTCCCGACAGTGGGCGCGGCCACAGCCGGTGACCCGAGGGTGAGTCCGGCCAGGACGACGGCGGCGAGGCAGGCCCCGCGCAGCCGTCGACGAGCAGATGAGTGCATGATGACTCCTTGAACCGGGGGTGGTCTACCTCTGTTTTTAACGGAGCCATACCCCATGTGTCAAGGCACTCGCAAGCACAAATGTCCGTCCCGCTCCCTAGGAGAGGTTGGTCACCACCACCCGGGCGACCGTCGGATCCTTGAGCGAGGCATACCCTTCGTTGATCTCGGCGAGAGCGATCTGCTTGGAGACCAGCGCATCCAGTTCGAAGCGCCCCTGAAGGTACAACTCCGCGAACAGCGGAATGTCGCGCTTGGCCGTCGTGGAGCCCATGTAGACGCCCTGTACCCGGGCACTCCGGGACAACAGGTCGATGTTCGAGATGGTTAACGACGTGGCCGGATCCAGCACACCTATCAAATAGAGGCCGCCACCCGGACGCACCATCTGAAGGGCTTGCTGGGTCACCTCATCGACCCCGACAAAGTCGAACACCGCGTGGGCGCCCATCCCGGTGATCGCCTTCACCTCGGCGACCGGATCAGTGGTGCTGGAGTTGATCGTGTGCGTAGCGCCGAAGGAACGGGCCCGCTCCAGCTTCTCATCGGCCAGATCGATGGCGATGATCGTCGACGCCCCGGCAACCAGAGCACCGTTGATGGCGTTGAGACCCACCCCGCCGGCCCCGATGAGCACTATTGTCTGACCCGCCTGCACGTTGGCGGTATTGAGCACCGCCCCGGCACCAGTCACCACACCACAGCCCAGGAGCGCGGCTTGGGGCCAGGGCATCTGGTCCGGCACCACCGCGAGCTGATTTTCGTGGATGAGCACCTGTTGGGCGAAGCCCCCCAAGCCCATGCCCTGGGCCACGGCGACCCCATTCTCCGATAGCCGTGGCGGCTGGTCCGCACCGCGCACGGTCGCCTCAGGGTTGGTACACAGCACCGGCGAACCCTCAATGCAGTTGCGGCAAGCGCCGCAATACTGCACCAGGCACCCAACCACGTGATCACCGATGGCCACCTGCGACACGTCCGGACCGATGGCAGCGACCACCCCGGCCACCTCATGACCCAAGACCATCGGCGGCTCGTAGCCAAGCGGGTGGGTGGCGGCCAGCTCATCGGAGTGGCACAGGCCGGATGCCTTGACGTCAACCACGACCTCCCGACCGAGAGGTTCAGCTATGTCGACCTCGGCCATCTCGAAGCCCTGGCCGAATCCGCGGACGATTGATGCTTTCATTTCCTGTCTCCTTCGTAGGAACCCGTCGGTGCGGGCATCGTGGTGGTGGTCTGGTCGCTGTGCATCCACGGGGGCATCAGTGCGTACAGGTGGCGGGCGAGGGTGTCGGCGTCGAGGTCGACCTCGCCGAGGACCCAGCCCGACAGCAACCCCGTCGCCGCGGCGGCGATGTAGGCGGCAGCCACATCGGTTCGCAGCCCCGCCGGCAGTGTCCCGACCGCAGCGATGTGCTCTCTGATCGGCCCCGCCATCACCTCGGCCATCCGGCTCGTGATCCCCCGTTCAACCGGCAGTTGCAGGGCCGCTCGGTACAGCTGTCGGTTGGCCTCCACATGGGCCACCAGGTCGTGCTGGGCCTGCATCATCGCGCCGTGGGGATCACTGCGGCGCGCGGTTCCGGCGGCCTCGGCGATCACCGCGTACTGTTCCTCGGCCATCCGGAGCACCAGATCGCCCACGTCGGTGAAGTGGGTGTAGAACACCGCTCGGCTGACGCCCGCCTCCCGGGCGAGCCGGCTGACAGTGACGGTCTCCTCGGTTGCGCTCAGCCGCTGAACCGCGAGGAACAACCGCTCACGGGTGCGGACAGCCCGCGGGTCCGACGACCGCCGCAGCCCGGCCCGGGTCGTCGCCAAGGATTCGTTCTGGA
>JBKEBU010000003.1:0-1853 GCA_047973325.1 Propioniciclava sp. | reverse complement strand
CCGGTGCTGTTCAAGCAGGTGCGCGCCGGGCTCAAGGGAGAGCCCTTCGAATGCTTCAAGTTCCGATCAATGGTGGTGGATGCCGAAAAGCAGTTGGCCCAACTCCACGATCAGAACGTGACCGACGGCGTCCTGTTCAAGATGCGTCAGGATCCGCGGATAACCCGGGTGGGCCGATTCATCCGCCGTTTCTCGCTCGACGAACTCCCCCAGCTGTTTAACGTGTGGCTGGGAGATATGAGCCTCGTCGGACCTCGCCCAGCGCTGATGAGCGAGGTGGAACAGTACAAGTCGCACGTGATGCGCAGACTCGATGTGCGACCCGGAATGACAGGCCTGTGGCAAGTCTCCGGAAGATCGGACCTTTCCTGGGACGATACTGTGCGCTTGGATCTCTACTACGTAGATAACTGGTCCATGGTGCAAGATGTCACTATCCTGGCCCGGACCCTGGGCGCGGTGATTCGTCCGCGGGGCGCCTATTGAGGTGGAGCACCGCGACCACACCTCACCACCACCGAGCCGAGTTCACGGAAGGGATAGCCTCACCATGCCCCGACTCGCTGAGCGTGGCCAGGACCCCAGCCCCACCGTGGTCGCCAGCGTCGTTGTGCCCAGCTTCCAAGGTGCGCACCGGCTCGGCCCGCTGCTGGAAGCACTCCTGGCCCAAGAGCCAGGATTCATCTGGGAGCTCATCGTCGTCGTGGACGGGAGCACCGATAACACGCAACAACTCCTCTCTAGCTACCAGGAAAAGCTTCCGATCCGGATCCTCAGCCACACCGAGCCACAAGGTGCCGCGGCAGCTTTGATGACCGGATTCGCCGCGGCACAGGGAACCTACCTGATCAGATGTGATGATGATCTGTCCCCCCGTCCGGACTTTCTCAGAAGCCACGTGGCTGCACACGAGGGTCGTTCTGATCGAGCAGTGATCGGTCTCACCCGGGACGTGTTCCCCGCCACGCGCTACGCCGACGTCTATGGCACCCCTGCCAATCGCCGTGCCAGAGACGCCGCCTATTCTCGACCCGTCCGCCAACGGTGGATGCACTGGGCCGCCAACAATTCCCTCCACCGAGACACATGGGCCGCGCATGGAGGCTTCAATCCCCACTTCGCCTACGGTGAGGACTACGAGCTGGGATACCGCCTGGCCCAGGCCGGCCTTGAGTTCATCATCGCTCCCGAACTTGAGCTAGATCACCGCGGCCCGGCTACCTCCTGCGCCACCCGCGTCCCTCGCGCCTTCGTCAGCGGTGCGGCCCAACGCATGTTCTCTGCAGTTCACCCCAGAGCCCACATGTCTTCAGTTCAACCCAACACCGCCAAGGCACGAGTCTGGTCGGTGGCCGTGCGTTCCTTGGCGGCCGTCGTACGCTCCCCGCAGCACTACGCCCGGCTGGGATCCTGGGCGGATCGGCTCATCATCGTTCTCCCGGCTCCTGTCGCGGCCAGATTGGTCGCCTACCTCGTCGAGGCAGCAGGAGCCTCGGGACGGTCCTTCGGATCAGATGATCTGACCGTCTATCGTGGGCAAAAGCAGGCGGAACTGACCCGCGAACGCCGGCTAGCGGGACGATACCGCACCGGCACGGTACCCGGCGACGAGGGGCCGCTCGGCCAGTCCAGGCACCGTAGATGTCAGGCGCCTCGGACCTCGTCAGCCAGCAAAGAGCGAAGGTAACGACCATATCCAGATTTCTCCAAGCTGTCGGCGCGCACCAACAACTCCTGATCACTCAGGAAACCCATCCGCCAGGCGATCTCCTCGGGGCAACCAACCTGCAGCCCTTGGCGTGCCTGCAGCGTCCGGACGAACGTGCTGGCATCATTAAGTGAGTCAAAGGTCC
>JBKEBU010000066.1:0-21531 GCA_047973325.1 Propioniciclava sp. | reverse complement strand
ACGAGGTGAAGCAGCTGGCCGATCTCGAGTCGCGTGAGGTGCTCCTTGCGAAGCTCGCCGGGGCCATGCAGGCGAATCTCAGCAAGGCCGTTTACCTCTTCGCTGCTCCGCTCAACCAGGCCGCACGGGCCCTGGGCGCGCTGGAGCAGGCGGCGGGGGCGAACCCCTCCCTCATCGGTGGTGCCGGGCACCCGGCCGCTGATGCCGACCAGAAGCCTGACACCGCCGAGGATGCCTCGGCTCCCGAGGCAGCGCCCGCTGCCGAGGCCACCGACGCGGCAGACGCTGCCGAGTAACTGAAAGGACGCCCACTATGGCGAAGCTCACCAATGACGAGCTCCTTGACGCCTTCAAGGAGATGACCCTCATCGAACTCTCCGAGTTCGTGAAGCAGTTCGAAGAGGCCTTCGACGTGACCGCTGCTGCGCCGGTGGCCGTGGCCGCTGCTGCTGCACCGGCCGCGGCTGGCGGCGGTGAGGCCGCTGCTGAAGAGGCCGCTTCCGAGGTCAACGTGATCCTCGATTCCGCTGGCGACAAGAAGATCCAGGTCATCAAGGAGGTGCGCGCACTCACCTCTCTTGGCCTCAAGGAGGCCAAGGATCTGGTCGAGGGTGCCCCGAAGGCTGTTCTGGAGAATGTGGACGCCGACGCGGCCGCCAAGGCCAAGGAGCAGCTCGAGGCTGCCGGCGCCACCGTCACTATCAAGTGAGGTCGGTGGCCGGTCCCCGCGACCGGCCACACCGAGCACAGCAGTGCCCGAGGAAACTCTCCTCGGGCACTGCTGTGTGTCGACTCTGTTGTGCGTGGGCCCTGTCCAATGTCCGCCAGTCGTACTCCACCTGGCGGGACCTGCGTGTCAGGGTGAGTTGAGTCCAGTGGTTCACCGCAAATCCACCTCATGCCGGGCGAGATCAAGGATCGATTCATCCATGTCTCGTGCTGGTCTTTCGGCCGCGTCGGTGGTCGTTGTGGATGGGGAGATGAGTTCTCCTCGTTCAGGCGGCCCGTCGCGCGTCGTCTGTCGTTTACCCCGGCCCAGAAGCTGCATCATCTGGCTGAGTATGACACCGCGTGCGAGACCGGGCAGGGGGTGGCGCCCGGGAGTGTGGCGATCTGGTCGAGGTCCCGGCTCGCTTCTGGTGCCGTTTGGCCGGCACCCGGAGTCCTTCGTCGGCATCAGCGAGGAGGCGTGCGGAGTTCGGCCACCATGGGTGTGGGTCTCGGTGCTGCTGACCACAGCGGTGGGGGCCGGATTGGGCCTTGGGCTGTTCGGGGTACTTTCGATCATCAGGCTCCGCTCCGACGAACTCGTCCAGCATGAGATCGCCTACTACTTCGCGGCGCTCGCTCTAGGGCTTATCGGTGGTCTCGGAACCAACCTCCCCCTGTCGGCCGGGCTGATGGTCATGGTCGTGCTCACTTTGTACCTCGCCGACAACCCTCGCATCCTACGGGGCTGGATGCGCCAGGTGCTCGTCCTCGACCGGGCAATCACCGATCAGCCGACGCTGCTGGGTGAACTGGAACGACGCTTCGGCGCGACCGTGCACAGTGCGCAGACTATCCGGCTCGACCTGGTCAACGACACCACCACGGTCGACGTCCGGTTCCGCACCAGGGTGGCCGCGCCAGTGACGGTGGCCCGATGATCCCCACCACTCAGGCCATCGCACCGGATCAGGTCACGCAGTACCCCGCGCTGAGCCTGGAGGAGTTGGCCCGGCTAGCTCCGCTGTTGACCCGGGTGGATAGCAAGTACGTGATCCACCAGCGGGACCTGGCAGCGATCTGGGAGGCGCTCCCCGGTGATACTCAGGTGCTGGAGATCGATGGTCACCGGACCATCGGCTACGCCTCTACCTACTTCGACACCGAAGACCTCGACTCCTACCTGGTAGCCGCTCGCCGCTGGCGATGCCGTTGGAAGGTCCGTACCCGGTCCTCCGCCACTGGTGGCGCCTTTGTGGAGATCAAGACTCAGCACCGGGCCACGACAGTCAAGAGTCGGATGGCGGCTCAGCGCGGAGCCAGGCTGCCTCCTCCAGAAGCAGTCTTTGTTGCGGCCACTCTGGCCGGTGCCGGCATTGCGTTGCCCCAGGGGGCCCTACGGGCACGGTCACGATAGCTTTGAGTGACGCTGCGATCAGTTCGGATAGCGGTGCGGCGCTCTCGTTTATGACGGCAGATGAGGCCGTCGTGATGATGGCTGACGGCACGGAGAATTTTCTGACCAGCGCAGCATCGTTCGCCGACACCACCACCGAGAATGCGGCCAATGCGGCGCTGTTCTCCACCGCAGACCTGACCGTGGGTGGCACCGGATCGCTCTGGGTGACCGCGCCCAGTCTGGATGGGATCACCGCCAAGGACGGGCTGGTGATTAACAGCGGCGCCATCACCGTGACGGCTGCCGATGACGGAATTCGCGGCAAGGACCACCTGGTAGTCGCTGGCGGCACTATCACGGTGACGGCCGGTGGGGACGGGCTCAAGTCCGATCAGGATGCCGAGGCCGACCAGGGTTACAGCGACATCGCTGGCGGCAACATCGGCGTGACCGCTGCGGGTGACGGGCTGACCGCGCACACCGATGTCATCGTGACCGGAGGCAGCCTGAACCTGACCACCGGGGGCGGAGCCACCGCGACGCCGATGTCTCCGCCAAGGGCATCAAGGCTGGTGCAAACCTCATCATCGAAGGCGGTGCTCTGACTGTGGACGCGGCCGATGACGCCCTCCACTCCGACGCCGATATCTCGATCAACGACGGCGGCAGCACCATAGCCACCGGCGATGACGGGGTTCAGGCAGAAGCCACCGTGACAATCGCTGGGGGAGGGCTCACCATCAGCAACTCCTACGAGGGTTTGGAGGCGGCCACGATGGTTATCAGCGGGGGCACGAGTGAGGTGACCTCGACCAATGACGGAGTGCACATCTCTGACGGCTCCAGCCGCAGTGGAGGGATGGGAGCCACCACCATTGGCCTGCTCACGATCTCCGGCGGATCGCTGACTGTGGATACCGGCGGTGATGGCCTCGACTCCAATGGGTCCGCCCGGATGAGTGGTGGCACCGTTATCGTCAACGGTCCGACCAGAGACGACAACGGTCCGCTCGACGTGAACGGAACCTTCGGGATCAGTGGCGGGACCCTGCTGGCTCTCGGCTCTGCGGCGATGGCACAGGCTCCCACGGATGGGTCCGCGCCCGAAATCTCGGTTGGGGTTGAGTACGCCATTGAGGCGAATGGTGTGGCGGTGGCAAGCCAGGCCAACCAGGCTACTGGGAGCAGTGTTCCTGGAGGTCGCCTGGGTGGTCCAGGAGGGCCAGGCAGGCCTCGCGGCTGACCGGTTGGTTAGGGGGATCGTGAATCTGGGCGTGGCATCGGCGCACGATCCCCCGGCACCCGCTAAACTGACGAAAGTTCTTCAACGATGGGGCAACAGCAGGAACCACCAGCAGGTGTTGGGCAACGGCGCCCGGCTTGCGTGGGTAACTCAAGGGTGGCATACTACAGTTTCGCCCTATTTTGCGACCCGTGGCGCTTGACACGGGTCGATTCGCATGCAAGGAACCGGCTTGCCGGGACTCTGGAAGGACCTATCTTGGCCGTCTCGCGCGCTGCGTCGAAGAACACCAATGTCATCTCTCCCAGCGGACGGATCTCTTTTGCGAAGATCCACGAGCCTCTCGAAGTTCCCAACCTACTTGACCTGCAACTCGAGTCTTTCGAGTGGCTGATAGGCAGCGATGCCTGGCGTGCCAAGGTCGAGCAGGCCCTGGCCGAGGGACGGACGGACATCAACACGAAGTCCGGGCTCGAGGAAATCTTCGAGGAGATCTCACCGATCGAGGATCTCTCACAGACGATGTCCCTGAGCTTCCGGGATCATCGTTTCGAGGAGCCCAAGTACACCGTTGAGGAGTGCAAGGATCGCGACGTCACCTACGCCGCGCCGCTCTTTGTGACCGCCGAGTTCATGAACAATGACACCGGCGAGATCAAGAGCCAGACCGTCTTCATGGGTGACTTCCCACTCATGACCGAAAAGGGCACCTTCGTTATCAACGGCACCGAGCGGGTGGTGGTTTCCCAGCTGGTCCGATCCCCTGGGGTCTACTTCGAGCAGTTGCCGGATCGGACCTCCGACAAGGACATATTCACGTGCAAGATCATCCCGAGCCGGGGCGCCTGGCTGGAGTTCGAGGTTGACAAGCGCGATCTCGTCGGGGTGCGGGTGGACCGCAAGCGCAAGCAGAACGTCACCGTGCTGCTCAAGGCCCTCGGCTGGACCAATGAGCAGATCCTGGAGGAGTTCGGCCAGTACGAATCGATCCGGCTGACCTTGGAGAAGGACACCACCTCCACCACCGATGAGGCGCTGCTCGACATCTACCGCAAGCTGCGTCCGGGCGAACCGCCAACCCGGGAAGCGGCGTCGGCCATGCTCGAGAACTACTACTTCAACGAGAAGCGCTATGACCTGGCCAAGGTGGGTCGCTACAAGATCAACAAGAAACTCGGTCTGAGCGAGCCCTTCGACAAGCAGGTTCTCACCCTCGACGACATCACGTCGGCGATCCGCTACATTGTGGCCCTCCACGAGGGGCAGGCTGAGCTCGCCGACCTGCCGATCGAGACCGATGACATCGACCACTTCGGCAACCGTCGTCTGCGGACGGTGGGTGAACTCATCCAGAACCAGCTCCGGATCGGTCTCGGCCGTCTGGAGCGCACCGTCCGGGACCGGATGACCACCCAGGACATTGAGGCGATCACCCCGCAGACACTGATTAACATCCGCCCCGTGGTGGCAGCGCTGAAGGAGTTCTTCGGAACCTCGCAGCTGTCGCAGTTCATGGATCAGAACAACCCGCTGGCTGGGCTGACCCACAAGCGGCGGCTTTCAGCGCTCGGCCCCGGCGGGCTTTCCCGGGATCGGGCTGGCATGGAGGTCCGCGACGTCCACCACAGCCACTACGGCCGGATGTGTCCCATTGAAACCCCCGAAGGTCCGAACATCGGCCTGATCGGGTCGCTGGCCTCCTTCGGGCGGGTCAACGCTTTCGGTTTCATTGAGACCCCCTACCGCAAGGTCGTCGACGGCCGGGTCACCGACCAGATCGACTACCTGACCGCTGATGAGGAGGATCGCTACATCATCGCGCAGGCCAACGCCCAGATCGGCGATGGCGGCCTGTTCGTCGAGGAGCGAGTCCTGGTCCGCACCAAACATGGCGATGCCGATGAGGTGGCCCGCACCGAGGTGCAGTACATGGACGTGTCGCCGCGGCAGATGGTGTCGGTGGCAACCGCCCTGATTCCGTTCCTCGAGCATGATGACGCCTCCCGGGCGCTTATGGGTGCCAACATGCAGCGGCAAGCGGTGCCCCTGATCCGCAACGAATCCCCCTTCGTCGGCACCGGCATGGAGTACCGCGGGGCCATCGATGCGGGCGAGGTGACGGTGGCCGCCGCCGATGGTGTGGTGACCAGTGTCTCCGGCGACCTGATAGATGTGATGAACGATGACGGCACCCAGTCGACGTATCGGCTGGCCAAGTTCGTCAGATCCAACCAGACCACGTGTATCAACCAGCGCCCGTTGGTCGCCGATGGCGACCGGGTGGTGGCTGGGCAGCCACTGGCCGATGGAGCCTGCACCGACAACGGTGAGATGGCGCTGGGTCGCAACTTGCTGGTGGCCTTTATGCCGTGGGAGGGCCACAACTACGAGGATGCGATCATCCTCAGCCAGCGCCTGGTCATGGACGACACGCTCACCTCGATTCACATCGAGGAGCATGAGATCGATGCCCGCGACACCAAGCTTGGTCCGGAGGAGATCACCCGCGACATCCCGAACATCGGTGATGACATGTTGGCCAACCTGGATGAGCGCGGCATCGTCCGCATCGGTGCCGAGGTCGGCACCGGCGACATCCTGGTGGGCAAGGTCACTCCGAAGGGTGAAACCGAGCTGACCCCGGAGGAGCGGCTTCTGCGCGCGATCTTCGGTGAGAAGGCCCGGGAGGTCCGGGACACCTCGATGAAGGTGCCCCACGGCGAAACCGGCACCGTGATCGGTGTCCGGGTCTTCGACCGGGACGAGGGTGACGAACTGCCGCCTGGGGTTAATCAGCTGGTCCGGGTCTACGTGGCCCAGAAGCGCAAGATCTCCGACGGTGACAAGCTTGCTGGTCGCCACGGCAACAAGGGCGTCATCTCCAAGATCCTGCCGGTGGAGGATATGCCCTTCCTGGAGGATGGGACTCCCGTCGACATCGTGCTCAACCCCCTGGGTGTGCCGAGCCGGATGAACATCGGACAGGTGCTGGAAACCCATTTGGGGTGGATCGCGCATTCCGGTTGGGACATCAGTGGGATCGAGGAGGCCTGGGCCGAGCGGCTCCGCGAGGTCGGCTTGGGCCGGGTCGAGGGTGATGCCCGCTTGGCAACACCGGTCTTCGATGGTGCTACCGAGGCCGAAATCGGTGGCCTGCTCGAGAACGGGCTCCCGCAGCGGGATGGCATCAGGCTCGTCGACGGTGGCGGCAAGGCGCAGCTCTTTGACGGCCGCTCCGGCGAACCGTATCCGGAGCGGGTAGGTGTGGGCTACATCTACATGCTCAAGCTGCATCACCTCGTTGATGACAAGATCCACGCCAGGTCGACCGGCCCCTACTCGATGATCACGCAGCAGCCGCTGGGCGGTAAGGCCCAGTTCGGCGGTCAGCGTTTCGGAGAGATGGAGGTGTGGGCCATGGAAGCTTATGGCGCCGCCTGGGCGCTCCAGGAGTTGCTCACCATCAAGTCCGATGACGTGCCTGGTCGCGTCAAGGTCTATGAGGCCATCGTGAAGGGGGAGAACATCCCCGAACCGGGCATCCCGGAGTCGTTCAAGGTGCTCGTCAAGGAGATGAAGTCGCTCTGCTTGAACGTCGAGGTGCTCTCCTCGGACGGTCAGGTCGTCGAACTCCGAGATTCGGAAGAGGACTACCACCGGGCCGAAGACTTCGGTATCGACCTGTCCCGGCGACCCGGCGCCGATTCCTTCGCCGATATCGACGAGGTGTAGACACAGCATGCCGCGGCAGGTCCGACCTGCATCCCGCGGAGGATTCCTCCGCACCCCGGTTGAGGCGCCTCAGCCGGTCCGTGAGCACCAGCGGCCACTGGTTGCGAACATAGAGGTCCCCGTCAGGGGAGAAAGAGAAGAAACGTGCTGGACGTGAACTTCTACGACGAGCTTCGTATCGGACTTGCCACCGCGGATCAGATCCGTGAGTGGAGCCATGGTGAGGTGAAGAAGCCCGAGACCATCAACTACCGCACGCTCAAGCCGGAGCGCGACGGGCTGTTCTGCGAGAAAATTTTCGGCCCCACCCGCGACTGGGAATGCTATTGCGGCAAATACAAGCGGGTGCGGTTCAAGGGGATCATCTGCGAGCGATGCGGTGTGGAGGTCACCCGCAGCAACGTGCGTCGGGAGCGGATGGGGCATATCGAGTTGGCCGCTCCGGTCACTCACATTTGGTACTTCAAGGGGGTTCCCAGCCGGCTCGGCTACCTGCTTGACATCGCGCCCAAGGACCTCGAGAAGGTCATCTACTTCGCCGCGTACATGATCACCTCAGTTGACGAGGATGCCCGGCACCGGGACCTCTCCAGCCTGGAGGGCAAGGTCGATGTCGAGCGCAAGCAGCTGGCATCGCGGCGCGATGCCGACATCGAAGCCCGGATGCAGAAGATTGAGGAAGACCTCGCTGCCCTGGAAGCCGAGGGCGCCAAGGCGGACGTGAAGAAGCGGGTCCGGGATGGTGGCGAGCGGGACCTCAAGGGTATCCGGGATCGCGCCCAGCGGGAACTCGACCGGTTGGAGGCCGTGTGGCAGCGATTCCGCACGCTTAAGGTCCAAGACCTTGAGGGCGATGAGATCCTGTACCGGGAGATGAAGGCCAGATTTGGCAAGTACTTCGCCGGCTACATGGGTGCGGAGGCAATCAAGCACCGGCTGACCGATTTCGATCTGGATGCCGAAGCCCAGTCCCTTCGCAACACGATCCAGACTGGCAAGGGTCAGCGTAAGACCCGCGCGCTTAAACGGCTCAAGGTGGTGTCGGCATTCCTCAACACCACCAACAGCCCCACCGGCATGGTGCTGGATGCGGTTCCGGTGATTCCGCCGGACCTGCGTCCCATGGTCCAGCTCGATGGTGGCCGGTTTGCCACCTCCGACCTGAATGACCTGTATCGGCGGGTAATCAACCGGAACAACCGCCTCAAGCGGCTTCAGGATCTCGGGGCGCCGGAGATTATTGTCAACAACGAGAAGCGGATGCTGCAGGAGGCTGTCGACTCACTGTTCGACAATGGCCGCCGAGGCCGTCCGGTCACTGGGCCGGGCAACCGGCCGCTCAAGTCGATCTCGGACATGCTCAAGGGCAAGCAGGGCCGATTCCGGCAGAACCTGCTCGGCAAACGAGTTGACTACTCCGGCCGTTCGGTTATCGTCGTCGGCCCGCAGCTCAAGCTGCATCAGTGCGGGCTGCCGAAGAACATGGCCTTGGAACTGTTCAAGCCGTTCGTGATGAAGCGCCTGGACGACCTCAACCTCGCCCAGAACATCAAGAGCGCCAAGCGGATGGTGGAGCGTCAGCGCCCGGTGGTGTGGGATGTCCTCGAAGAGGTCATCGCTGAACACCCGGTGCTCCTCAACCGGGCACCGACCCTGCACCGGCTGGGGATCCAGGCATTTGAGCCGCAGCTCATCGAGGGCAAGGCCATTCAGCTGCATCCGCTGGTGTGCACCGCCTTCAACGCGGACTTCGATGGTGACCAGATGGCGGTCCACCTGCCGTTGAGTGCCGAAGCCCAGGCCGAAGCCCGGGTGTTGATGTTGTCGACCAACAACATCCTCAAGCCCGCCGACGGACGTCCGGTCACCCTGCCCACGCAGGACATGATCATCGGGCACTACTTCCTCACCACCTTGCGGGAGGGTCAGCTCGGAGAGGGGCGGGTGTTCACCAGCAAGGATGAGGCCCATATGGCCTTCGACGCCGGCGATCTGGCTATCAACGCTGGGATCAAGCTCCGGATTCGGGGTGCGGTGCCGCCGGCCGGGGTGACTGCGCGTGCCGATGGTTCGTTCGTCATCGAGACCACTCTCGGCCGGGCTCTGTTCAATGAGGCCCTTCCCGAGGACTATGCCTACGTCAACGTCTCGGTTGGCAAGAAGCAGCTCGGGGGCATCGTCAACGAGTTGGCCGAGCGCTACCCGAAGATCACCGTGGGGCGCACCCTGGACCGGCTCAAGGACATCGGCTTCATGTGGGCGACCCGCTCCGGGGTGACAGTGTCAATCTCGGATGTGCAAACGCCGGCGAGCAAGCCGGAGATCCTGGCCGCCTACGATGCGAAGGCGACCAAGATCACCCGCCAGTTCGAACGCGGCAAGGTGACCGAGGAGGAGCGTCAGCAGGAGCTCGTTCAGCTGTGGACCGATGCCACCAACGAGCTGACGGCCGCGATGGAAGCGAACTTCACCACCGAGAACCCGATCTTCATGATGGTGAACTCCGGGGCGCGCGGCAATATGACCCAAATGCGCCAGATTGCGGCCATGCGTGGTCTGGTGGCCAACCCGAAGGGCGAGATTATTGCCCGGCCGATCAAGTCGAACTTCCGTGAAGGGCTCTCGGTGCTGGAGTACTTCATTTCCACCCACGGTGGCCGGAAGGGGCAGGCAGATACCGCACTGCGGACCGCCGATTCGGGGTACCTCACCCGGCGGCTGGTGGACGTCTCCCAAGACGTCATCATCCGGGAGGAGGACTGCGGCACAGAACGCGGCCTGACCAAGGTGATCGCGGCCGAAGGCCGAGACGGAGCCACCATTCCAGCGGGCAATGTAGAGACCACTGTGTATGCCCGCACCCTGGCCGCCGATATCACTGATGCTCAAGGTGCTGTCCTTGCGGCGGCGGGTATCGACCTGGGTGATGAGGTCATTACCCAGTTGGTGGCCCAAGGTGTGGACAAGCTCAAGGTCCGCTCGGTGCTCACCTGTGAATCAGCACTGGGCGCATGTGCGGCCTGCTATGGCCGTTCGCTGGCAACTGGGAAGACTGTGGATGTCGGCGAGGCCGTGGGCATCGTGGCCGCCCAGTCGATCGGTGAGCCGGGCACCCAGTTGACGATGCGTACCTTCCACACTGGTGGTGTGGCCGGGGACGACATCACCCAGGGTCTGCCGCGTGTGCAGGAGCTCTTCGAGGCCCGGACACCCAAGGGCAAGGCTCCGATAGCGGAGGCTGCGGGGCGGGTCCATGTCGAGGAGGCCGAACGTTCCCGCAAGCTGGTGGTGGTCCGCGATGATGGTGAGCCGGATCTGGAGTACCCACTCCCGCGTCGGGTGCGCCTGGAATGGGAGGACGCCATCGGTGTTCGCCATGAGATCACCGATGGGGTCCACGTCGAGGCTGGCGAGCAACTCACCGCAGGTATCAAGGATCCGCAGGACATTCTGCGCATCAACGGCCTGCGCCGGGTGCAGGAATACCTGGTCGACGAGGTGCAGGCGGTGTACCGGACCCAGGGTGCGCCGATCCACGACAAGCACATCGAGATCATCATCCGGCAGATGCTGCGCCGGGTGACGGTGATCGAGTCCGGGGACACCACCATTCTCCCGGGTGATCTGGTGGACCGGGACCTTTTCGAGGCGGCCAACCGTAAGGCGGTCACCGAGGGGCTTCAGCCGGCTCAGGGCCGTCCGGTGCTCATGGGGATCACCAAGGCGTCGCTGGCCACCGAATCGTGGCTGTCGGCTGCGTCCTTCCAGGAGACCACCAAGGTGCTCACCGACGCGGCGATCCATGCCCGGTCGGATTCGTTGGTCGGTCTCAAGGAGAACGTGATTCTGGGCAAGCTCATCCCGGCTGGCACTGGTCTGGACCGGTACCGCAACATTCGGGTGGAGCCGACCGCGGAGGCGCGGGCAGCTGCCTACGACCTCAGCTACGACCCGTACGACTACGACATCGCCGCCACCGCCTCGGGTTCGCTGGAGGACTTCGACCTCGGTGATCTTGGCTAAGTCCGGATGTCAGCGCACGTGGCGTGGCCCCAGCGGGGTCACGCCACGTTGTGTTTGTAGGTCCGAGTGTCTGTGCTCCGGTAACCGGGCCTAGCTCCTGCGGGCCTCTCTGCGCTGGAAGGATATGAGTTCAGCCACGGTGACGGCGGTGAGGGAGGTCACCTCACCGACAGTTGGCAGGTTCACCGGTGCGTCGCCCACGTGCACGACCGGGACTCCCGCGGCGAGGGCGGCTTGCACCCCGGTTGCAGAATCCTCGATGGCCACGGCGTCTTGGGGGCCTACCCTGAGATCGGCCAGCGCCTGCAGATAGGGATCGGGTGCGGGCTTCGCTGCGGTCACGTCTTCGGAGCCCACCACGCACTCGAACAGGTTGCTGGACAGAGACCCGAGGGCGGTCTCCAGGAGGATTCGGGGGGCGTTCGAGACCAGCCCGCACCGGATCTGTGCTGACTGGGCTTCCACGAGGAGCCGGCGGGCTCCTGGCTGCCAGGGGATAGCGAGCTGAAGTTGGGCCTGGACCCGGGACCACAGGTCGTGCAGAAGATCCCTGCCTGCGATGGGTGTGCCCAGCACTCTGGTGAGAATCTGGACGATCCCGCTGGAGGAGGAGTGGAGGGCGGCACGGAGGGTGCCCTCATCAATGAATCCGCCGCGATCGGTGACCACACCGAGGATTCCCGCCCGCCATAGTGGAAGGGTGTCGGCGAGGGTTCCGTCGAAGTCCCAGAGTAGGACCGGGTTGGTTGACATGGGGCCCTCCTTGACAAATTAGTTATAACATAATGATAATATAGCAATCGTGACGAGGAGGTATCAATGCAGATTCTGGTGGTGGGTCATGGTGGATTTCCCGACGGCCTGCTGAGCGCAGCGCAGATGATCGTGGGCGATCAAGCGACTGACCGGGTGCGAGCGATCGGGCTCCAAGACGTCGCCCTCTTCCGGGAGCAGGTTGCCGCCGCGCTCCGGCCGGGCGACGTGACTGTTGTCCTGGCCGACCTGCTCGGTGGTTCCCCGTGCAACACCGTGCTCGAGGTTGCTCAGGAGTTGCATCTCGTGGGTGAGCTCCAGATCGTGACCGGGGCCAATCTTGGTCTGCTGATTGAGCTGATTCTCGCCCGGAAGCCGCCGATCTGGCCGACACTGATCGGCCGGGCTGCCCCCAGGTTGTTGCAGCTGGCCCCCGACGACACCGACGACGACGAACTCTAGAAGGAGGCAGGACAAGGATGTCCATCAGTTTTATTCGGATTGACGACCGCATCATCCACGGCCAGATAATTGTCAGGTGGAGCAAAGAGCGCCCCTGTGACGGCATAATCGCGGTGAATGATCGGGCTGCCAGTGATCCGCTGCTCAAAGCCACGCTCAAGGCAGCCTCGGACCATCGCACCCTGATCTTCACCCGGGAGGAGTTCGCTCAGCGGATGGCTGATGCCATCGCCAGTGACAAGCGGTACTTCCTGATAACCAAGGAGCCAGGGACTCTCGCCGAGATTCTGGCTAGGCCGGGATTCGCAGCAGACGTCTCCACAATCAATGTGGGTCCTCAAAGTGCCCGTCCCGGGACTATCAATGTCAACATCAACGCCGACCTCACTGCGGCCGATGGGGTCGCCTTCCACGCTATCGCTGCCCTCGGCTGGCCGGTCGAGTTTCAACTCACTCCCGACGCCAAGCTCGTCCGCTGGAGCGATGTCAGCTCGAAGTTCAAGGAGGCATGATGACCATCAGCGTGCTGCAGGCCGTGATTATCGGTCTTCTTGCCTATCTAGGCTCGCTCTCGGTGCCCTGGCTCCTAGGACTCACCGGGGGTTGGTATACCATCACTCGTCCGCTCGTCTCGGGGATGCTCATCGGTCTGGTGCTCGGTGATGTCCAGACCGGCATCATCGTTGGTATCGCCGTGCAGGTGGTGTACATCGCCTTGGTCACACCCGGCGGTCAAATGCCGCAAGATCTCAACGCGGCCGCCTACATTGGCGTGAGCCTGGGGATCTCCACTGTCAAGGCCGGGGGGACCGTGGAGGCCGCCGTTGCTATTGCCACTGCGGTGGGAGCAGTCGGCACCGTGTTTCACACGTTCATGATGGTTACCAACTCCTTCTGGAACCATCGGGCGATCGCCGCCATCGATGAGGGGGACCTGAAGGGGCTGTTCCGGAATCACTACCTTTATCCGCAGGCCATCCAATTCCTGTACCGGTTCGTGCCGACCGCGGTGGTGGTCTACTTCGGCCAGCATCTGGCCCAATTGATCCTCGACACCTTTCCGATTGACTCCTTCGTGATGCGGACTCTGACGCTGTTGGGCGGCATTCTCCCGGCGGTGGGGGTGGCAATTCTGCTGGTGATGGTTATCAAGAAGCCAATCGAGATCGTCTATTTCCTGATGGGGTTCACCTTGCTGGCAGCGCTGGGCGCCAACATGATCGGGCTGGCTTTTATTGGGGCCTTCTTCGCCTACCTGAACTACCGCTTCACTGCGGCCCCCCAGATAGTGGCCACTCCAGCCGCCGCTGCCACCGCAGCTGTAGCTACCAGTGACGTCGACGAGGAGTTGTGAGATGACCACCAATGAAGTCCAGGATCGCACCGAAGGGACCGTGGTCCCACGGAAGCTCAGCAAGCGCACACTCCGTAAGAGCTGGTTCTCGTGGTTCGTGGGCAACCTGTCGTCGATGTCTTTCGAATGGCTGGAGGCCTTCGGTTTCGCCCAATCGATGTCGCACGTGTTCAAGGAGCTGTACCCCAACAATCGCGAGGAGATGATCGCCGGGCTCAAACGGCAATCTACCTTCTACAACACCGAGCCTCAGGTTGGTTCCCTCATCAACGGCATCGCCGTCGGCCTCGAGGAAGAGCGGGCCTCCGGCGGTGAGGTTGATGACGAGATGATCAATGGCGTCAAGGTCGGCCTCATGGGTCCCTTGGCCGGAATCGGTGACGCGATGATCCCGGGAATGTACATCCCGCTGCTGCTGTCGATTGCCATGGGGATGGCTGCCGGTGGCAATCCCGCTGGGCCGCTGTTTTACATAGTCGTCTTCTTGAGCTCGATGACTGCCTTGTCGTACTGGTGCTACATGAAGGGCTACGAACTCGGTGGACGCTCCATTGACTTCCTGGTGGGGGACTCGGCACAACGGGTGCGCAACTCCTTCAACCTCCTGGGCGCACTCGTCGTGGGGGGCGTAGCCGCGAGCTATGTCAACGTCACCACCGAATTCGCGTTCCCCAGCGGGGGTGAGGAACCCATCAATGTGGATGAGACCCTCAATGGGATCTTCCCCAATCTCCTCGGCATGCTCTTGGTGATCAGTTGCTGGTGGTTGATGGCCAAGCGACGCTGGTCGGCGCTGAAGGTCATGGGGGTTCTGCTCCTGCTCGCGGTGATCCTCGTGGCCATCTCCATGTACGTGCTTCCGCTGCTCGGGTGATCAGCAATGTCTCTTGACTATGACCCAGGTATCGAAATCGCGCTCCCCGAGGGGGCCTTGCGGATCGACTTTGCTGACCAACTACACCACCCGGCACGCGTGGTCCGCACTCTCAGCGAGATCCGGGCTTCCCTCGAGAACCCGGAGGTGCTGGGCCCAGAGGAGCTCTACGCCATCTACATGGATGTGGCAGCGGCTGGTGATCTAGCCTTGCTCATCCGCCAGAACCTACTGTTCGGTCTCGTCCGCTATGCCGCCGGGGTTGTCGGGGACGAACCCGTGCGGTCCCAAGGCCATGTGCACGCGGTGTCGGCTTCATGTGGCACCTCCACTCCGGAGCTCTATGAGTTCTGGGAAGGGGCGGGGGTGGTCTACATGCAGGAGCAGGTGGCTGCGGACCCAGGACGGTGCTTTGCGGTTCAGGCCGGCCCGGGAGACAAGGTCCTGGTGCCACCAGGGTGGGCCCATCTGACAGTGAACGCGGGTGTTCGGACCCCGATGGCCTTCGGTGCTTGGTGCGTGCGCGACTACGGCTTTGACTACAGCGGCATCCCGGAGCGTCATGGTCTGGCCTGGTACCCCAAGGTGACCGGCGACGTGATCACCTGGATGCCGAACCCGCACTACGGTGTGTCCGAACTGACCCGCAAGAAGCCTCGGATCTATACCGAGTTTGGGATCAGCACCGACGCCATCTACCGGCAGTGGCAGAGCGATCCCGACCGGATGGGGTTTGTGGCCCGGCCGGCTGCGGTGTCTGCGCTCTGGCAGGACTTCGTCCCGTAGCGCCCGCTGGTCCGCACTCTCGCACATCGGTCACCATCCACTAAGAACAGGAGCAGCCCTTCATGATTCATCCCGCCGCACTGCAGCTTGCCTTTGATTCCGGCAGCCTCGCTGGTCCGGAGTTGGTCACCACTACTAAGACCCTGGGCGATGTGGCTGGGATCTACGCCGATGCATCGGGCTGCGATCCGCGAACGGAGGCCTACCAGGTGCAGAGCTACACCGGCGGCCCGCTGGAGCAAGCCGGGAACCTCTACGCGGGCATGACGACGCTGTATCCGCTGGGCTTCCACGGTGAGCTGAACATGACGCGCGGCCATTACCACGCTGACCGTGCCCAATGCGAGGTCTACCTGGGCGTTGTCGGCGAGGGTCTATTGCTGCTCGGTAGGCCCGATGAAACCTGGTGGTGCGAGCGCATATCGCCGGGCAGCGTGCACTACATCAGCGGACAGACCGCCCATCGACTAGTCAACACCGGGCATGGGGACCTCACCGTCTTCGCGGTGTGGCCGACGGTGGCCGGTCATGACTACGGCGCGATTTCTCCGGCCACCTTCGGGGTCCGGGTCTATCGCGACGGCGGCGGCTATCGGATGGAGGAGGTGGCCCGATGAGCGCGAGCTATGAGGTGCGGCCGGTGACGCCCACTGGAGTGTCCGGCCAGGTGGATGCCGGATGGGAAGCGGTGGCGGCGACCTTGGCTCGCCAGGATTCTCACCTCTACGTGGTCGAATCCTATCCAGGGACAGACGATGCTGCGGTGGCGCGGGAACTCTCCGCACGCATCGGTATCGACACTGTCGTCCATAGCGGCGAGATTTTCCCCGACGGGGCGGAGCTCACCCGGTTCCTCCAGCCGTGGTTGACCGAGGACCGGGTGTTCGGCCGAATGTTCTTCGGCACCATTCATGACCTTGTCGATGCCGACCGGCTGGCCGCGGTCCGGCGTCGGGTGCAGACCCTGCTCGGGCGGGTACTCGTGATTGGCTTCGGCGCCAGCCTGATCTCCGAGGGTGGGGTCCGGGTCTACGCGGATATCACCCGATGGGAAATCCAGCGGCGCTGGCGCCAAGGGACGCTGGGAAACTGGCTGGCGGACAACGCGGAGGAGGACTTGCTCCGACGCTTCAAACGTGGCTACTTCATTGAATGGCGGGTGGCGGACCGGTGGAAGGTAAGCCAGCTGCCGGCATCGGATTACTATCTCGAGACGAATACCGTCCCTCGGCCCACTCTGGTGGCCACGCCGACCTACCTGGCCGCGCTGGAGGCCGTGACCCGTCGGCCGTTTCGGATGGTGCCCTACTTCGATGCGGGGGTTTGGGGTGGCACGTGGCTCCAGGACCAGCTGGGGATCCCCATGGAAGGGGAGAACATTGCCTGGGGCTTCGACGGTGTACCCGAAGAAAACAGCATCGTGCTCGCCATCGGCGACGGCGAGATCGAGGTGCCCGCACAGAACCTGGTCAAAGTGTTTCCCACAGCACTGCTGGGGGAGGAGGTCGTGGCCAGGTTCGGGGCTGAGTTTCCGATCAGGTTTGATTTTCTGGACACCATCGGTGGACAGAACCTGAGCCTCCAGGTGCACCCCACGGTTGAGTACATCCGGGAGCACTTCGGGATGGCCTACACCCAAGACGAGAGCTACTACATCCTCGAGGCAGGTCCGGACGCAGGGGTCTACTTGGGTCTGCGGGAGGATAGTGAGCCTCAGGCCATGGTGGCAGAGCTGACGGCGGCGGAATCGGGTGCGGTCAGCTTTGAAGCCGAGCGCCACGTGAACCGCTATCCGGCAAAGAGGCATGACCATTTCCTGATCCCGGCCGGGACTGTGCACTGCTCGGCAGCAGACACGTTGGTTCTGGAGATTTCCGCGACCCCCTATATCTTCACGTTCAAGCTGTGGGACTGGGATCGGGTGGGGCTGGACGGGGTGCCACGGCCTACTCATGTGGGGCACGGCCAGCACGTCATTGATTGGTCCCGGACCGACGCGTGGGTCCGGGAGAACCTGACGCCGCAACCCCAGGTGCTGAGGCAAACAGATGATGTGCTCATCGAACGCACGGGATTGCACCGGCTGGAGTTCATCGAGACGGTGCGCTACACCACCAGGAGCGAGGTGAGGGTGGCCTCCGATGGGGGCTTCAGTATGCTCAACCTGGTGGAGGGCGCCGCTGCCGAGGTGAGTTCACCCGACGGCACCTTCGAGCCCTACCTCGTACACTATGCGGAAACCTTCATTGTCCCCGCCCGGGTGGAGGACTTCGTCGTGAGGCCCGCCGCAGGGGTCGCTGAGATTAAGGTGGTTCGAGCATTCGTTCGCAAACAGAGGGCCCACACCAGCTGAACTTCTCCAAAGGCGCGCCACCGTTGTACTCCCAACTGGAGGATCTGCTGCTGGCGCAGATTAGCGGGGATGAGTACTCCGTGGGTGATCTGCTGCCCAGTGAGGCCGAATTGGAGTCGAGATACGCGGTCAGCCGGATCACTGTGCGCCGAGCGCTCGAGGAGTTGGAGCGGGCCGGGTGGGTGGTGCGGCGGCGGGGCCGGGGGACCACCGTGGTGCAATCGCGGTTCGACGAGCCGCTGAATCGAATCAGAAGCTTCACCGACGAGATGCGGAGTCTCGGCAAGGAACCACACACGAGTTCGGTGGAGGTGGTGCAGTTACCGCCCAGCCGGGCGGCGGCGCACGCGCTGGAGATTCCCGAGGACCGGCCGGTGCTCCGGCTCGATCGGGTGCGGTCCACCGATGGGCAGCCCTTGGTCCATTTCTCCACGTTTATGGCGCCGGAGGGCCTGAGTTCGGATCCGGCCGACTACACCGGCTCGTTGTATGACTATCTTGAGGTCAGCCATGGGATCGTGATCACCAGGGTGCAGGAGCACTTTGAGGCGCAACTGATGCCGGACAACCTGGCTGAGCAGTTGCAGGTGGCGGCGCAAAGTCCGTGCATGAAACGGGTCCGGCTCTCTATCGATCAGCACGGCAACAAGGTGGAATATACAGTGTGCCACTACCGGGGTGACCGGTATCGCTATCACGTGGAAATGGGGGGTTGACAGGCGGACCGGGTCGAGCCTGAGTCAACTCCACTGGCGGCGCATCACCGACGTCACCGCGAACGGATCTGACCCCCGAACGGCCGCGAGTATCCCAGCGCCCTCCGGTGATCCGGTGTAGAGGGCATCACCGCCTCCGATCCAAGTGTCCCAGGCGCGGGCGTAGGAACGGGCGCGCTTCGCATTCGTCCCGAGAATGCTAGGGACGGCATGCCACGTCTCCCCGTGAGCGCCGACTTTTCCAGCCAGGGCCCGCCGGGCCCAATGCCGATCGGCTCCGGGCAGGGGAGTCCAGTGCGGAATTAGATAGCGAGGTTGTTCGATAGGTCCCAGCGCCTCATCGAGTGCGGCGACGAAGGTCGCGGAGTCGGCTTCAGACACCCCTTCTAGTCGGCAGCGATACTCCCAGCGTTCCTCGGCGCCACGTTCGAGCTCGACCCGGACCTGTGCCGCGCCCCCGGAGACCAGACCGGCCTCGGCGAGGGCGTCAGCGATAGCACAGCCCACCTGGCCGATCCCAGGAGGCCGGTGAGCCTCGGCGAGCAGGCCATCAAGGTGCCGATTGACCCGGTTGCGGCGCTCGACCTCTCCTCTCACCAGCTGCAGCACGCCGAGGATCGCCACGATCGTGGCCGCCATCGTGGCCATGGGCCCGGGTACCCCGGCAGCGATAGCCACCAGGGCAACCAGCAGACCAGCGGGTGGCAGAATCCAGCCTTGGCGCACGAGGTGGCGTTCTCGACGGGGGGCGTGAGCCACTGCCGGTAGCCGATCTTCGAGCCGGTCGGGCCGCAGCGCGACCTGGGTGGGCTGCCTTGCCGAGAGCTGCGGTGGTGCCGACGTCGCCCCACCAGCGGGTCGTACCCACAGGGAGCGCACCGCGGTGTCGTGGTAGGACATGCCGATCTGCCAGCGTTCGGCGATAGCAGCCCGCTGCTGGGAACGTCGGATCATCCGTGCGTTGAGGCTGTCATAGTGCTGCGGATCTGGTGAAGAATACGGTGAGAAGGCCTCGTCGAGGTGGCTCACTCCGTCCACTACATCCCCGGCATCATCGACTCCAAAGAACCCATTGTGTTTGCGGACCAGCCGGAACCAGTCGTTGTCGCCGCGGGGGTGCCGGTCGCTCACGCAGACGACACTCCAGTTGATGGCCACTTTGTCGGGCCACGCAGGGTCAGTGCGGAGCGCCCGCCCACGGGTCTGAACCACGGCTGTCGGCGTGGTGGCGGTGGTGAGATCGACCAGGCCGGTGATGGCGCGGGCATCCCATCCTTCTCCTAGCAGGCCGCGGGTCCCAACCAGCACGCGGCACTGACCGGCAGCAAAGAAGTTGGTCACCACTGGCACCCACTGGCGACTCGACCAGCCGTGGCTCAGTTCGCTGAAGTCCATCCCGGTCGTCAGGGTGAGTCGACCGGCCAGCGCCGGGTCCGTGGCAATGGCCTGGTCGCGAATCCGGGCGAGGGTGTCGGCGTTCGCGGCGACGGTTGTGCCGGTGACCAGGACCGGGTTCAGGCGCCGTGTTGTCGGGTCCGCTAGCAGTGCTGCCAGCACCGCTCGGGCCGATCCGGCCTGCGCGTCGATAACTCCATCCAGGTCCACGGGAACTGTGGCACTGGCCTGTTCGTGATCGCAGAGCACCAGCATTCGCTGACGTGGGCCCAGGGTGTCGGCTTCGGCGGTGACCAGGGCCACGGCTGCGGTCGTCTTGGCCAAGGACCTGGCCAGGACCCGGTCGACTAAACTCCGCCCGCGCCGGATCCCGTGGCGGGTCCACCGGTAGCCCACGGACGGCAGTGCCTGCTGGATGCGAGCACGCAGGTGTTGGTCCTCAGCCTGGCCGGTAGCCACCAGGGCCCCGGTCAACCAATCCTCTATAAGCAGCACCCAATCGTCGGCGGTCGGCTCCCGGCGATGCTGTTCGCGGGGTCGGGCACCCTCCGGGAGGGTCAACAACCCGGCGTGAGCGAGCCGGAGAGCGGCATCGGCCAACTCGGGGTGGTTCAGGCTCAGTGTGGACCAGCCGAATGCTCCGGATCGAAACCTGGCATCGATCCATTCCAGGAAGGGGGTAGAGCCGTGGGCTGGGTCCGTCACCTGGGTGACGAGTTCGGCAAATCGCACGGCTTCGCTGTCCAGGTAGTCCGTCTCGGTGGGTGTCGGCGTGGTGAGCCACACGAGGTCGGCGAAGGGTGCCAGATCGCCCTCGCGGACGACGGCGGGGATGGTGGTTTCGTAGACCACGTCACCGAAGAGGTCGGTCACCACAGCGGCCTGGTCGGGGGTCAGCGTCTGCGGCGGGGTTGCGGTGAGCCCCAGAACTCGCGCCTGGGGGAGTTCGGCTAGTATTTCCTGCAATAGCCGCCCCCAGACCTCCAGCAAGTGGTGGCACTCGTCCAGGATAAGCAGGATATTCCCGGCGTGATGCAACTGGTGTAGCAGGGCGCTTCCGTTTGGATGTAGTCGGCTCAGCAAGGATGCCTGCTCGGCGTCCTCGTCGACCTCCGCATCCGGATCGAAGACCGCCAGCCCTTGGTAGGTGAGCGAGGTCAACTGCCCGGCGACATCTCTGTCTGTGCCGGCGAGAAGCCCCGCTGCTCGGGCGCGCACCAGCCATTGCTGTTGAATGGCGGTGTTGGGGCTGAGAACGACTGCCTGTTGCACCTGGCCCGAGTCGAGCAAGTTGATGGCGGCGGAGAGCCCCACCTGCGTCTTCCCCGATCCAGGTGGCATCACCACCCAGGCGCGAGTGCGGCCAGCCGCCCACGCATGGGTGAGAGCGGTCAGGGCTTCTCGCTGGTGGCGCCGCAGGGGCGGTGTGTCGGTGCCAGGGGATCTGCTCTGGGCACTCACAGCAGCAGGGTATCTTGCTATGCGGTGGCACCCTTGAGGTGCGCTCGGGTTCGGCGGCTGGGCGCAGAGTGTGAGGGCCCGTTGCGGGCGCTGGGATATGGCTGCCGCTGGCCGTTTGACCCGGGGGAGGGCGACCGGTAACCTTAATCTTTGTGTTCGGGCGACCGAACCATCGCGCGTGCCGTCTGACGAGCAGCTATGTGACGCAGCGGCGCCGCCCCTACAGCGAAATGCGCTCGCCAGGGCGTGCCTCGAAACACGACGAAAGAGAT
>JBKEBU010000021.1:0-20442 GCA_047973325.1 Propioniciclava sp. | reverse complement strand
AGTGTGGGAGAGTAGGACACCGCCGAACAACCCCCAACCAAACCGTTGGGACCCGGGCCCCCCACACACTGTGGGGGGCCCAAAACAAACCCCCCAAATACACCACCACCCCACCACACACACCCTCCAAGCGGTCCAGGACCACCACCGCCACAACAAGACCACACACCCCAACGGCCGAGCGGTGACCTTGCCATGGTGACGCCGATGGGATACAGTCCGGCGTGGGCCAAGGTGGCCCCACCGGCTTGAGGGTTGTCACTCCGCAGTGAGGCAAAACCTGGGTCTGGTACCGAAACATTGTTTTGTCTGCAATGTCAGTTCGGTGCTGGAGCCAGGTCTTTTTTTATGCCTAAAACCTGCCGGGAAATGAGGGAGAGGGTATGGCTGGAGTCGACTACGATCAACTCGCCAAGAATATCCTCGCCGGTGTCGGCGGGGAGAAAAACGTGGCTTCGGTGGTGCATTGTGCAACCAGGCTACGGTTCAAGCTCAAGGTTCGCGGGCAGGCCGACAAGGAAGCTATCGGCGCACTACCGGGCGTGATAACTGTCGTCGAATCCGGGGGGCAGTTTCAGGTGGTCGTGGGCAACAACGTGCCCAAGGCCTACGCTGGGCTGGGGAAGATCTCCAATCTCACCGCCGACGGTTCCCAGGCTGAGGAGGCCCCCAGCGGCAATATTCTCAACCGGGCCGTCGACGTTATCGCTGGCGTGTTCACGCCGATCCTGGGCATCATGGCGGCTGTTGGCATTCTGAAAGGCTTCCTCGCGATCTTTGCAGCCCTGGGGTGGCTCGAACCAGGTAGCACCACCTACCAGATTTTCTTCGCCATCGCTGATGGCTTCTTCCTGTTGCTGCCCATGTTCCTGGCCGTTTCCACCGCCCGGAAGTTCGGCGGGAACATCTACACCGCCATGGGGTTGGCCGCGGCGTTGCTGTACACCAGCTTGCAGTCGTTCGCGTACCAGATCGATGGTGAGGCGGTTCGACTGACACTCAACGGGTATGGGGCGGCGGGGAACGCAGTCACCTTCTTCGGCATTCCGGTGACGATGGTGGGCTACACCTCGTCAGTGGTGCCTATCATCCTGGCAGTGTGGGCCCTAGCACACGTGGAGAAGTTCTTCTCCAAGTACATCCACGAGTCGATCCGGAATTTCGTGACTCCGATGTTTGCGCTGGTTGTGGTGATGCCGCTGACGCTTATTGTTATCGGCCCGGTGGCCACCTGGATCGCGACCAATGCTGCCGACAGCATGGTGGCAGTGCAGAACCTGTCACCGGTGCTGATGGGGGCCCTGGTCGGGCTATTGTGGCAGGTCCTGGTGGTCTTCGGGGTGCACTGGGGCTTCGTGCCGCTGTTCATCAACAATGTGGCCACGCTCGGGTTCGACGTCATCAAGGGCGCCTGCTACCCCGCCGTACTGTCGCAGGCAGGGGCGTCGCTCGGGGTGGCGCTGCGGGCCAAGGATCCACGCACCCGGGCGCTGGCTGGATCAGCCTCGCTGGCGGGCATCTTCGGCATCACCGAACCGGCCGTGTACGGCATCACACTGCCGCGGAAGCGGCCGTTCATCATCGCGATTCTGGCTGGCGGCGTGGGTGGTGCAATCACTGGTCTCGGGCCGGTACGAATCTATGGCTCCGGGGCCCCCGGACTGCTCACCCTGCCACTTGGCTTCGGTGACCCGATGGGGCTGGGCGACACCTTCCTCCCGCTGATCATTGGTACTGGAGTGGCGTTCCTCACTTCCCTGGTCCTTACCTACTTGTTCGGCATGAGCCGGGCGGATCTGGCCAAGGACGCGGCGAGTGCTGCTGACTATCATCAGCGCCACGACGGGGGCCATAGCGAGGAGGTTGCAGCTGAGGTTGCTATCGCCGGTGCGAGCGCTGCGACCGCCGGGGGCGGCACGGCGACCTTGACCCGGACCGATGTGATTGCCGTGGATTCGCCCATGGTGGGCACGGCGATTCCGCTAGCTGAGGTGAATGATCCGGTCTTTTCGGCTGGAGCCATGGGGCCAGGCCTGGGCATTCGGCCTGCGGATGGCCTGGTGCTGGCACCGTTCGACGGTACCGTCGTGGTGTCGATGGCCTCCGGACATGCGGTGGGGCTCCGGAGCAATGATGGAGCTGAGATCCTCATCCATGTCGGTCTCGATACCGTGCAGGCCAATGGGGAACACTTCACCAATCAGGTCAGCCAGGGCGATTCGGTGGCTCGGGGTGCGGTGCTGATCGAGGCCGATCTGGCGGCGCTGCAGTCGGCCGGATACGACACCACCTCGGTGGTCATCCTCACCAACGCCAAGGACTTCACCGAGGTTGAGGTTGAGGAATCCGGGGAGATCGATCCGTCACGCACCGTGCTCACCGCTCGGAAGTAGGAGGAATCGTGCATTATCAGAACGTGTCTGCATTCCCGGCCGACTTCTTGTGGGGTGCCTCCACCTCGGCCTACCAGGTTGAGGGGGCGTGGGATGCTGATGGTAAGGGGCCGTCGGTGATCGACGCCCGCACCTCGTTCCCCGAGGGAACCACCGACTACCGGGTTGCCGCGGATCACTACCACCGCTTCGCTGAAGATGTAGCGTTGTTCGCTGAAATCGGGCTCAAGGCCTACCGGTTCTCGATTGCCTGGACCCGGATCATCCCCGACGGTAATGGCGCTATCAACCAGGCTGGGATTGACTTCTATCACCGGCTGATCGATGCTCTGCGGGAGGCTGGTATCGAGCCGATAGTGACCATGTATCACTTCGATCTGCCCCAGGCCCTGCATGAGAAGGGTGGCTGGTCCAGCCGCGCGACCGTGGATGCCTTCGCCCGCTACGCCGAGACTCTGTTCGCCGAGTACGCCGACAAGGTCACCTACTGGCTCACCATCAATGAGCAGAACATGATGATCATGCACGGTGATGCCATCGGTACCACCACGTTGACCGGTGAGGCGGCCAAGAAGGATCTGTTTGCCCAGAATCATCTGATGTTCCTGGCGCAGGCCCGGGCGATGATCGCGGCCCATGAGCAGTACCCGCAGGTGAAGATCGGTCCGGCGCCGAACATCGCCTGCGTGTATGCGGCCTCGTGTGACCCAGAGGATGTGCTGGCCGCTGCTGACTGGGCGGCCATCCGCAACTGGCTTTATACAGATCTCGCGGTGTTCGGCAGGTACAACACCCTCGCCTGGGCCTACCTCGTTGAGCGGGGCTGGCAGCCGACGATCGAACCCGGTGACATGGACACGTTGGCGGCTGCCAGGCCGGACTTCATCGCCTTCAACTACTACGCCAGCCAGACCGTCGGCGCCAGCTCTGGGGATGCCTCCGACCTGGCGACTCGGGCCGGCGATCAGCAGATCGTGCGTGGTGAGGTGGGGTTGTACCGGGCGGTGTCGAATCCGAATCTGCCCAAGAATGCCTTTGGCTGGGAGATCGACCCGGTCGGCTTCCGGACGACGTTTCGGGAGTTGTGGGATCGCTATCAGCTGCCGTTGATGGTGACCGAGAACGGGCTGGGCGCCTTCGACACCGTGGAGGATGGCCGGGTTCAGGATGACTACCGGATCGACTATCTGCGGCGCCACATCGAGCAGATCCAGCTGGCGATCACCGATGGGGTTCCGGTGCTGGGGTATTGCCCGTGGTCGGCGATTGACCTGATCTCGACCCACCAGGGGATCAGCAAGCGATACGGATTCATCTATGTGGACCGCGACGAGTTCGATCTGAAGGATCTTGCTCGGATCCGGAAGGACTCGTCATACTGGTACGCGCAACTCATCGCTACCCAGGGCGCGAGTCTGCACCACGACTGATGATCATCAAGAAGGTACTGAACAACAACGTCGTCCTGGCCGTGGATGCCCGCGGCCAGGACGCGATGTTGGCTGGACGCGGAATCGGGTTCCAGCGGCGGACCGGTGACACCGTCGACCCCGACACGGCTTTTCAGATCTTCCGTCCCGAGGACCCGGCTACCCGCGGCCTCACCCAGATGCTGGGTGAGGTGCCGCCGGAGATCCTGGATGTGGCCGATCAAATCTCCCAGATGGCCGGGGATGCGCTGCGGCTCTCTTCCTACAAGGCCCTCATCCTTCCGATTGCCGATCACCTCAACTTCGCGGTCGCCCGGGTGCGCGAGGGGCAGAGCATGGATTTCCCGCTGAAGTGGGAGGTCGTCAATATTTATGCCACCGAGTTTGCTCTCGGGCAGCGGGCAGTCGACCTGGTGCAGCATGAACTCGGGGTCGCCCTCCAGCCTGATGAGGCGGTGGCCTTCGCGCTGCACTTCGTCAATGCCCAGTTCTCGTCAGGGCACCTGGGCAAGACCGTCGAGATGACCGAGACCATCAACCGGTTCTTTGATGTGATTGAGGCAACCGCCCGGCATCCCATTGACCGTTCGTCGATGAGTGCAGCCCGTTTCGTCACGCACCTGCGCTATCTCTTCATCAGGCTTGATCGGCGGGCACAGATCACCGATTCCCCGGTACCGCTGTTGGAATCGATCCGGCGGTCCCATCCCCGGCCAGCGGCCATCGCGGTAAAGCTCTCCTTCTTGCTGGAATCGGGGGCGGGCAAGGTGAGCCGCGATGAGATCGCCTACCTGACCCTGCATGTGGCCCGACTCCTGGCGGATGCGGTGCCGGAGTCGTCAGGGCGCTGAATCCGACCAGGTGCGCTGGTACCGCGTGGTGGAGGTGAATCGCCCGAATCGCCGGGTGCGCAGGTACCCAGGCCACCTCGATCATGATCGGCGAGAAGGGTGCTCACCACATCCTGAATCCGGTGCCGTTTAGTATCGTCGATGCCGTGCCTTCAGGGGAGCGGGGCTCACGGCGCAGGCGCGGGTGGCCGCGGATACTGTTGATTGGGGCGGTGGTCGTGGCTGTCATCATCGGCAGCCTGCAGGTGCTGCTGCCGTGGGTGCAGTCCTTGGCTGTGCGGGCCCAACTGCAGTCCCAGGTCGAGGATACCTTTGAGGTGACTGCGCAGCACACCGCCGCAGAACAAGGTGAGCAGCAGGCGATCTTTGACGCCGGTTCGGTGCTGGGCCCGCCGGTCTACACCAGTGTGCGATAGGTGGAGGCGGCCGCGAGCAGGTCCTGGCTGCGGTAGAACTGAGCCAGGACGAGGGTGAGCAACAAGTGCCGGCGGTGGTGGCCGTTAGGGATGCGCTGATCATTGCTGCTCTGTGCGAGGACGTGCCGGGCGGGATGAAGCGCGACCCCAGGCGGGTGTACCGGATGTCCATCGCCAGATGTGGGGGAAGCGGTTCGCCCGATCGCCCCTTCGACAATGCCAACCCCGATGACATCACCCTGTGCGGGGATATTCGAGGCGAAGAGTGGCTGCCGGCTCGGCCTTTCCCCGCGGACATCCGGTGGTCCCGCGTGCGAGGTGGAGTCAACCGATCGTCAGTTCTCCACCGGCGGGTTCGGGAGCGCTGGGGTCGTTGCCGCCGTCGCCGACAGTTTCTCGGGAGACGAAGGTCTCCAGATCGAACCAGTTGTCTCCGGCCCGCTCCGCGATGGTCAGCAGTGTTTTCATGGAGGCGACCTCTTCGACCTGCTCTTTGAGGAACCACAGCATGAACTGCTCACCGAGGGCGTCGCTCTCGTCGCGAGCGGCCCGGAACAGGGCACCGATCTGTTCGGTGACGGTTTCCTCCTGGGCGAGCGCGAGCGTGATCGGATCCGATGGTTCGTTAAAGTCATTGCGGACGTCATCAACCCCGGGAATCTCGACGGGAATGTCACGGTCCAGGAGGTAGCGCACCATCATCATGGCGTGGCCGCGCTCTTCGATGGACTGCTGATAGAAGTGCCCGGCCAGTTGGGGCAGATCTTGCGCGTCGAACCAGACGGCAATCGCGATGTACTGCTGGCTGGCGCTGAACTCGTGGCGAATCTGCTCACGCAGCAGGGTTAAGAATGCGGTGTCACTCATGGGCGTCACTCTAAACCCGGAGGAACCTGGGGGGGCAACCTAGTAGCCTGTCGCAGCTGATCTTTTGTCTTTGCGACCCCAGGTGAGTCCTGGGCTGCGCCGTGGATCCTCATCGAGACCCCGGCATCGATTCCGGATCCCCGTCTTGCCCAGAACTCACCTGACGCCGCTCGGTACCACACATCTCAACTGCGACAGACTACTAGGAGCGACAAGCTCCTAGGCGATCCGGCCATGTGCATCGCTATCGCGGTGGTCCCGCCTGGGAGCGGGCTCTCTCTTGGACATGGCGCGCCGGGGCGACATGGCGTGTTTCCTTGGGGATGGTGCCGGATCAGGGGTCGGTGCGGTGCTCAAGGATTGAGTCATAGGTGCGACGCAATGCCTCAGACGTCGTGGCGAGGTTGCGTTGCGCGACACAGACCAGTAGCACATCTGCGACCGAACTCTGCGCGCTACGGCTGGCCATTGCGCCAGTTCGGAACGTGCGCTCCCGGGCCCGGGTCACGATGGTGTGATCGGCCGATTCCGCGAGCGGTGAGCCCGGGTCGTTGCTGATCGCCACGGTCGTGGCTCCCGACCCTTGCGCCACCCGCAGCACGTTGCGAGTTTCCAGGGTCCGGCCCCCATGGGAGAAGGCCACCAGAACATCCCCGGCCACGAGGGTGGACGCCGAGGGGAGTGCGAAGTGCAGATCGGCGCTGTACGACGACAGCAGGCCGATCCGGCGAAGCTTCTCATTGAGGTCGGCGGCGATCAGACCGCTCGCTCCGAAGCCGGTGATCTCGATCCGCCGGGCGGCCAGCAAGGCGTCGACGACCAGCGTGACAATCGACCGATCCAGCCCTCGCAGCGTCTGTTCAATGGCGAGGACTTCTTGAAACAGGATCTTGGCGATCACGTCATCAATGTTGTCGTCCTGGGAGAGCTCCTCGTCATGGAGCTCAAATCTGTCGCGTTCCGCGCGTTCGCGACTGACTGCGGCAGCACACGCCAGCCGGAACTGTCGGTATCCAGAGAATCCGAGATGCTGGCTGAAGCGGGCGACGGTGGCCGGGGACGTGCCCGAGGCCGTCGCCAGTTCGGCGGCCGTCGAATCGAGGACCAGGTCGGGATCCACCAGGATGCGGCGGGCAATGACAGCCTCTTGTGCCGACAGGCGAGGGATCGCCTGCCGTACGGCCTTCAGCACGTCCTCGTCGATGCTTGCTGCTCCTCAGCTTCCCGGATCTCGTCGTGATCCTACTCGTCTCCGTCGTGCGGCGTTGGGGACTCCGAGCTACCCAGCCGCCGGGCGAGGAGCTCCAGCACATGGTGGTAGGGGGCAGCGACGGCGCGGGTCATCCCCAGTTCACAAGCTCGATTGCAGCTGGCATGGCTATCTGCCTGTAGGGCTCGCACGTCGGCGGCCTCGGTGGCGGTGGCGGCTGCTGTGAGTTCCGGATGGAGCAGGCCGCGATCGCCGGCGAAACCGCAACAGCCCCAGTCGTCGGGCACGACGACCTCAGCGGCCGCGGCATCGGCAACTGTCTGCAGTGCGGGATCCAGCCCCAGCCGGGTGGATGCACAGGTCGGGTGGAGGGCTAGCCGTCCCGTCGGTGCGGTCAGGTCCAACCGGCCCTCGGCCGCGGCCTGCTCCAGTCGGGGGAGTACGGTGTCGGCCACATAGGTGACCGCGTCGACAACCTTGATGACAGCATTGCCAGCCTCAGCCAGCTGCTGTCGCAGGCCCTCGGTGCAGCTGGCCGCATCGCACACGACCACCAGCGCCCCCTCCTGGCTGACAGCGTGCAGCACCGGCAGCACCTGGGAGCGCATCGCCTCTGCGCCCGCGGGAAACCCCTTGGACGACCAGGGAGTGCCGCAGCACAGTGCATCGATCTCGGCCGGTATCAGCGCCGTGAGGCCAGCGGCATGTACGAGGCGCTCGAAGCTCACCTGAACGCCCTCGCCACCCTCGGCCGGGCCGAACATGGTGCCCTGACACGAAGGGAAATAGATGAAGTCGGCGGCCACGTCGGGCGCCGGTCTTGCTCGACGACGACCGGCTGCTGGCAGTTCCGGTGACCACAGCGGTACCCGATCGTTGCCGAATACCGCCCGGGCCAGCCGGTTCGGAGGGCCAATAAGCTGCGCTGGCACTCGTGATGCTGCGGTGAGTGCTGAACCGAGTAAGCCAGTGCTGAGCTTCCACTGGTGGGCAGCGGCGTTCCACACCAGGTTCTCTGCTGGCGGATGGCTGGCCGTGCGCAGCCGCTTCACCAGATCCCCGGTGTTTATCTGCAGCGGGCAGGCGGTCTGGCACATGCCGTCGACGGCGCAGGTGGCGACCTGATCGTAGGCCGCCTCCCGTTTCAGTTGCTCAGCCTGCGCAGACGCGCCCGCTGCCTCAGCCGCAGCGATGGCCCGGTGCACCACGATGCGCTGACGTGGGGTGAGGGTCAGGTCCCGGCTGGGACACACCGGCTCGCAATAGCCGCACTCGACGCAGCCATCGACCTCGGGCTCAATGGCCGGGGTGGTCTTCATGTGCTTCAGGTGGATGCGCTGATCGTCAGTTATCAGCACCCCCGGGTTCATAACTCCCGCGGGATCCACCAACTGCTTGATTGTCCGCATCACCTGATAGAGCGCGGGACCGTACTGGCGCTCAACGTAGGGCGCCATCACCCGCCCGGTACCGTGCTCGGCCTTGAGCGTGCCCCCCTGGCCGAGTACCAGATCCACCAACTCCTCGGTGAAGGCGTCGTAGCGGGATAGCGGTTCGGCTTCGGCGAAGTTATCGGTGATCATGAAGTGGAGGTTGCCGTCTTTGGCGTGGCCGAAAATGACGCTGTCGGTGTAGGCGTGGCGCTCGAAGAGTGTTTTCAGTGCGGAGCAGGTGGCCGCTAGTGAATCCACCGGCACGGCGATGTCCTCAAGCAAGGCCGTGGTGCCCGTGGGGCGACTGCCCGCTACTGCGGCGTAGAGCCCCTTGCGTAACTGCCACAACCGGGCCCGCCCCTGCGGATCACTGCTGAAGCTGGTGTCGTCGAACCCACCCACGCGGGCCAGCGTGGGCTGGGCGGTCTCGGTGAGGGTAATCAGCTCCTCCGGGGTCGCCGCCTGATATTCAAGGAGCAGGGCTGCGTGGTGATCCAGGGCCAGATCAGCCAGGGCCGGGAGGGGTGCGGCTGCCCGCTGGCCGACGCGCAGCGATTGGGTGTCCATCAACTCGATGGCTGCCGCGCCGGTGGCGACCAACGCCGGCAGGGCCGAATTGGCGGCCTCCAGATTGTCGAAGAAGAGCAGGCCGGTGGCAGCCTGCTGATGCCGGGGAACGGTGCGGAAGACTGCCTCGGCCACGAAGCCGAGGGTGCCCTCGGCTCCAATCAGGAGATGCGCCAGGATCTCAACGGGGGTGTCATGATCGAGCAGGCTGTTCAGGCCGTACCCCATGGTGTTCTTCAGGGCATATTGGCGCCGCAATTCGGCGACGGCGTGCGGGTCGGCTCGCACCTGATCGCGCAGCTTGGCCAGACCGGCATGCAGGGCCGGTTCGAGCGCCTGCAACCGGGCATCCGCATCGGTGGTGGCGGTGTTGATAGTGGTCCCGCTAGGCAGGACGAAGGTCATCGACGTCAAGGTCTGATAGGTGTTGGCCTGGGTGCCGCAGCTCATCCCGCTGGAGTTGTTCGCGATCACCCCGCCGATAGTGCAGGCCGACTCACTAGCCGGGTCGGGGCCCAGCTGGCGGCCATACCTGGCCAACCGCGCGTTGACCTGCCGGACCGTCGCCCCCGGCTGTATGCGCACTCGGGCGCCGTCGTCCAGCACCTCGATCTGGCGGAAGTTGCGACGAACGTCGACCAGAACCTGGTCGGTGACGCTCTGGCCACTCAGGCTGGTGCCGCCGGAACGCAACGTCAAGGGCACTCCCGTGCGGCTGGATTCAGCGAGCAGGTCGGCCATGTCGGCGGTGTCTGCCGCCACGATGACGGTCTCGGGTAGGAGGAGATAGTGCGAGGCGTCGGCGGCGTAGGCATGCCTATCTATCGCTCGGGTGAGTGTCTTTCGGGCTGCGGGGCTGCGGGGCGGTAGCGAGATGGGGGTGGTGCGGTGGATGGTCATCGCTGCTCCTTTCGGCTCGGGCCGGTCTCGAACGCACCTGATCTTGGCATCATTTTTCTCTCCATGCTGAAAGAAATATTCATTGCATGCTTGTAGGAAGAATGATACGTTCATGCCCTCAAGCAGGGTGCGACACGAATCGAGGGAGCTTCCATGGAATCGACGGGGATGCCGCAGGCGGCGGATCTCGCGACGCCGGAAGATCTGGTGGCCTTCCCGTCACCCACCGAAGAGCGCAACCCCCGAACCATGGATATCGACTCGCTGGCTGGTGATCAGATCGTCGAACGGATCCTTACCGAGGATGCCGCAGTACTGGAGGCGTTGCGTACAGCCACGTCAGCCATTGCGGCGCTCACCACCGCTGCTGTTGCCACCCTGCGAGGAGGCGGCCGAATCCATTATGTGGGGGCCGGCACCTCCGGGCGGCTCGGGGTGCTGGACGCCGTTGAGCTGCGTCCCACCTTCGGGGTTGGTGAGGAATCCGTGGTGGCGCACCTGGCCGGGGGTCCAGCGGCAATGTTTCGGTCGGTGGAAGGAGCCGAGGACGATCTCGCTGCTGGCCGGTCCGATGTCGCGGATCTCCGTGCGGGCGACCTGTTGGTCGGGCTCGCGGCGTCGGGACGCACCCCCTATGTGCAGGCCGCGATGCAGCATGCGCGGGATCTCGGGGTACCCACCGCCCTGATGACCGCCAATCCGCATGGCCGACTGCTGGAACTCGCCGACATTGCGATCGTCTTGGAGACCGGGCCCGAAGTGGTCACCGGATCGACCCGGATGAAGGCAGCCAGTGCCCAGAAGATGGCCTTGAATGCCTTTTCGACGGCCACGATGATCCAACTGGGTAAGACCTACTCGAACCTCATGGTTGACGTCGCTCCCAGCAACGGCAAACTCCGGGCCCGGGTGATCCGGTTGATCACGCAGGCCACGGGGGTCTCCTCCGATGCCGCCGCGGCAGCGCTCCAGGCTGCGGAGGGTGACCTCAAGGTTGCGCTGGTGTCGGTGCTCACTGGGGGGCAAGACCCGCCCATCTCTTCTGACCGCATCCGTGACGCGCTGCGCGTATCGGGTGGCGAAGTCCGCACGGCCGTGGCGGTCTTCACGACTGCACAACCCGAACACCACCACCAACATGAGGAGTTGACATGAAGTTCCGACGACCAATGGCGTTTGCCGTCGGCGCAGTAGCAGTGACGCTGCTGGCGACAGCGTGCGCACCGAGTGCCCCTACCCCTGGCGAGGGTCAAACCACGACGAGCGGCGAGTGCGCCGATGGCGGCACGACGCTGAGCGTCTGGTCGTGGCGCACCGAAGACGAAAAGCAGTATCAGACGATCTTCGACGTCTTCGAGAAACAGAACTCCTGTATCACGATCGAGTTCCAGGCCTTCAAGAACACTGAGTACCTGCAGATCTTGCAGACAGGTTTGGGCGGGTCGGACGGGCCCGATGTGGCCCAGGTCCGGGCCTATGGACAGCTGCAGCCGTTTGTCCAAGGGGGCAATCTGGTAGCTATCGACGACATCGTGGATGGGCTCGACGGGATCAACCCGACGGTCCTCGATGGTGCCAAGGGTCTGGAGGACGGCAAGGTCTACGGGGTTCCGTTCGCGACCCAGACCTTGCAGGTCTTCTACAACAAGAAGATCTTTGCCGAGCACAACCTGGACGTTCCTACGACCTGGGATGAGCTGATCCAGGTCAACGACACGCTGCTTGAAGCAGGGGTGACGCCGTTGTCGGTCGGCGCCAAGGACTCCTGGATTATCCCGATCGTGCATGACATCTTCGGCTCGGCGCAGTACGGCGGCACCGACTTCCAGACCAAGATTCTCGCCGGTGACACCGACTTCAACAGTGCTGAGTACGTCGCGTCTATCGAGACCTTCCAGTCGCTGCAGAAGTACATGCCCAAGGATGTTGTCGGCGTCAGCTATACCGACTCGCAGATCCTGTTCACCAGTGAACAGGCCGCCATGTTCCCCGGAGGCTCGTTTGAACTGGCCTTCTTCCAGTCGCAGAACCCGGACCTAGATCTGGGCGTCTTCCAGGCACCGCCACCTCCTGGCTCGGTTCTCGATCACGGGGTGACGCCGAGCTTCGCCGATGGCAGCTGGGCGATCAACACGGCCTCGGAGAAACAAGAGGCAGCGGCGACCCTCCTGAACTGGATGGCCACGGCAGAGTTCGGGCAGCTCATGGCCGACGAACTGAAGCAGTTCTCGCCGATCTCAGGGGTCACCTACTCCGATCCGGTGATGGCCGAGGAATGGCGCCTCTATGAGCAGGCATCCTCGCCCTACCTGCAGTTGGTCAGTTTCCGATACGGCGAGCCGCTGGGCAGTTCGCTGATGGGCGAAGGGGGACAGGAGCTACTGCTGGGCCAGCTCACTCCGGCTGAGGTTGCCGAGAAGATCCAGACCGGCGTCTCCACCTGGTTCACCCCGAACGACTGAAGGTTGTGACCTGATGGTGGCCACAACCACAACCCGGAAGCGCTCCGCCGTGGGCGGGGCGCTTCCACCTCTGACCGCGTGGGCCTTTGTCCTGCCGGCCTTGGTTATCTTCGGCGTCTTCGTGCTTTACCCCATGTTCACGGCGTTGAGCTACTCGTTCTTTGAGTGGCGGGGGATTAGCCGGGGTGCATTTGTAGGCTTGGACAACTTCGTGGCCCTGTTCACCCGGGAGCCGTATGCGAGCGACATTCCGCGGGCCTTCGGTCACAACTTCCTGCTCTTTCTCGCCGCGATGGTGGTCCAGAACACGTTGGGGCTGTTCATGGCCAACCTGTTGCACCGGCTGAAGAGGTTCAAGCAGCTGTTCCAAACCCTCTACACGATGCCGTATCTGGTCAGCCCGCTGATAGTGGGCTATCTATGGTCGCTGATGTTGTCGCCGCTGTTCGGGCCGGTCAACGCCTTGCTCAGACTCATCGGTCTCGAGCAGCTGGCACTGCCGTGGCTCGGTGATCCGGCGACCGCGATCTGGGTGGTGGTCCTGGTGACGGCTTGGCAGTGGATCGGGTTCCCGCTGCTGATCTATGGCGCAGCCTTGGGCGGGATCCCGCATGAGATCGAGGAGGCGGCGTCCTTGGATGGTGCCAACGCCTGGCAACGGTTCATCTGGGTGGTCTTCCCGATGATTCTTCCTATCGTCGGCACCGTGACGGTGCTGACCTTCGTCGGCGCGATGGAGGCCTTCCCCATCCCTTATGCGCTGGGCGGATCATCGGGCAGCCCTGCGGGCGCGACCGATGTCATGACCCTGGTGTTCTATAGGACCTCATTTGAGTCGGGAGCCACCAATGCGATTGGGGTGTCGTCGGCGATCGCCATCGTGTTGTTCCTGGTGATCTTCGGGTTTTCGATGATCTTCACCCGCTGGTTCCGCCGCACCGAACGAAAGCTGTTCTGATATGACGACGACATTTGGCACCCACCGGGTCAGTGATGAGGCAGCTGCTGGCTCGGGGCGACGAACTGGCGGCCGATCACGGGGTGTCCGGCTGCTGGTGGGGATCATCCTGTGGGGCTATGCGCTGTTTTCGGTCGTGCCGCTGTTGCTGATGCTGACAAACTCGGTGCGTACCAACCGTGAGCTGGCCACCCAGCCCCTCGGGCTTCCGCTGGTGCCCGATTTTTCGTCCTACCAACGGGCCTGGATTGAAGCCTCATTTGCGACCTACTTCTGGAATTCGCTGGTGGTCACTGTGTGTTCGGTGGTGTTGGCCACGGCGGTCTCGCTCCTGGCGGCGTATGCGCTCGCCCGCTCGAAATCGCGGGCGATGGGCATGATCGAATCACTGTTCGTGTCGGGCCTGATGATGCCGGTGTTCTTGATGATTGTGCCTATTTTCTATCTGCTGGACTCTCTCGGATTGGTCAGCACGCTTCCTGGGCTGATCCTGGTGTACACCGCAGTGAGCATCCCGTTCATGGTGTTCGTGCTGGGGGCGTTTCTGCGGCAGCTTCCGGGCGAAGTGGAGGAAGCCGCCCGGATCGATGGTGCGGGTTCGTTGCGGACCTTTTGGTCGATCATCGTCCCGCTGGTGCGGCCGGCGATTGCCACCGTGGTTATCTTCCGGTTCGTGCCGATTTGGAATGACTTCTTCTACCCGCTGATTCTCATCCGGCAGCCGGCGAAGTATACCCTTCCGGTTGGGCTCACCTCATTTTTCGGGGAATATCAGACCGATTGGTCGACGCTTTTCGCCGGGCTTGTGATCGCGACGCTACCGCTTATAGTGCTTTTCCTGGTGGCGACTAAGCAGATAGTCGCGGGGCTCACCTCCGGGATCGGAAAGTAGGTCTCCGTGCCAGATTCAGGCGTCGTTGCCATCGACATCGGTGGTTCGGGAAGTCGTGCCCGCTGGAAGCCGATGGATGGCACCGATCCGGTGACTGCCTTCGGCCCGGCCGTTCAGATCACGCGTGACGGGGCTTCGCTGGCGAGCAACGTTGCCCTGATCGTGGATGATCTCGTGAGGGCGATGACCGACTTTGATCCGGCCGCTGTTCGGGCGGTGTGTGTCGGTGCCACCGGGATCGTCGGGCTGGCTGGGGATCGCGATGAGGTATACCGAGCGGTGCACACAGTGTTTCCAGCGGCCGCGGTGCTGTTGGCAGCTGACGGGCTGTGCGCCACCATGGGCGCGTTGGGGGGACAACCAGGTGCCGTGGTTGCCGTGGGTACCGGCACCAGCGCGCTGGGTACCGATTCACAGCAGATCTGGCATACCGTCGATGGATGGGGTCATGTGTTCGGTGATGCCGGATCGGGGGCGTGGATCGGCCGGACCGCGATGACGCTGGCGGCGGAACAGTTCGACGGGCGTCGGCAGGATGCCGCACCGCTGCTGGACGCACTCGTGGCGCGGCTCGGCGAGGTGCCTACCTGGCCATCCCTCATCTATACGAACAATCAGCGCGCCGGGGTGCTGGCGTCGTTGGCTCCCACGGTGGTGGGGCTCGCGGTGCACGGCGATCAGTCCGCTGCTCAGATCTGTCGGGACGCTGGCGCCGGGCTAGCCCGGACCCTCGCTGCAGCTCTGGTTGAGGGGGTGCCGCCCCGAGCGTCATGGGCCGGAGCGCTGCTGAGCGAGTGCCACGTAATCCGGGAAACCTTCCTGGCGGAGTTTGCCCGGTTGCGCCCCTGGGTGGGGATAGCGGAACCGGCCGGAACCGTGCTTGATGGTGCGGGCATCCTAGCCCAGGCGATGGTTGGCGGCGATATTCCCGCGGTCGCGCACACCCGGTTGGCTACCTGGTATCCGGCGAAACGGCCGGTGACACCGTGACCGCCGATCCTGATCTGCTGGCCCAGCTGGCCGGTGGCCTGGTCGTCTCTTGTCAGGCGCGGGTGGACAATCCGTTGCATGGCCCCCGGTACATGTCCGCGATGGCCCAGGCGGCTGAGCTCGGTGGGGCCGCTGGGATCCGCGCTGAGGGTGCCGCAGATGTGTCCGCGATTAAGCGCGAGGTCAGGCTGCCGATCATCGGAATCAGGAAGGACTTCGCGGCGGGGGAGGTGTATCTCACCCCGACCCTGGACGATGCTCTGGAGGTGTGGCAGGCCGGTGCGGACATCATCGCCCTGGATGCCACCGATAGGCCGCGGATTTCCGGGTGGCCAGCCTCCCGGCTGATCACTGAGGTCAGGCAGGCCTGTGGGTGTCCGGTCATGGCTGATATCGACTCCCTGGCGAGCGGGATAGCGGCCGCCGAGGCGGGCGCGGCACTGGTAGCGACCACCCTGTCTGGCTATACCGGTGGGCCAACACCGGATGAGGCCGACTATGAGTTGATCGAACAGTTGGCAGCCCGGGAGATCCGGGTTGTCGCCGAAGGGCGGATCCGTACCGGCGGAGATGCTCGCCGAGCGTTCGACGCCGGTGCCTACGCCGTGGTTATCGGTACTGCGATCACGAACCCGTGGCGAATCACCGAGCGAATCATCAGCTCTCTGGGTGGTGACTACTAGCTGCGACAGGGTTCGCCTCTGCCTGCTGGTTCATAGATTTCGATACCCGCTGTGGCGAGAATCGCAGGCATGGTTGTGATGTTAGTCGCGTCGAGATTCTGAACGGGCTGGGTGAGTGCGTCCCACGGGAGAATCATGTGATGACCGGCCCGTCCGTCCCGCAGGGCCCCGTGGCACCAGCGGCGATGTTCAGCAACGCTGAGTACAGAGATCTGATCCTGAGAAAACTCGTAGAGCGTGGGCACTTCGGACCGTCGCCAAGCCAATCCGGCCAAAGCGAGTTTGATGGGATAGCTCTGCACGACCGCCCGGTTGGCGCCCTTCATGAGCTCTGAGAATTCGGCCCACGGGGTCTCGACGGCAGCAGAGCCAGTCGGATTGCCCATCCTGGTGGATGCTCGCTGATATTCCTGGTGAACCTGCGGTGCCAGCTCCTCGATGTCCGCCGTTGTGAGCATGGCGTGGTTGCTTGGCGCAATGCCCCATCCGGAGCGTTTGGCGATGCCAGGGAGCCGGGCGGCCAGCTCCAACGCCCAGACGGTCAGGTCGTGGTGAGGAGAATGGTCGCCGAACGCGGGAGCGACCCACGTGGTGAGCTCCTCGGCCATCGCCCGCAGCTCGATTGGATTCACGATTTCAGTGGGGGTCAGCTGGGCACCAGGCGTGATACTGAAACCGCCTTGGGTGAGGACTGCCAGGCAGCCGGCACCGTTGTCGCGAGCCAGAGCCATAATTACAGCCTCGATTGTCTCGTGTTTCGGATCAATCTCAATGGTCTTGCCGTCGTGGTCAGGCACGCTGTGATTGAAGAGGGCTGGGTTCTCCATGGCCCATAGCTGGGTGTCGATTTCCAATTCCTCACGGAGGAGGTCCGCGGGACCGCGGCGGATGGCCTGTGGGCAGCCCAGCACTTGGGTTGCGGAGATGAGGTGTAGCCGGTCACGATGTGCATAGAAGAAGTCTTCCCAGGTGAGGGCCTGGTCCACGATGAACGCCACGTGGCAGGCACGGTCATGGTTCAGCAGCGCGGAGGCGATGGTGGCTGCCTTGCTCTCGTCGCTCATGGCGAGGTAGATCCGCAGGCCGCCCGCCTGTCCTTTTCCGTCCTGCGGCGGCCTCCAAGCCTTCGTGATGTCAGAAGCAACGGTGATGGCCTGGCAAGCGTTGAGACGGGAGACCTGGTGTGCCTCGGCGAAATCGTCGCCGAGATCGTCGTGAGCATCCACGAGCCAGGAGTCGTCGGTGAGAAGCCGGTGAACGCGCGGACGCCATCCGTCCAGCTGGGATGTGGTGGCGATTCCGCGGGCCAGTTCATCCGCCAATGGTCCGTCTCCGATCACCAGCGGGTCGGGCACAACCTCACCGAAGGGCAGCGCTGGGCAGGTCTTGAGGGTCGTCCGGGCCACCTGTGTTGACCGGCAGATGGGTCGCACGGTCACTCCTGGGTCTTCCAGCAGTCGGCGTGCCCATTCGGCATCGTCCAGGAGTACATAAGGTTGCGTGGCGGGGAGGAGTCTGCGGAGCCGGGCCAACTGCTCTCGGGTGGTGGTATCGGTCGCGTGCGCCACCACCACGGTCTGGGTCTTCGCTACCACCCTCGCGAGATGGCTGTCGCTCAGGTTCGACCACCAGGGGATCCCTCGGCTGGAAAGTTCACCTGCCGCTTCGTCACCGATGTCGCCGATGACGGCGACCTTCTGTGACTCGTTCTGATACCCGATGGCGAGGGGCACGATCTCGGGGGCAGCTCCCAGCAGGACGATATGGTCGGTCCTGAGTTCCTCGGCGTAGAGTCGGAAGCGGTGGCCCAAGATCCGCGCGATGGCCGAGATGACGGCGTAGCCGGAGACGAGTGCGGCGCCGAAACGTGCCACTTGCAGGATGAGGCTTGGATTCTCGAGATCATTTCCCAAGGTGAAGAACTGCAACGATCGATATAGCGCATCCCACGTGCCGACCCCCTCGCAGTGGTATCCGATGACACCGAGCGTGTAGAAAACACCTGCGGCCACGAAGGCGATCACGGCCGAAATCGGCATCCGGCTAGGGTCCCTGTACGCCATTGCTGTGCCCTTCTGTCAAGCCGATGCCCTGTTCATTGTTAGGTGGCCCGGTTGCTGACACATTACGGGGATGGGGGATAGCGTGCTCGCCACCGATGGGGACTGGCCGAAAAATGTCCCAACGGGACCACAAATCGTATGTGTGAAGGCCGGGGTCCCCCATAATGATGTGTGTGGATCGGGATGTGTTCATCGAAGAACTGAAGGTCGTTCCCAAGGGGCGGGGGGTACGGCGCTCCAGCCTGCACTCATGGCTGGGGCCGAATCTCAAGGCGGCTGCCGGGATCGATAACTCAATGTCCGACGAGGATGCGCGCCATGCATTGGTGGCGTTGCTCAAGAGGTCCACAGAAACTCTGCCGGTGGATCTCCGGTGGGTGTTGTTCACTGCGGTTGGCGTCAGCGTGGACACGCGACGGCTGGGTGACCGGTACGCCGAAATCCAGAAATGCCTTCAATGCAGTAGCCGGACGGTGCGGCGCAAGCTCCGTGAGGCCGAGACCATGGTGGCCGATGTCCTGGCCCATGCCGGCAGTTCGTCGGAAGGGTCAATGGCTTCTGAAGGGTGGCAGTGGGTGCGGCAGCACTACGAGGTTGCTCTAGACGAACATGCACGGCTGCGCCTTCGGCGCCGTCTCCGGGTCTTGGCTGATCGTCGTACGGTGCTCGAAGAGGCCTTGCTTCTGCCCAGCACTGAGGAGGGGAGCCAAGATGTGCGCTTCACCGCTGGGGAAGGGCTCTCGTCGTTGGAGGCCACGCAGGTCTCCCCGCGCCAGTGGACGATACGGATGGCGCTGGCCGGGGAGCTCCGACGCGGAGAAGAGGCCGACACCACCCTGGAGGTGTGGGTACGCGAGGCGCGATCACTGCCAGCTTTCATGGCGGTGATGCCCGTGCGGCCCCTCCCTGAGGTGAGCGTCCGAGTGGACTTCGGTAGCCCGGCGGCCGCCGGGTCCGCCTGGCGGATCGAGGGTCAGCTTCCTGTTGATCTGCACGTGCGTCGGCCGGGTGCGCCCTCGATTGACCCGGACGCACCCGCCCTGATCCAAGCGTTCCCCCATCCCCAACCGGGCTTCGCCTATGGCGTCGCGTGGGAGTGGGCTGACTGACCAATTTGCCCTCCGTCTCGACCGGGATTGGTAACCGGTCAGAAGGAGGTGCCGCACATGGTGTGGGTAACGATGATGTCGATCATCCCGTGGATCCTCGTGATCCTCTAACCGAAGGAGATGGTGCCGCCCGGCTTTGTGCCGGGCGGCACCATCAATTGGCCACAGGTGGCTATCGCCGAGGTGCCTGGCGCACGCATGGCTACCGCGCCAACGAAAGCAGGAACCAGCGCTCGGCCAACGACAACGAGCCACCAGTGTCGACCTCACCGATCTCCGCTGTGGTAGTCGAAAGGCCGTCCATGGCTTCCGCCCGAGCCCACGCGCGCCGTGCCGCTGTTGTGGCCGTTGAATCAGCCACGACTGCGCCAGTCGCAGATGGATGAGCCCGCGGGCACGCCAGCGTTGCGCGGCTAGGGTCTGTTCCCGGCGTGGCTGTGGCGGACTCCACCCCAGGAGTCTGGATCGCACCGACACCGAGGTCACCGAGTGTTCATCCAGCAGGCCGGCAACAGCTTGCGACAGGACGGTTTGGCCATACCATCCACCTGCGTTATCAGGCTGGAGGGTAAAGGAGGTCAGGGGGAGCGGCCAGCCCTCAAGGCGAACGTCGGCGACCGGATATGCCACGTCGGCGGATTGGGGGAGGCCTGGATGGAGAACCGGTCTTGGCGGGGCGTGCACCTCAACCAGGACCGCGCGGCCATCGTCTGCCGGACTGAGGGTGAACGGCACCGTTGCTTCAGGTGCTGGCTTGAGAGCCGCCGGAATGAGCGACCAGTCCAGCGAACTGAGACCCCGTCCAGACTTGCCGGTGAGGGGAGACGTCGTCGCCAGGCTCAGCGGTGGCAGTGATACCTGGGGTGGAGAGAGACGCTTGGGAGCGGGGGGATTGCAGCCCAGCAGCGCCGTAGCCGCAGCGCGCCGCCCTGGCCCGCTGGAAGTTCGGCCAGTGCGTCCAGGGCGAGCCGGGCCAGGTTGCGCCACAGGGGTAGTGCGTTGTCCTTGATCAGCCGTTCGGCCAGCCCTAGGACCATCGCCTCTCTTGCCGGATCCAACCACCGGTCGATCGCGTCGAGGTCGGCGAGCGGCAGCTGTGCGGAGAGGACCCCCAGCTCCAGATCCAGCAGCCCGGGGTCGAGTGGTAGCGGCATGGCGTCGCGCAGCCAGGTCAGCCAACCACGCCGACTGACCAGGTCCCAGTCGGTGGTCAGATCG